>CAIWXW010000052.1 GCA_903916755.1 uncultured Opitutaceae bacterium | reverse complement strand
GAGGAGCCGGGTTGACCGAGCGCGAGTTATGAAAGGTAAAGGAGACAAACCGGAAGGGTCAGACCGCTATATTTTAGGATCATTGGCAACTGAGAAAATGCGACCCAGCAGGGGGCGCGAGGTTCCGAAAAGTCCCCGTCAGAGACCGGGCAGAAGCCGCTGAATATTTCCCCGGAGGACTGGCTCCTGTGCGGGCCCGAGCAAGGCGGCACGGGCTTCCGCGGCAAATCGCGCCAGGTTGGGGGCGGGATCGATCCGGTGATACAGGTTCAGGGGATAGTCCGAGCCGAAGAGGATCCGCTCCGCCCCGACCACGGCGACCATCCGCCGCCAGACACCCGGGTCGTACAGAAGCGGGGACGCCGCGGTATCATAAAAAATATTGGGCGGGATCGCCCGGGCGGCCAGCCGTTCCGGCAGCAGGCCGCCCCAATGGGCCAGGATGAACGTCACCCCGGGGAAGCGGTCGGCCAGCGCCGGAAAATCCTCGAGCGGCGTCTGGATCCGCCCCGGAAACGGCCTGCTCGCCGGATCCGTGACATGCAGGTTGACCGGCCAGCGCCACTCCCCGGCCAGCGCAAGGGCTTGGTTCCAGACCGGGTCGGCCAGGCCAAAGCCCTGCGCGTGGGGCGAAAGTTCGCCCAGCCCGCGCAGGCCCTCCTCGCGGGACCGCTGCATTTCGGCGCGGACCCCCTCCCACCCCGCGGCGGGATGGAACGTGGCGAAGGCCGAAAGGCGGTCTGGATGCGCCCGCAGGCACTCGCCGTAGAAGCGGTTCTGGCAGGCGCAGCTGCCCGGCGTCTCCCAGTACCAGCCGAGCAGGACCGCGCGCTCAATCCCGGCCGCATCCATCGCCGCCAGCAGTTCGCCCACCGCCGGGAACGTCTGGACCGGCCGGCCGGCCCGCTGCCGGCCGCACAGGAGGGCCCAGTGCCTTTCGCCGTGCGTCTCGGCCCAGCCGAGCGGATCGCCGTTCACCTCCGGCGGATAGAGATGCACGTGGGCATCGATCGCGCGGAGCATGCGGCCCAAGGGGATCAGCCGCGGGTCAGCCCGTGGCGGGATAGCTGCCGAGCCACTTCACCACCGGGCAGAATTTCCTCAGCTCCGCGACCGCGGCCTTCATCGCCGGATCCTCGTAGTGACCGGTGACATCGATGAAGAAATAGTAGTCCCACGGCCGGCGCTTGCTCGGGCGCGACTCCACCTTGGACAGGTTGATGCCCCGCTCCGCCAGCGGCATCAGCATCTTGAGCAGCGCGCCGGAATGCGCGGCCGCCTCCTCGCCGAGGGAAATCAGGAAACTCGTGGCATCCTTGCCGTGGCCGACCGGGCCGGCGGGCTTGCGGGCCAGGACGAAGAAGCGGGTGGTGTTGTCCGCGCGGTCCTGGATGTTGCGCGCGACCACGGGCACCCCGTAGTGGTCGGCCGCCAGTTCGCCGGCCACCGCCGCGACCGTCGGGTCGTCCTTGGCGATCTCGACCGCGCGTCCGGTGCTCGGGGCCTCGACCAGCTGGGCATGGGGCAGATGCCGCTGCAGCCACTGCCGGCACTGCGCCAGCGCCTGGTCCTTTGAGTAGACCCGGGTGATCTTCTCCAGCGGGGAGCGTGAAATGAGGGCGTGGGAAATCTCGAGGTGGATCTGGGCCACGACCTTCAGGTCGCTTTCGACGAAGCTGTCGAGGGTCTCGCGCACGCTGCCCTCGGTCGAATTCTCGATCGGGATGACCGCCAGGTCCGCCTCGCCCTTTTCGACCGCGGTGAAGATATCGGCGATCGTGCCGAGCGCTTGGTAGTCGACGCTCGCCCCGAACTTCTTGATCGCGGCGGCGTGGGTGTTCGTCGCCTCCGGCCCCAGGTAGGCGACCGAGAGCGGCTTCTCGAGCGCGATGGCGGCCGACATGATCTCCCGGTAGATGGCGCGCAGGGCCTCCGGCCGGAGCGGCCCGGTGTTGTGTGCGGCCACCTGCCGCAGGACGGCGTCCTCGCGCTCGGGCACGTAGATCTCGCCGCCCTGGCTGCGCTTGATCCGGCCGATCTCGGCCGCGAGCGTGAGGCGTTGGTTGATCAGGTCGACCAGCTGCCGGTCGAGGCCGTCGATCTTCTCGCGGAGGGGCGCCAGGCTCATGGGGCAGTTTCCTTCGGTGCGGCGGCGGCCGCCGGCTCCGGCGCGGCGGCCGCGGGCGCGGTCTCGAGCGGCAGCTCCGTCTCCAGGCCCATGGCGGCGTCGTCCGGCCGGTGCGGGCTCTCGGCCTTCTTGAGCCAGTCATCGATCTGCCGCGAGGTCAGGACATCGGAAGCGGGGAGCTCGTCGAGCGAACGCAGGCCGAGGAATTCGAGAAACTTGTCGGTGGTGCCGTACTGCAGGGGCCGGCCCGGCAGATCCGCCCGGCCGGTGATCGCGACCAGCTCCCGCTCGAGCAGCCGCGCCAGGCCCGCCTCCGCGGCGACGCCGCGAATCGACTCGATCTCCGTCCGGGTCACCGGCTGCCGGTAGGCCACGACCGCCAGCGTCTCGAGCGACGACTGGCTCAGGCGGGCCGGGGTGGGCTCCTGGCGGAGAATCCGCACCCAGCGGGCAAACCGCGGGTGGGTCGCCAGGCGATAGCCCGAGGACCCCTCGATCAGCAAAAGTCCCTCGTCGGCCGCACTGAGCTCGGCCGCAATCTGGTCCATGGCCTCGCGGATCTGCGCCGCGGTGATGAGCGAAGGCACGTCGCGGTAAAGCGCGGCGTCCTCCATCGGCTCGACCAGCACCTCGGCCTCCTCGGCCGCCGGCACTTCCGGTGGCGCCTCCGCCGCCGGGGCCGCCGTCCCGTCCGCCTCCGGCAGCTCCGGCAGCACCGGAGCCGAGGTCTCGTGGAACCGCGCCATGGCCGATTGGACGTCCTTGATGGACAGCGGCTGGCTGGAGGAAAACAGCAGCGCTTTCAGGACTCTCTTCAGATCGAAGGCCATGGGGCCTGAAATCTCTCGGAATGCGCCGGGCGTCAATAAGGGACTGGCGCCCGCCCCGGGCCCGGCCGCCCGGCCGGAAGGATTTTTTCGACTTCGGGTTGGCAAACCCGCGCCCGGCGGTCTCATTATGCCCCTTCCCATGAGTGCTGCTCCCTCCGATCCCCGGCGTAAATATTCCGCGATCGTGGTCGATGGTCCCGACCGCGCGCCCAATCGCTCCATGCTGCGAGCGGTCGGCTTCCAGGACGCCGATTTCCACAAGCCCGTCGTGGGCGTCGCCTCCACCTGGAGCATGGTCACGCCCTGCAACATGCACATCGACGCGCTCGCCCGGGAATCCGCGGCCGGCGTCGACGCGGCCGGCGGCAAAGCCATCATCTTCGGCACGATCACCGTCTCCGACGGCATCAGCATGGGCACGCCCGGCATGCGGTATTCCATGGTGTCGCGCGAGGTGATCGCCGACTCCATTGAGACGGTCGCCGGCGCCGAGGGCTTCGACGCGGGGGTCGCGATCGGCGGCTGCGACAAGAACATGCCCGCCTGCGTGATGGCGCTCGCGCGCCTCAACCGGCCGTCGGTCTTCGTCTACGGCGGCACGATCCTGCCCGGCATCCATCCCGAGTCCAAGAAGGAGTGCGACATCGTCTCCGTGTTCGAGGCGGTGGGCAGGCACGCCGCCCACCAGCTGGACGACGCCGGCCTGAAGGCGGTCGAGGCCTGCTCGATCCCCGGGCCGGGTTCCTGCGGCGGCATGTACACCGCGAACACGATGGCCTGCGCCATCGAGGCGCTCGGCCTCTCGCTGCCCAACAGCTCGGCCCAACTCGCGGTCGGCCACGAGAAGAAGGACGACTGCCGCCGGGCGGGCGCCGCGGCGCTGCATCTGCTCAAGGCCGGCATCCGGCCCAAGGACATCCTGACCAAGAAGGCGTTCGAGAACGCCATCACCGTCTCGATCGCCCTCGGCGGTTCGACCAACGCCGTCCTCCACCTCCTCGCCGTGGCCCACTCGGCCGGCGTGAAGCTGGGCCTCGACGACTTCACCCGCATCGGCAAGCGCGTGCCGGTGCTCGCCGACCTCAGGCCCTCCGGCAAGTACGGCATGTCGCACTTGGTGCGGATCGGCGGCCTGCCGCCGCTGATGAAGATGCTGCTCGAGGCGGGCCTCCTGCACGGCGACTGCCTCACCGTCACCGGCAAGACGCTCGCGGAGAACCTCAAGTCGGCCGGGGCCTATCCCACCGACCAGGACGTCATCCGCCCCCTCTCGAACCCGATCAAGCCCGACAGTCACCTGCGCATCCTCTACGGCAATCTCTCGCCGGGCGGGGCGGTGGCGAAGATCTCCGGCAAGGAGGGCCTCAAGTTCTCGGGCAAGGCCATCGTCTTCGAAAGCGAGGAGACGGCCCTCCACGCCATCCTCAATGGCAAGGTGAAGGCGGGCCACGTCATCGTGATCCGCAACGAGGGCCCCAAGGGCGGCCCCGGCATGCGCGAGATGCTCGCGCCGACCAGCGCCGTCATGGGCAAGGGCCTCGGCCAGACCGTGGCCCTGATCACCGACGGCCGCTTCTCCGGCGGCAGCCATGGCTTCGTGGTCGGCCACATCACGCCCGAGGCCGCGACCGGCGGACCGATCGCGATCATCAAGAACGGCGACCCCATCACGATCGACGCGGTCAAGAACGCGCTCTCGCTCGACCTTCCCGCCAAGGAGATCAAGGCCCGCCTGAAGTCATGGAAGCCGAAGCCGCCGAAGGAGATGCGCGGCGCCCTGGCCAAGTACGCCCGCCTCGTGACCGACGCCTCCCAGGGCGCGGTGACCGACAAATTCTGAGTCCCAACCCCCTCCCTCCCATGTCCTGGACGCGCTTCAAGGCCCTCTATTACCAGAATCCCGCCCTGGGCTTCGCCCTCGACATCAGCCGGATCCCGTTCCCGGACGACTTCCTCGCCCGGATGGAGCCGGCCATGCAGAAGGCCTTCAATGAGATGGACGCCCTCGAGAATGGCGCCATCGCCAACCCGGATGAGGACCGGATGGTCGGGCACTACTGGCTGCGCGCGCCGCAGCTGGCCCCCACGCCGGAACTGACCGAGGAGATCTCCACCACCCTCGCCAGGATCAAGGACTTCGCCGCCCAGGTGCACCGGGGCCAGATCGCGAGCCCGGCGGGCAAGTTCAAGGAGCTGCTCGTGATCGGGATCGGCGGCTCGGCCCTCGGGCCGCAGTTCGTGAGCCAGGCGCTCGGCCGCCGCGGCAAGGGCCGCGACAAGCTGGCGGTGCACTTCTTCGACAACACCGATCCGGACGGCATGGACCTGGTCCTCAAGCAGATCGGCCGCCGGCTGGCGCAGACCCTGGTCGTCGTCATCTCCAAGTCGGGCGGGACCCAGGAGACGCGCAATGGCATGCTCGAGGCCGCCGCCGCCTTCCAGGCTGCCGGGCTCGACTATACGAAGCATTTCGTCGCGGTGACCGGCGCGGGCTCCAAGCTCGAGCAGACCGCCCAGCAGGAGGGCTGGCTCGCCCGATTCCCCATGTGGGACTGGGTCGGCGGTCGCACCAGCGAATTCTGCGCAGTCGGCCTCCTCCCCGCCGCCCTCCAGGGCATCAAGATCGACCAGATGCTGGCGGGTGCCGCCGCGATGGACAAGGTGACCCGCCAGGCCGTCACCGCCAAGAACCCGGCGGCCCTCCTCGCCCTCATGTGGCATTTCGCGACCAACGGGGTGGGCGCCAAGGACATGGTGGTCCTGCCCTATAAGGACCGGCTCCTCCTCTTCTCCCGCTACCTCCAGCAGCTGGTGATGGAATCCCTGGGCAAGGAAAAGGACCGCCAGGGCCGCGAGGTCGACCAGGGCATCGCCGTCTACGGCAACAAGGGCTCGACCGACCAGCACGCCTACGTGCAGCAGCTGCGCGAGGGCGTGAAGAACTTCTTCGTCACCTTTGTCGAGGTGCTGGAGGACCGCGCCGGCCCGAGCCTCGAGGTCGCCCCGGACGTCACCTCCGGCGACTTCCTCCAGGGCTTCTACCTCGGCACCCGCGACGCCCTCTCGGAAAAGGACCGCTGGTCGGTCACGATCACCCTGGCCGACGTCTCGCCCCGCAGCGTGGGCGGCCTGATCGCGCTCTACGAGCGGGTGGTCGGCCTCTATGCCTCCCTGATCGACGTCAACGCCTACCACCAGCCCGGCGTCGAGGCGGGCAAGAAGGCCGCCAGCAGCGTCATCGCGCTCAAGCTCAAGCTTTCCGCCGCCCTGCGGGCGGCCCCCGGCCAGGCCTTCACCGCCGAGCAGCTGGCCCAGTCGGTCGGCGGCGACCCGGAGCTGGCCTTCAAAATCCTGGAACATCTCGCGGCGAATGACCTCGTAAAAAAGCACGCCCGGACCCCGTGGTTCGAGTCGACCTATCAAGCTTGATCGCCCTCCCGCCTCCCCGTTAGCTTTTCGACCCATGCACGCTTTCGCGAAGACCCTCCTCAGCCTCCTCCTGCTAGCCACCGCCGCCTTCGTGGCCGGCTGCTCGACTGAGACCCCGAAGGACTCGTCCATTCCGTGGAGCCGCCCCGCCAACTGGGAAAACCAGGTGCCGGGCATGGGCTCCGGCAACATGCACTAGAGGGTCGGGCCTGCGCTCCGGCTCGCGGGATGTCCTTGTCTGATTCGCTCCTCCCGCAGCCCGGCCACCTTTACGTGGTGGCCACGCCGATCGGGAACCTCTCCGACCTGACCGAGCGGGCCCGCGCGATCCTGGGGGCGGTGGATGTGATCGCCTGCGAGGACACCCGCACGACGGGACCCTTCCTGACCCGGCTCGGCCTCCGCCGGGAGCTGGTCTCCTATCACGAGCACAACGAGGCCGAGGCGGCGGAGCGGCTGGTCGAGCGCCTGGCGGCGGGGGCCAGCATGGCGGTCGTGAGCGACGCCGGCACCCCCGGCCTCAGCGACCCGGGCTTCCGGCTGGTCCGCGCCTGCCGGCGCCGGAACCTTCCGGTCGTGCCCGTGCCGGGAGCGAGCGCCCTGACGGCCGTCCTGAGCGCCAGCGGCCTGCCCACCAACGGATTCCTCTTTGTCGGCTTCCTGCCCCCCAAGTCCTCCGCCCGGGTCGCGTTCTTCGAGAAGTACCGGGATTTCGATTACACGCTTGTCCTCTACGAGAGCTGCCACCGGATCGAAAAGGCGCTGGCGGAGATCGTCACGACCCTCGGGCCCGAGCGCGCGGTCTGCGTGGCCCGGGAGGTCACCAAGCTCTACGAGACCTTCCTGGTCGGGCCGGCCGGCGAGGTGCAGGCGCGCCTGGCGCGGGGCAGCCTCAAGGGTGAATTTGTCCTCGTCATCAGTCCGGCAGGCTTCGTGCTATAATGCACCCCCCATGCCTTCCCCGGTCGCGATCATTGATATCGGCAGCAATTCGATCAAATTGCTCGTGGCCGCAGGCAGCGGGCGCGGCCGGATGGAAGCCGTCTTCACCCGGACCCTCGACACGCGGATCAGCGCGGGCATCAGCCAGGCTGCGCCCCGGCTGAGCGACGAGGGCATGGCGCGCGGCGTGGCCGCCGTGCGGGAACTGGTCGCCGATTCGATCCGGCTGGCCGCCCGGCCCATCGTCCTCGTCGCCACCAGCGCCGTGCGCGACGCGACCAATGGCGCCGACTTCCGGACCGCCGTCCGGGCCGCCACGGGCCTGTCCGTCCGGATCCTCACCGGCGCGGAGGAGGCCAACCTGATCGGCCGCGGACTCACCGCGGACCCGGCCCTCGCGGCCCTGCGCGACTTCTACGTCTTCGACCTCGGCGGGGGCAGCCTGGAAAGCCTCGTCTTTCGCGACCGCCGCGCCGTGCAGGAGATCAGCCTCCCCCTGGGCTGCGTGCGACTGACCGAGAAGTGCGTGGCCGATTCCGCCGCCCCGTTCACGGCGGCGGACGCCGCCGCGGTGGCGGCGCAGGTCCGCGCGGCCTTCGCCCCGGCCGGCTTCTCCTTTTCCCTGAACGCCCGCGGGGCCGCGGTCGGCACCGGCGGCACGCTGACCGCCGTCCGCGCGATCCTCGCCGCCCGCGCGGGGGGCCCGCTCGAGGAGTCGCCCGCCCTGGTGCCCGTCGAGAGTCTCCGGGAAATGCTGCGGTCCGTCGGCGGCCTGCCGCTGGCCGGCCGCAAGGAGGTCGCCGGCTTGCCGGCGGGACGCGCCGATGTCTTCCCGGCGGCGCTCGCCACCCTGATTGCCGTGGCCGAACTCGGCCACTTTCCCGACTACCTGCACTCCTTCTACAACCTGCGCTGGGGCCTGGCGGCGGAGGAGCTGGAGCGGCCGTAGAGCTTCTTCAGGGCGGCGGCGAGCTTCCGGAAATCCGCCGGGATCGGTGCCTTGAGATTCAGCTTTCGGCCGGTGACCGGATGCTCGAGCGCCAGCCGCTCGGCATGGAGCATGACGCGCGGCGGCTTCGGCCCGGCCGGCGTGTCCTTCCAGCCGTAGGCCGCGTCCCCGAGGAGGGGATGCCCGAGCGAGCGCAGATGCACGCGGATCTGGTGGGTCCGCCCGGTGTGCAGGATGCAGCGCACCTGCGCCGCGACGGTGCCGTAGCGCTGCAGGACCTGCCAGTCCGTGTGGGCCGCCCGGCCGCCGCGCTCCTCCGTGACGACGGACATCCGGTGGCGCTGGCGGGAACTGCGGCCCAGGGGCTCGCGGATCGAGCCCGCCTCCAGGGCCGGCGCGCCAGAAATGAGGGCGACATACTCCTTCACGACCGTGCGGCCCGCAAACTGAGCCGCCAGCGCCCGGTGGGCCGCGTCGGTCTTGGCCGCGATGATCACGCCGGAGGTCTCCTTGTCGAGGCGGTGGACGATGCCCGGGCGCTCGACGCCCCCCACCCCGCTCAGGGTTCCGCGGCAATGCGCCAGCAGCGCGTGCACCAGGGTGTCCTCGCCGGTGCCCGCGCCCGGGTGCACCACCATCCCCGGCGGCTTGTTGATGGCCAGCAGGTGCTTGTCCTCAAAGATGATCGTCAGGGGGATGTCGACCGCCGTGAGGGTCGAGGGCAGCACCGCCGCCAGCTCGAATTCCAGGACGTCGCCCGCCTGCAGGTCGTCGCTCTTCTCGACCGGCCGGCCGTTCCGCCGGACCAGGCCCGCGGCGAAGGCGCGCTGGAGCAGCGAGCGGCTGTGCTCCGGGAAGGCCAGCGCCAGAACCTTGTCGGCGCGGAGGCGGCGGGCCTCCGGCGGAACCGTGTGGGTGAGGAGCAAGGGGCGAGGGCGCGCGCTAGGACGCGGCGGTCTGGGCCGCGAGCAGGCGGTCGATTTCGGCGATCCGCGCCCGGCGGGTCTCGGCGGACACGCTGGCCACTTCCCAGCCGTTGCGCGCCACCTGGGCGAGTTCGTCGGCGGTGAAGTTCAGTTCTTGGGCCAAGGCCCCGTACTCTTCCAGAATCGTGTTCGCAAAGCAAAGGGGATCGTCGGTGCTCACGGTGCAGCGGATCCCGGCCTGCAGCAGCCGGCGCAGCGGATGCCCGTGGATCGAGGGCGCGACCCGCAGCCCGACATTGCTGATCGGGCAGACGTCGAAGGTCGTGCCGGTGTCCCGCGCCAGGGCCAGGACCGCCGGGTCCTCGATCGCGCGGACGCCATGCTGGATCCGCCGGACGCCCAACTGCTCGATGGCCTCGCGCACGCGCTCGGGCCCGTCGAACTCCCCCGCGTGGCACTTGGTCACCTTGCCGGCGGCGCGGGCCCGGGCCCAGACCGGCGCGCTCCAGGCCTCGGTCGGCATCCGCTCAAAGCCGTGCAGGTCCACGCCCGCCAGGTGTTCCCAGGTGTGCAGGGCGTCGATCGTCGCGCGCAGCGGCGTGGCGTAGTCGCTGCGGAGCATGCCGGTGAAGACCCGCACCTCGAGCCCGGCGGGAGCGGCCGAGCGGATGGCGTCGATGATCTCCGGACCGGGAATGCCGGCGAACAGGGTCACCGGCAGGTGGAAGCTGGTCTCGACGTAGCGGATGTTCTCGGCGGCCTGGCGCGCGAACATGACCCGGGCCGCCTCGTGGTAGCGCTCGGGGGTCGTGAACCACGGCAGGGCGTGGTCGAGCAGGATCCGCTCGAAATCGGGAAAGGTCTCGTAGCGGTAGTCGCGGCGGCGGAACGCCGGATCGGCCGGGTACCGTCCCGGCCATTCCCGCAGGAGGAGTTCGTAGGGCAGCGCCCCCTCGATGTGGAGATGGGTCTCGGTCTTGGGCAGCGCGCGGATGAAGGCGGCGAGGGTTTTCATGGGCGATTAATCAACATATCCGTATTACCTGATATGTTGTCAACAACCTGCCAGGGCCCGCTCAGCTCCCGCCCAGCAGGTACGGCGGGTTCAGTTTCTGCAGCGCCTTGGGCAGGAAGAGCCCGTCCTTGCGGATCAGCCGGTCGTCGAACCACACCTCCCCGCCGCCGTACTCGGGCCGCTGGATGCAGACCAGGTCCCAGTGAACCTGCGACTGGTTGCCGTTGCCGCACTCGGCGTAGGCCTGGCCCGGCGTGAAGTGGAAGGAGCCGGCGATCTTCTCGTCGAAGAGGATGTCGCGCATCGGCTGGAGGATGTGCGGATTGAACCCCAGGGCGAACTCGCCGATATAGCGGGCGCCGGGATCGCTATCGAGGATGTCCGCCAGCCGCTGGTTGTTGTTCGAGGTCGCCTCGACGATCTTCCCCTTGCTGAAGGCCAGCCGCACGTTGTCGAAGGAGGTGCCGAGGTAGACGGTCGGGGCGTTGTACTGGACGAAGCCCTCGACCGAGTCGCGGACCGGGCAGGAGAAGACCTCGCCGTCGGGGATGTTGTACTGGCCGCCGCATTCCTTGGCCCCGATGCCCTTGATCGAAAAGCGCAGGTCCGTGCCGGGCCCGGTGACGCGCACGCGGTCGGTCCGCTTCATCAGGGTCGCCAGCGCCTTCATCCCCGCCGCCATCCGGCCGTAGTCGAGGGTGCAGACCCGGAAATAGAAATCCTCGAAGGCCTCCGTGCTCATCCCGGCCTGCTGGGCCATGGCCGGGGTCGGCCAGCGCAGGACCACCCACTTGGTCCGGCCGACGCGGTGGTCGAGGACCGGCTTCATCAGCCGGCTCACCAGGCGGACCTTGTCCGCCGGCACGTCCGAGGACTCGAAGATGTTGTCGGAGCCGCGCAGCGCGATGTAGGCGTCCATCTTGCGCATGCGCGCCAGCTCGACCTCGGCATGGGGGGCGTACTGGGCCTCGGCCGCCTCGCGCGCCAGCTCCCGGGCCACCCGCGCGCGGTGGATCTGGACGTAGGGATGCGCGCCCCGCGCCCGCGTGGCGCGGATCAGGGCGACCACCATGGCGTCGGGCGCATCGAAGGCCTCGATGAGGACGCGCTCGCCCTTCTTGAGGGCGGTGGAAAATCCGACGAGGCCGTCGGCCAGTTTCAGGAAGCGAGGATCGATGAGCATGGGAAAAGCCTAGGCGCGGAGCGTGGTCTGGGGGAAGCAGATCCGGCTGACCGCCTCGTCGAAGTCGACCGCGCCGCGGATGATCTCGATCTCGAGCCGGAGGTAGTAGAGCGGCAGCGTCGGGTCAGACGCCGGCAGGCGCACCGCGTCCTTCTCCGTCGTGACCAGGCACTCGGCGCCGTCGTGGCGGGCCTGGGCGTAGAGTTCGGCGATGTCCTCCGCCGTGTACCGGTAGTGGTCGAGGAAGCGCTCCCGGCCCATGACCTTGGCGCCGAGGTCGCGCAGAAACTTCTCGAAGCTCTCCGGGGTGGCGATCCCGCTGAAGGCGAAAACCTTGCGGCCCTTCAGCCAGGTCAGCGGCTGCCGGCCCTCGGCCGCGTCCGGGCCCGGCCCGAGGCGCTGGAGGTACTGCGGGCGATGCACGCACTCGATGACGTCCGCTGCCGGATTGTGCTCGGCGATCAGGCCCTCGAGCTCGAGGTCGCGCTGGCCGTTCGACTTGGTCAGGAAGATGTAGTTGGCCCGCCGGAGGTGCTTGATCGGCTCGCGCAGGATGCCGCGCGGCAGCAGCCGGCCGTTGCCGAAGGGATTGGTCTTGTCGACCAGGAGCAGGTTGAGGCTGCCCTTGAGCGGGAGATACTGGAACCCGTCGTCGAGGATCAGGGTGTCGCAGCCGAACCGCTTGATGGCATAGGCGCCGGCCTTGACCCGGTTCTTGTCCACCAGGACCACGACGCCGGGAAGGTTGCGCGCGAGCATGTAGGGCTCGTCGCCGGCGTCCTCGCTGTCGAGCAGCACGTTGGTCCCGTCGCTGACCACCCGCGGCGGCGGCTCGCTCGTGTGCGAGATGCCGTACCACCACTTGCGCCAGAACGGCGGGGCCTTGCTCTTGTAGCCGCGGCTGAGGATCGCGACCTTGCGGCCCCGCTCGCTCAGGGTGCGCGCCAGCTTTTCCACCACGGGAGTCTTGCCGGTGCCGCCGACCGTGAGGTTGCCCACGACCACGACCAGGCAGCCCAGCGGGTGGTCCTGCAGGATGCGGTGGCGGTACAGCCAGAACCGCAGCTGCACGAGGCCGCTGAAGGCCCAGGAAAGCGCGTGCAAAAACGCCCCGTAGACCGCCACTCCCGCGTCCGCCCGCCGCCCGAGCACCACGTCGACCGTGTAGAGCTCGAAGGCGTTGAACTTCTTCTTGATCCAGGAGAGTGCCATGCGGGTTTTCCCAGATATGAAGGTTGACGGCCAGCGGGACGTAAACTGTTTTCCAGCTTTCACCTCAACCCTTCCCATGAGCTACAAACTCTTCATCCCCGGCCCCGTGGCCGTGTCGGAAAAAACCCTCCGCGCCATGGCGCAGCCCATGATCGGGCATCGCAGCACGGACTTCGTCGCTCTTTACCAGTCGATTCAGCCCGATCTCCAGGCGCTGCTCTACACGCAGGACCCGGTCTATATCTCGACCAGCAGCTCCTGGGGCATCATGGAGGGCGCCGTCCGCAACGTGACGGCCAAGAAGGTCCTGAACTGCATGAACGGCGCGTTCTCCGACAAGTGGAACGACGTCGCGCTGCGCTGCGGCAAGGAGGCGACCGCCCTCAAGTTCGAATGGGGCCAGCCGGTCGACCCCGAGGCGGTCCGCCGCGAGCTGGCGACGGGCGCCTACGACTCGATCACCCTGATCCACAACGAGACCTCCTGCGGGTGCATGAGCGACCTGCCCGCCCTGATGGCGGTCATCCGCCAGTTTCCCGACGTCATCTCGATCGTGGACGCCGTCAGCTCCTTCAGCGCGATGGCGATCAAGAAGGACGAACTGGGCATCGACGTCTTCATCACCGGCTCGCAGAAGGCCCTGGCGCTGCCGCCCGGCCTGTCGCTGCTCTCCCCCTCGAAGCGGGCGCTCGAGCGCGCGGCCAAGATCGCGGGGCGGGGATACTACTTCGACTTCATCGA
The DNA here is from genome assembly GCA_903916755.1 of uncultured Opitutaceae bacterium. Lineage (GTDB taxonomy): Bacteria > Verrucomicrobiota > Verrucomicrobiia > Opitutales > Opitutaceae > Palsa-1447. Next base: position 65,542 of record CAIWXW010000052.1, on the reverse strand, counting down.
GTTCCAGAAGAACCACGAGAACGGCATGACCCCGAGCACGCCGGTCATCCCGCTGATCTATGCCCTCAAGTCCAAACTCGAGGACATCAAGGCCGAGGGCTTCGAGGCCCGTTATGCCCGCCATCTCCGCCTCAACCGGGCGGTGCGGGACTTCGTCTTTGGCAAGGGCTTCAGGCTCTTCCCCCAGGAGGCCTATGGCTCGGTCTCGCTCAACTGCTTCGCCAACACCCAGAACATCGACCTCGGGGCCCTGAACAAGATCCTCAAGTCGAAGCACAAGCTCGTGATCGATGGCGGCTATGGGAAGATCAAGGGCAAGACCTTCCGGATCTCCAATATGGGCGATGAGACGGACGAGACGATCGCGTCCCTGCTCCGGTCGCTGGAGAGCGCCCTGGCGGAGACGCCGAAGCTCGCGAGCTGACCAGCGGGCGGGTCACTTTCCGAAATCGGCCAGTGAAACGGCCAATTGCGGGAATTTTGTCAGGAGCTCCCGATCTTCCGTCAGGAGCGGAAGCCGGAGCTGCAGGGCGAGGCTTACGTAGCATGCGTCGTACGCGGTGATCTGGTGCTTCATTGCTAGAGCCAGGACATGTTCCTCGTCCGGGACATGCTCGAGCGGAACGATTCGCTCCACTGCGCGCTCAAAATGATCTGCGGCCGCCGCGGCATCAAGATGCCCCGCTCGGCACTTTTTCCAGATCACGTTGAGAAATTCATAGCGCCAGAGCGGAACACTCGCCCAATCCGGGTCCCGACAATAGGCCGCCCGTGCGGCTTTTTCGTGTTCCCCTTGAAGGTAGAGCGAAGCGATGACGCAGGCGTCAGCGACGAGCATCTCGTTCCTTTTTGCATTCGTCCAGGAACGCTTGGGTGAGCGGAACCTTCATCTTGAGCGGCACGGGGGGAGGCAGGCGGTTGTGGGGAGCGGCATCGAGGAAGCTCAGGCCATGCTCCAGGACCACCATCACCTCCTGCTGCAGGCTGCGGCGCTGGGCGGCGGCGCGAAGCTTGAGGCGGCGATGCAGCGCGGGCGGGACGTTCTTTAGCAGGATGGAGGGCACGGCCCCACTGCTAGCGTTTCGGTAGTGTAATGCAAGTTTTGCCCCAGCGAGGTGTTCACGCATGCTTTGATGATAACAAGCGGCGCCCATGCTTCCGTCGCCGCCCCCCTTTTTTCTCACCATGGGAGCCGCTAGAATCATCCCTTCAGGGCCGCCCTTCCGGTTGCGCATCTCGCCCAATCGGTGTTCGGATCACCAGATCGCGAAGGATTTGGACCGGCCAGACGTATTTTACTGCGAACTCCATCTTCATGAAAAAATACCTGCTCGCCCCCGCCGCCATCCTGTTGCTTGCCGTCGGGTCGATAAATCCCAGCCGGGCGGCCACTCCCGCTGACGTCCGCACGAAGCAAAATGGCCCCGCCGTCATCAGCTTGGACTTCCCGGGTGGATCCGTATCCGACCTCGTTGCCGCCATTGACAAACTGACCGCGACCCCGCTCGACGTCATCGGTGACCGGGCCGTGATGGCGGCCCCTGTTCCCTCCTTTTCGGTGCACAACGTGTCGGTGCCAGACCTGATCGCCACCGTGGGGACTCTGCAAGATGGCGGTTCCGGCGTGCAGATCGGAGCTACGGGACCCAACTTGATCTTTGTCAAACGGATCCCCGGTTGGCATCCCACCGGCGGATTGAATCTCGATTTTCCGGGCGGCACCTTATCCGACTTGCTGGCCGACGTCGAAAAAGCCGACGGCGCCCCGATCAATGTCATCGGAGAAAAGGCCGCCCTGGCTACCCCGGTGCCGGCGTTCACTGTCCGCAACGCCGACCGCATGGGCGCAATGACCGCAGTGGGCCAACTCATCGCCGAGAAAGGAATCGAATTCCAACCAATGGGCGACGGGGTTTTCTTCATTCGGCAGAAGCCGGTCGGAGAACACCACAAAAGCCAGAACGATTCGTATTTTGAATCTTTCCAACTCGGGCCCTACCTGAACGAACATCAGACCGTCGACCAGATCGTCAGCGCCGTCCAGACCGGCTGGACGCTGGATCCCGCGCATGATCCAGAAGCCCTGCATTTCAAGTTCCATCCCGGCACGCAACTTTTGCTCGTCTCGGGGACGTCCGAAGGCGTGAATCTCACCCGACGCATCATCGACACGCTCCAGCGGACTCCGGCCAACCATCAGTGACCCGCCTCGCTTCCGTCATCGCAAATACAAGCTTTCCCGTCGCGCCCATGGAGCGAGACGCGCTTTCAGCGCAGCTTTGGCAAATGACCACCGGCCTGGCGCGGGGCCACGACGAGGCCTGGAGCTGGTTCCATCTCGAATACGGTCCGGGAATCTTCCGGCAGCTCCTCGCAGCAAGCTGGGGCGACTATGAATTGGCGACGGAGGCACTGCAGCAGACGTACCTGCGGGTCGCCCGTCACGCGCGGGCCTGCGACTCGGCCGAAATGTTCGGAAGCTGGCTGCGCTTGCTGGCTCGCTCCGCGCTCAACGATTGTCGACGAAAGCGCCGGAGCTTCTGGTCCCGATTGGTCCCCGAAGCCAACGCGTTTGAAGCGGCCTCGCCGGCCGCGGTCAACGAGGACCGCCTTTTGGCCGCGCTCGAAGAAGCCCTGACTGAGCTGGCTGAGCCCGAGCGCACTTTGCTCCAGGCCAAATACCTTTCCGGGCGCAGCGTGGCGGAGATCGCCGAAAGTCTTCACGTTTCGACCAAAGCTGTCGAATCGCGGCTGACCCGGGCCCGGGCCGAGCTTCGCCGCCATCTGCTTGCCGTCCTCCCTCGCCATGAAGGATAAATCGGATTTCCGCACGCGCTTGATCGCGGCCACCCTCCAGGATGACTGGGCCGAAGGACCGGCGGCTGTTTTTGCGCTCCAGGCGGCAGCCGCGACGCGTCGGCGCCGGGCTCGGCGTCATCTTCTTTTGGGCGTGGGCGGCGGCGCCGGTCTCGCCACCGCGCTATTCCTATGGGTCGCGCGGCCGGCTCTCCCCCCACCGGCAAGCCATCTCACCGATCGGCCGCTCCACCATTACGATATTCTAACGGACGACCAACTTCTCGCCCAAGTGCGGGATCGCGGCCTGCTCGCGATTCGCGAGCCCGATGGGTCGCGCCGCATCATCATTTTGGCCGCTTCCGGCCCGGCGCGCTAAAAACAATTTCTTGCGCTTCGCCCCCGCGCACCCTAACCGCTGGCGTCTTCATGAAGACGCTCATCATTGCCGAAAAACCCTCCGTCGCTGCGGATCTGGCGCGCGCACTCGGCAAAATCCCCAAGAAGGGCGACCATTTTGAGAATGACGAATATGTGATTTCCTCGGCGGTCGGCCACCCGGTCGAGCTGCTCATGCCCGAGGACATCGACAAGAAAATGTACGGCTTCTGGCGGCTTGAGGTGCTGCCGATCATCCCCGACAAGTTTGGCCTGAAGCCGATCGAGCAGTCCAAGGACCGCTATGACCAGCTGAAGAAGCTGATGGCCCGGAAGGACATCGGGACCCTGATCAACGCCTGCGACGCCGGGCGCGAGGGCGAGCTGATCTTCACTTATCTTTACCAGCTGACGAAGAGCAAGCTGCCGGTAAAGCGGGCCTGGATGCAGACCATGACCGCCGACGGCATCCGGCAGGCCTTCCAGAATCTCCGCGAGGGCGAGGCAATGCAGGGCCTGGCCGACGCCGCCCGCTGCCGCAGCGAGGCCGACTGGCTGATCGGGATCAACGGCACCCGCGCCCTGACCAAGCGGATGTTCGGCTCCCGCGCCGGCAATGTGGCTTCGGTCGGCCGCGTCCAGACCCCCACCCTCGCGATCGTCTATGCCCGCGAGCTGGAGATCCGTAATTTCAAGCCCCGCGCCTATTGGCGGGTGACCGCGACCTTCGGGGTCGCCAAGGGAGCCTACGAGGGCACCTACCAGCGGCCCAACTTCAAGAAGGCCGAGGGCGACGAGCACGACCGCGTCGACCGCATCTGGGAGCAGGCCCATGCCGAAGCGGTCTACGCCGCCTGCGTCGGACAGCCCGCCGCGCTCGTATCCGAGGAAAAGAAGGGCAGCACCCAGGCCTCCCCGCGCCTCTACGACCTCACGACCCTCCAGCGCGAGGCGAACAACCGCTTCGGCATTTCCGCTCGGCGCACCTCGCAGATCGCCCAGGCCCTGTACGAGCGACACAAGGTCATCACCTACCCCCGCACCGATTCCCGGGCCCTGCCCGAGGACTATCTGCCCACGGTCCAGCAGACGATGGCCAACCTGCCCGGGGAGCTCGGCACCCACGCCCAGAAGGCGCTCGGCGAGGGCTACGTGAAGATGAACAAGCGCATCTTCAACAACGCGCAGATCTCGGACCATTTCGCCATCATCCCGACGGTCGAGGCCAACCCGTCGACTCTCGACGAGTTCGAGGCCAAGATTTTCGACATGATCGCCCGCCGCTTTGTGGCGGCGTTCTACCCGCCCGCCGAGTTCGACATCACCACCCGCTACAGCGAGGTGGCCGGCCATCGCTTCAAGACCGAGGGCAAGGTGCTCACCTATCCCGGCTGGCTCGCCGTCTACGGCAAGACCACGATCGAGGACGATGCGGCCGATTCGAAGGCGCTGCCGGCCCTCGACGCGGCCGACGGGACGCCGCCTCGGGCCAAGACGGAGGCCGCCGAACTCCACGCCGAGGCCACCAAGCCGCCGCCGCGGTACACGGAGGCAACGCTGCTCTCCGCCATGGAAGGCGCCGGCAAGCTGGTGGAGGACGAGGAGCTCGCCGAGGCGATGAAGGAACGCGGCCTCGGCACCCCGGCGACCCGCGCCGACACGATCGACGGGCTCATCAACGCCCGCTACATGGAGCGCGCGCAGCGCGAGCTGATCCCGACGGCCAAGGCCGAGCAGCTCCTGCAATTCCTCACCGCTGTGAAGGCGGAGGAGATCACCAGCCCCGCCATGACCGGCGAGTGGGAATACAAGCTCCGTCAGATGGAGCAGAAGAAGTTCAAGCGGGAGAAGTTCATGGCCGAGGTCGCCGCCCAGACGACCGGCATGGTGAACCGGGTGAAGAAGTTCGAGGAGGACGACTCCATCGCGCGCGTCACCGACATCATCTCCCCCACCGACAATCTGCCGCTCCGCGAGACCCTCCGTGGCTTCAAGTCGCAGGACGGGCTCCTGATGGTCTACAAGGTCATCGGCAACCGGAAGATGGAGGAGTCCGAGATCAAGGACATCCTCGGCAAGGGCCAGATCGGGCCGCTCGACGGCTTCCGGTCCAAGGCCGGCAAACCCTTCAGCGCCGTCCTCAAATACAATCCCGAGGAAAAGAAGGTCGGTTTCCTTTTCGATGGGCAGCGCGACGCGACCGGGGCCGTGAAGATCGATTTCACTGGCCTGAAGCCCGTGGCCCAGGCTCCGGCCAAGTACGGTGAAGGCGCCGAGGTCTTTGAGACCCCTCAAAGCTACGTGGCCCGCAAAGTCGAAGGCGGCGCGGACAAGATCCTGGCCCGACTTTCCCGCCGGATTCTTTCTCGGGATATTCCGCTGGAGCAGTTTATGAAGCTCCTGGAAACGGGAAAAACCGACCTTTTGGAGAAATTCTGGAGTCAGCGGACCCGCCGGCCGTTCAGCGCCTTCCTCGTGCTGAAAGAGGACGGCACCACGGGCTTCGAGTTCGCGCCCCGGGCGCCCAAGGACCCGAACGCACCCAAGGGGCGGGGAAAGAAGAAGGCTGCGGCCAAGGCCGCACCCGACTCCCCCGCTGCCCCGGCCGCCGATACCCCGCCGCCAGCTTCATAAGGTCCACGCGGCAAGAAACTTTGGCGGCAAGCCGGCGTCTTAACCGCTGTGAAATCGTTGAAGAACTTCGTCGTCGTCCTGCTGGCGCTCCTTCTCCTCGGCGGAGGCGTGCTGGCCTGGAACCAATATCAGGAACTCGTGCGGCTGCGGATCGCCGTGGGCAGCGCGAGCGACCGCGCCGATCTCCAGCGGCGGCTGACGGACGCGGAGCGCCGGCTGCGCGCCCTCCAGGACCAGCTCGCGGCCGCTCGCGCCCGGCCCGCCGAGGGCGAAGACGTGGCGGCCGATGAGCCCAATGCCGCCCCGCCCGTCCGCGGCGGTCGGCGCGGCGCCCCCGGCGGCGGCCGCTTCGGCCAGCTGCAGGCCCTGATGAACAACCCGCAGATACAGAAGCTCGCCGCGATCCAGATGAAGGCGGCCCTCGACAACCGGTACGCCGCGCTCTTCAAGTCCCTCAATCTGCCGGCCGCCCAGCTCGACCAACTGAAGGACCTCCTCGTCCAGAAGCAGCAGGCCCAACAGGACGCGCGCCAGGCGGCGATGCAGCAGGGCCTCAATCCCCGGACCGATCCGCAGGCCTACCAGCAGGCGATCGCGGCGGCCCAAGGCCCCGTTGACGACCAGATCAAGGCCTCGCTCGGCGATGCCGGCTTCTCCCAGTACCAGCAGTACCAGGAGACGCTGCCGGAACGCGGCACGGTCAGCCAGGTACAGCAGACCCTAAGCTACTCCTCCACCCCCCTGACCGACGACCAGGCCAACCAGCTGGTCCAGATCCTCGCCCAAACCGCGCCCGCGACCGCCAACAATGGCCGTGGAGGTGGCGGCGGCTTTGGCGGGGGCGGCGGGCCCTTCGGCGGCGGGCAGGGCCCCTCCACTCCGATCACCAACCAGACAATCACGGCCGCGCAGACCATCCTGTCCGGATCCCAGCTGCAGGCCCTGCAGCAGATCCAGCAGCAGCAGCAGGCCCAGCAGCAGATGCAGCAGTTGATGCAGGCGGCCCGGCAGAACGCGGGCGGCGGTGGCGGGGGCGGCCGTGGTGCCGGCGGCGCGGGCGGCTGAGCGCCCAGCCCGCCCAGCCCGGCCGGGCTCGCGTGGCCCGGCCCTCACTTTCCCGAATTTCCAATTCGACTTGGGTGCGGCGGCGCTCTGGACTCGGCGCCAGTTCGTCCCGGCTCCGCCCTCCGCTTTACTTCCATGATCGTCACCACCGCGCAGCTCTTCAAGCACGCCTACGGGAAATATGCCGTGGGCGCCTACAACATCAACAACGCCGAGCAGGCGATGGGCCTCTTCAAGGGCGCCCTCCAGTCGCAGGCGCCGTTCATCATCCAAATCTCGAAGGGCGCGCGCAAATACACGGACAAGCGGATGCTCGAGGCCGTCATCCGGGCCGCGTCCGAGATCTTCCCGGAGTGCATCTTTGCGGTCCACCTTGACCACGGCGACGAGGAGACCTGTTACGACTGCATCAAGTCCGGCTTCTTCAGCTCCGTCATGATCGACGCCTCGCACGAGCCGTACGAACAGAACGTCGCCATCACCCAGCGCGTGGTCGCCGCCGCCCACGCCAAGGGCCTGAGCGTCGAGGCCGAGCTCGGCATGCTCGGCGGCGTCGAGGAGGACATCAAGGTCGAGGACGGCCACGCCACCCTCACGAACCCGGTCGAGGCCCAGGACTTCGTCAAGAAGACCGGCTGCGACTCGCTGGCCTGCGCCATCGGCACGAGCCACGGCGCCTACAAGTTCAAGGGCCACCAGTCCCTCCATTTCGAGGTCCTCCGGGAGATCCAGAAACTGATCCCCGGCTTCCCGCTCGTCATGCACGGCTCGTCGTCGGTGCCGGCGGACGAGGTGAAGCGGATCAACGCGGCTGGCGGCCAGCTGGATGACGCAGTCGGCGTCGATGTGAACGAGTACCTGCCCGCCGCCAAGCTCGGCGTCACCAAGATCAACATCGACACCGACGGCCGGCTGGTCTGGACCCGCGTCCACCGCGAGTACTTCCGCGATCACCCGAAGGACTTCGACTTCCGGCCGCCGGGCAAGATCTTCATCGAGGAGTACGCCAAGTTCATCGCGAGCCGCAACGTGCTGCTCGGCAGCGCCGGCCAGCTGGCCGACCTCCGCCAGAGCCTGGGCAAGTAGGCCGCGGCTGGGGGCGCCCCCCTACGGGTTGGGCTGGGTGAAGAGGAGCCCGTAGTCTTCCCAGTGGGCGTTCATGACGTCCACCTTGTGCTTGAGCTGGGAGGCGAGGTCCGGCCCGAGCCGCATGATCCCCTCCTCCGCCGCGGTCGGCGCCAGGTCGAGCAGCGGGCCGGGAGCGGACAGCAGCAGACGCCGGAGCATCACCGTGTTGTCGATCTCCTTGCGCGCGGTTTCCTGCAGGGCCGCGCGGTCCCAGCTCTCCTTCGTGCCAAGAACGGGATTGGCCTCCACCGGCGTCGCCAGCGCCTTCACCCGGTCGAGCTGCGCCTGGTAAGAAACCATGTTGTCGGCCCCTTGGATGAGACAAAGCGCCGCTTCGAGCCGCAGCCCGAGGAGCGCCCAGGGGCGGCGGGCCGCCGCATCGGGGGCGGCATCGCGGATCCGGCCGATCCGGCGGATCGCCTCCTCCATCCGCGGCGTGACGTTTTCGACCACCCGCTGGAACAGCATCTTGGCCCCCCAGCCCTCGTATTCCCGCATGCCCTGGATATCGATCAGGTCGTTCGCCTGGGCGTCGCCCTTGGCCTGGAAGAGGAACGGCGCGTAGTCCTTCTTCTCCGCGGGGGTCAGCCGCTCCGGAAAGGGCACCATCGGGCGGTTGACCCAGCGCGCCAGCAGGTCGCCCATCCTCAGGACGGGATCAAAATCGACGTCGTTGAGCCCGCGCTGCACCTGGTTCAAGGCGATCCAGGCCGCGAGCAGGTTGTCGGCCTGCGCCTCGCCCGCCTGCGAGGCCGCGAGCGCCCGCAGCATGGTCAGCCGCGCGAGGGCCGTGGTCGGCCGCGCCTGGCGCGCCGCCTGGAAGAGCTGCAGGTTGAAGTCCTGCACGGTGGCGTCGCCGAACACGACCATCTGGCGGATCGCGGCGGGGCCCCGGCCGGCCTCGGGCTGGTCAATCGTGGGAAAGGCGATCCCAACCACCGGCGCGAAGACCCGTCCCTGGCCGGCCTCGGCGCCATCGGTGCCTAAAAACGGGCGGAGATCGGGACCCTCGCGGTTGTCCACGGCCAGCCCGCGCGGGAGTTTTTTCACGATCGCCGGGATGTCCGTGAAGGAGCGCTCCATCCACTGCCGCGGCGCGATCGGCCGCAGGTTGATCTCGATCGGGTGCCCCGCGTCCGCCCCGGCCCGCTGCAGGGCGATCAGGAATTCCGAGACCCGGTCCGCCATCGGCCGGTCCTTGCAGGCGCTCGGGCCGTTGATCCCCGGATAGAGGCCCGGGGACCAGCAGAAGCCCGATCCGGAGTCGGTCGTGACCAGGCTGAAGACCTCCACCTCGGGGCAGCGCTTGAGCAGGAGCCCCATCGCCTCGCGGTACAGCCGCAGCGTCTCGGGCTCGTCGGTGCAGGGAGCGAAGCGCGGCGCACGCGAGCGGTTGGGCTGGTCGACGCGCGGGCCGCGCAGCTCGGGATAGGCGGCGAAGAAGGCCTCGGGCATCACCTGCGGCTCGTTGGCGTTCCAGGCCGCCTTGAGCCCGTGGCGGCGCAGGATTTCACAGCGCGCGGCGAGGATGCCGGCGACGCGTTCCGCGTACGCCGTGTCCACGTACGGCCTCACCTTTTCCGGGGGAAATATCTTCAGCAGGCCGGGGCGATAGACGAACCAGGCCGGATAGGGGTCGCCCGGGGCGTCAAACTGCCAGTTGGCCAGCGGCAGGTCGCCAGTGATCACCATATGGGTGGCGCCGATCTGCTGGGCGCGGACGGCCGCGCGCTCAAAGCTCGCGAGGTCGGTCGCGCCCAGGTCGACGATCAGCTGGTGATCGGGCGGGACCGTGGGCTGGGCCCAAAGACCGCTGGGGGCGAGGAGCAGCGCTCCCAGGGCAAACCGGAGCGGGGGTTTCATGAAAGCGCGGGCGCGGTCCGGCCGGGCCAGCCGGCGCTGCGGAGCCAGAAGGCATCCTGGCGGCCGCCGTAATAGCCGTTGAGCACGGTATCCATGACCTGCGTCGTCCGCTGCGCGGATACGCCCGTGCTCGGGCAGGTGCCGCGGCCCAGCAGGTCGTCGACGACCGTCTGGATCAGCGGCTGGGCGACATGGGGCGGATTGGGCCGGTCCAGGGCCACGATCCCGGCGCCGGTCTCCAACTGGACGGGCTCGTTGCCGAAGACGGTGAAGGTCAGCCGGCCCTCGGTGCCGGTGATGCTGAAGGCGTCCTCCGCCACCGCGCTGGCAAAGTTCCAGGCGGCGACGCCCGGGAGCTGCCCGCAACGGAAGCTCATCGCCACCGCATCCTCAACCGCGCAGGTGCCGCCGAGATTGATGGCGGTGCCGGCCACGTCCGACAAGGGCCCGAACAGGAAATCCACCAGGTCCAGGACATGGGAGCCCACGTCGAGGAAATGGCCCCCGCCCGCCTGGGCGGCGTCGAGCCGCCAGCCGGCATGGTCGCGGTGCCGGGCGGCCGAGCCCTGATAGCGCACGCCCGTCACCCGGCCGATCGCCCCGGCGGCGATCTGCCGCTGCACTTCGAGGAAACGGGGCAGCCGCCGCCGGTAGTAGGCGACGAAAAGCGGCAGCCGGGCGCGGGCGAAGGCGCCGATCATGGCGTCGCACTCGGCCGTGTTTCGCGCCATCGGCTTTTCCACATACGCGGGCTTGCCCGCCTGCGCGATCGCCAGGGCGTAGGAGGCATGGCTGTCGGGGGGCGTCGCCACATAGACCGCGTCGACCTCGGGATCGGCGATCAGCGCCGCGGCGTTGTCATACGACCGGGCCACGCCGTGGCGCTTCGCGTAGTCGGCCGCGAGGGCGCCATTGCGGCGCATGACGGCGACCAGCGCGGAGCCCGCCGCCTTCTGGAAGCCGGGGCCGCTTTTCACTTCGGTGACGTCCCCGCAGCCGATGATGCCCCAGCGCACGAGGGTGCGGCCGGAGAGATAAGCTGAGGGGTGCGCGGAGGGGGTCAGGGTAGCCATGGAAATTGCCGGGCGTTGGGGGGTCGCTTCTCCCGCTGGGCCTGGTGAAATTCCTTGGCTTCCTCGCTCATATAATAGAGGAGCGTGGCGTTGCCGGCGAGCTCCTGCAGGCCGGCTTGCCCGTCGGTCTCCGCGTTGAAGGCACTCTTGAGGCACCGGATCGCGAGCGGGCTCTGGGCGAGAATCTCCCGGGCCCATTTGACCCCCTCGGCCTCCAGCTCGGCCACGGGCACGATCGCGTTGACCAGACCCATGTCGAGCGCCTGCTGCGCGCCGTACTGCCGGCAGAGAAACCAGATTTCCCGGGCCTTCTTCTGGCCCACCACCCGGGCGAGGAAGCTGGAGCCGAAACCGCCGTCGAAGCTGCCCATCCGCGGGCCCACCTGGCCGAATACGGCATTGTCCGCGGCGATGGTCAGGTCGCAGACGACGTGGAGCACGTGCCCGCCGCCGATCGCGTAGCCGGCCACCAGGGCGATCACGACTTTCGGCATGGAGCGGATCAGTTTCTGGAGATCGAGGACGTTGAGCCGGGGCACCCCGTCGCCGCCGACATAGCCGGCCGGTCCCCGGACGCTCTGGTCGCCGCCCGCGCAGAAGGCGTACTTGCCGTCCGTGTGGGGGCCGGCGCCGGTCAGGAGCACCACGCCCACGGAGGGGTCCTCCCGGGCGTCGCCAAAGGCCTCGATCATCTGCGCCACGGTCTCCGGCCGGAAGGCATTGCGCTTCTCCGGGCGGTTGATGGTCACCCGGGCGATGCCATCCGCCTTGTGATAGAGGATGTCGGAATAGATTTTGACGGGATTCCAATCGGGAACCATGCCCTCACGCTAGGTGGGGCGGCGGGATATTCAAGGAAACAGCTTGGCCCCGGCACGTAGCCTGCAACACTGCGGGCTCCTCATGAGCAGCCCCGACTCCCACTCCGGCTCGGCCATCAAAGGCGCACTCTGCCTGGGCGCACTGGGCGTCGTCTTCGGCGACATCGGCACGAGCCCCCTCTACACCATGCGGGAGTGCATGGCCCATCTGCCGGCGGTCGAGCGGATCGAGGGGGTCCTGGGAGTGCTCTCGCTCATGTTCTGGTCCCTCGTGCTGGTGGTCAGCGTGAAGTACCTGCGGTTTGTCATGCGGGCGGACAACCACGGCGAGGGGGGCATCTTCGCCCTCCTCGCCCTCATCCACTCCGGGACGGAGACGGAGGCCCACAAGGCGCACCACCCCCGCGGCCTCGGCTTCGCCGTCATCATGATTCTGATCGGCGCCGCCCTGCTCTTCGGCGACGGCATCATCACCCCCGCGATCTCGGTCCTCGGTGCGGCCGAGGGGTTCAACGCCATCAGCCCGGACTTCGAGCACTATGTGCCCGTGATGGCCTGCGTGATCCTCGCGCTGCTGTTCTATTTCCAGAAGGCCGGCACCAAGCGGATCGGAGGGGTGTTCGGCCCGATCATGCTGGTCTGGTTCGCCGCCCTCGGCGTGATGGGCCTGTGGCAGGTCGCGCAATACCCGGCCATCCTGCGCGCGGTCAACCCCGTCTACGCCTTCCACCTGCTCTGCAATCCCCCCTCGATGGTCACCGCCCTCCTCGGGTCGGTCGTCCTCGGCATCACCGGCGCGGAGGCCCTCTACGCGGACATGGGGCATTTCGGGCGCAAGGCGATCGCCGTCGCCTGGTACGGCGCCGCCTTTCCAGGGCTCGTCCTCAACTACTTCGGCCAGGGAGCCTACGTCCTCGCCCATCCCCATTCGACCGAGAATCCCTTTTTCGCCCTGGCGCCCCAGGGCTACGCCCGCGCGGGCCTGACCGGCCTGTCGATCATCGCCGCGGTGATCGCGAGCCAGGCGCTGATCACCGGGGCCTACTCGCTGACCCAGCAGGCCATCCAGCTCGGGTATTTTCCGCGGCTGAAGATCAACCACACCAATGCCGAACAGTCGGGCCAGATCTACGTGCCGCTCGTGAACCGGATCCTCGCGATCGGCTGCATCGTCACGGCGGCCTCCTTCGGCTCCAGCGACCGGCTGGCGTCGGCCTACGGCATCGCCGTCACCGGCACCATGGCCATCACCACGATCGCCTATTTTCTCGTGATCCGGCGCAACTGGCACTGGTCGCTCTGGCGCGCCCTCCCGATCTGCGGCCTTTTTCTCGTGATCGACCTGGCCTTCTTCCTGGCCAACGCCCGGAAGCTGACCGACGGCGGCTGGTTCCCGCTCGCGATCGCCGCCTCCGTCCTCGCGATCATGCATACCTGGAAGAGTGGTCGCAACGCCGTCTTCGAGCGCGTCTACGGCAACAATGTCACCGAATCCGAGCTGACGAACATCGCCCGCAGCCACCATGTCACGCGGGTGACCGGCGGCGCCGTCTTCATGGTCGGGTCGTCGGAAGGCACGCCGATCGCGCTCCTGCACCACGTCAAGGCCAACCGCTGCCTGCACCAGACGGTGGTGCTCCTGAGCATCATGACCGAGGAAGTCCCGACCGTGGACGAGGCCGAGCAGCTGAAACTCCGGCCGATCGGCGAAGGCCTCTGGCGGGCGATCGGCCGCTACGGCTACATGCAGTCGCCCGATGTCGGGGCGCTGATGGAACGGATCAAGGCGGCCGGGGTGCCGATCAACCCCCAGGCGGCGACGTATTTCTTCAACCGGGAGATGATCCTCCACGGCGGCAACGCGCCGATGTGGGACTGGCAGAAGAGCCTGTACAGCTTCCTCACCCGGAACGCCCGGCCGGCGAAGGATTACTACCAGATCACGCCCTCGCAGATCATCGAGATCGGTCTGCCGCTCCAGCTATAGCCCGGCGGCGATGTCCGCGAACAGCGCCTTGCGGGCGGCGGCATCCCGCTTGCGGTCGGTCCGCACTTCGAGGACCCGCAGGCCCTGGGCCGGAAGCGACGAAATCAGGGCGGTGAAATGCGCCCAGTCGCGCACCAGGGCGTGCTCCACGCCGTAGGCGGAGCAGAGCCGGGCAAAATCCACCTCCTGGGGCGTGGCGAAGAACTCCTCAAACGGGGGATTGAAGGCGGCCACGGGGAGGTGCTCGAAGATGCCGCCTCCCCGGTTGTTGATCAGGACGATGGTCAGGCTGCCCCGGAGCTTGGGGCGCAGGAGAAACCCGTTCGTGTCGTGCAGCAGCGCCAGGTCCCCGGTGAGCAGCACCGCCGGTTTGCCGCCATGCGCGATCCCGAGCGCGGTGGAGAGCGTCCCGTCGATCCCGTTGGCGCCGCGGTTGAAGCAAGGACGGAGTCCGCGCGCGTTCGCCGGCCAGAAATATTCGGCGTCGCGCACCGGCATGCTGTTCGCGATGAAGAGGGGCGTTCCAGCGGGCAAAATGCCGTGAGAGCAGCCACGCGGCCTTGGGCTCGAAAAGGCCGCTCTCGGCCGCGAGGTGGGCCTCGAGGGCGGCGCGGACACGCCGCTCCTGCTCCACCCAGCTTTGGGCGTAGGCGGAGGGCCTTGCCGCCGGAGGCAACGCCGCGGCCAAGGCCTCCAGCGAGAGGCCGAACGAGCGCGTCCGCCCATGCAGGGCATCCCGGTTGTCGAAGCGGTCGCTGACCAGGAAGGTCGGCACCGCCAGGTCCTCCAGCCAGCCGCGCAGCACCTTGCTGGTGGGCCAGCCACCGAGGACGAGCACGGTCTCCGGGCGGAGCGATGGCAGCGCCGGCGCCTGCCGCAGGATCGCGTCGTAGGCGCTGACCACCGGTAGGTCCGGCCCGGCCAGATGCCTCACCGGCGAGAGCGCGTCCGCCAGCACCGGCCATCCGAGCCGGCGGGCGATGTCCGTGACGCGAGCAGCATAGCCCGCCGGATCCTGGGGTTGCGCGGGGCCGGCCACGATCAGGCCGCGGCTGTCCGGCTTCAGTTCCGGCACCGGCCCCCGGATCTCGGGGGGCGCGGGCGGCGCCAGATGCGCAAAAAAGGCCTCCCAGTCCGTCGCCTCCGCCAGCCGGGATGCGAGGCCGTCCTCGCTCGGCGTCAAGGGATCGCGGAAAGGCGCGTTCAGATGCACCGGGCCGGCCATCGCGGCCAGCGTCCGGCTGACGGCGTGAGCGACGGTCTGGCGCAGGTAGCGCAGCCGGCCGAGATCCGCCTCCGGCACCGCCAGCTCATGGTAGAAATTGACGAAGCCACCGTAGATCTTCTGCTGGTCGATGGTCTGGCCGGAAGCCGATGCGCGCATCTCCGGGGGACGATCCGCGGTGATCACCAGCAAGGGAACGCCGCTTTCCTGCGCCTCGACGATGGCGGGAAGGTAGTTGGCGGCCGCCGTCCCGCTGGTGCAGACCAGCGCGACGGGCCGGCCCTGCTGCCGGGCCAGGCCGAGGGCGAAGAAGGCGGCGGAGCGTTCATCGAGGACCGCAATCACCTCCAGCCCGGCCTGACGGACCAACGCAAAAACCAGGGGCGCTGACCGCGAACCCGGGGAGATCACCGCCTGCCTGACGCCCGAACGAACGAGGGTTTCCGCGAGCACGCTGCTCCAGAGGGAGTTGGCGCTCCGGAAATCAAGGACGGTGGAAATCACGCCCTCCGCAGCGCCGCGCCGCTCGTCAGCTTTCGGATCATGCGCGGAATTTTGCCGCGTGGCCCGAGCGGGTCAAGCCACCCCGGCCAAACTTCCCGGTCACGGGCTAGTCGCCGGAAGATGAGTAGGGCGTCGGCGGAGGCTCCCCCGAAATTGGCAGGTAGCTCCGCGCCAGCTCGAGCAGGCGTCGCGCGGAGACCCGGATATTTGCCCTTCGCCGCACCCAGCCCGCATGCTTCGGATTGATGAAATACTCCCGGACCTCCTCCCAGACTTGGCTCGTTTTGACCGCGCGTCCGGACTCCGAGATCAGGATCCGGTCGGGGTCAAAATAGGAGGGATTAAAAAGCAGGATAAAGGGAGCGACCGGAACCGCATGCCGATGCAGGCACTTCCAGAACACTGAGCGGCGGAATTCCTGCGCCGTGCAGCGATGCGCCTCACAGTATTTTTCCTCAAAGGTCTTCACGGCGCACTTTTCAAATTGGGGGGGAGCGGATAGTCGGACTGAGCCGCACTATAAGCATGCGATTGAAGTGCAATGCAACCCATTGCTGCCGCCACGGGGCGGCATGAGATGAACTGCGCCTGAATCAAGCCCTTGCGGATGGCGAAGCGCACCAAGTCCGTCTGGGACTGCAGCCCCAGCTTGCGCATCAGGTTGGCGCGGTGTGACTCGCAGGTGCGCGGGCTGATGAATAGCTTCTCGGCGATCTCCGAGGTCCCGAACCCCTCCGCCGCCAATTGCAGGACTTCGCGCTCGCGGCCGCTCAAGCTGGCGACGGGGTCGGAGGCATCCGCCACCCTGCTGGTAAGGGCGGTGATGGCCCACTCCGACAGCGGCGCGCTCAGGTACCGCCGGTCCGCCAGGACCTCCTTCAGCGCCGCGGCGATCTCCTGCGATTCCGAACCCTTCAGGAGGTAGGCCGAAGCCCCCGCGCGCAGCGCCTCGATCACATACGGTTCGTCGTTGTGCATCGACAGGATGATCACCTTGGTCCGCGGACTCGTCCCCCGCACCTGCTTCAGAACCTCCAACCCGTGCAGCCGCGGCATGTTCAGGTCCAGAAAAAGGACGTTCGGCTTGAATTTCTCCACGGCCTGGGCGGCGGCCAAGCCGTCCATCGCCTCCGCGACCACCCGGCACGCAGGGTCGGCTTCCAGCAGGCTGCGGATACCGCGGCGGACGATCTCATGATCGTCGGCGATGATGATGGTGGTCATGGAGCGGACGGGGGATTCGGCCGGGCAAAGGACGCGTGGACGCGCGTCCCCTTGCCCGGACTGGAGGAGAGTTCCAGCACGCCGCCTGCCAGCTGCACCCGTTCGGCCATGCCCGCGAGGCCCAGTGAATCGTGCTTGGCCCGGCCGCGTTCCAGGTCGAAGCCCTTGCCGCGGTCGGTAATCTCGAGGATCAGGTCGTTCGCCCCTTCCATCAGGGTGAGGTGGGCCGAGGTCGCACCGGAGTGCCGGGCCACGTTGGTGAGCGCCTCCTGGACCACCCGGAAGATCGTGGTCTCAAGCTCGCCCGGGAGCCGGCGGGGCGCCAGCGAATACTCCAGGCCGACCGTTATGCCCGTCTGCCGCTGAAACAGTTCGATATGCCACTCGATCGCCGCCCTGAGGCCGAGGTCGTCCAGCAGCCGCGGCCGCAGCTGCAGCGTGAGTTCGCGCGTCCGGCTGAGGAGATCCTGCGCCAGCACCAGCGCCTCGCCCAACCGCGCCTGGACGGCGGCCCCGGCCTCGGGCAGCACCGCCTCCAGCTGCAGCTTCAGCCCGGTCAGCATCTGCCCAATCTGGTCGTGGAGCTCCTGGGCGATGTGGCGGCGCTCTTGCTCCTGCACGCGGAGCAGGCGCAGGGAGAGCGCGTGCAGCTCGACGGTGCGGGCCTCGACCTGCGCCTCCAGGGAGCGGTTCATCGTGGCCAGTTCGCGCCGCAGCTGCGCGTTGTGCCGCGAGAGCGCGGCCCGGTTGAGGCTCTGGCTCAGCGAGAAGACGACCTGGGAAAGATAATCGCCGGTTTGCAGGATGTAATCCTGCGCCCCGAGCTTGAAGGCCGCGACCGCCGCCTCCGCGTCGTTACGGGCCGCGAGGAGGATCACCGGAAGGTCGGCGACGTGCGAGCGCAGCTTGCGCAGCAGGTCAAAGGAGTCCGTCCCCGCCGGGGGTGAGCCGATCAGGACAGCATCGGCGGTGATCCCCTCCTTAAAAGCGCTTTTCAGGTCCTCCGCGGTGGCGAGGATCGCCACCTCAAGCTGCGGGGCGCTCGCGGCAAAGAAGGCGGCGATGCCCCGCGCCGCGACGGCCGACTCCTCAACCAGCCACACCCGGTGTCTGTCGGGGCGGTCCGGAGGCGACGCCGCCCCCGTCCGTTCCGCCTGGTGCCGCTCATGCACCCGGCGAACAATGTCACCAATCTGGTAAAAGAGGGGCGAAGCCTTGTCCACGCAGTCCACGGCACCGGCGCGGAGCGCCTTCACCGCCAGTTCGGTCTGGCCCCGGCCGCTGACCATGACGACCGGCGTCCGATCACCCCGGGTCGAAAGTTCACCTAGAATCCGTAAGCCGTTGGTATCCGGCAACTCAAGATCGAGCAGCAAGACATCGATCCCGCCGTGGCTCATCCGGTCGAGCCCCTCACGACCCGTCGCTGCCACCTGCAACTCGAAGCCCCCGTCGGCCAGCCCTAAGCAGGCTTTGACCATCGCGGCGACGACCGGATCGTCCTCGACATACAAAACATGGATCATGCTCGGGCCTGTACCTTAGCGGACTAGGTAGGAATACCCAGCGCATTTTAGGAGGCCCGTATGCGTACCGGGCCGGATACGAGGAAACCCCTCCACAAACTAGACTGGAGGAGTGAAATGGCTCCTCTCCCGCGCTGCCCTCCTCCTCCTGGCCCTTGTCGTCGCCACGGCGGGCCGTGCGGCCGGCACCTCGGCGGCCCCGGCGAAGACGCAGTACGCCAGCCAGCACGACGCGCTGATGGCGGCCAGCCTGCTGGCGACGAGCATCGGCGGGAACCTCGTCCTGACCTCGGGCACCCGCAGCATGGAACCCCTCATCCATGGCAAGACCTACGTGGTCGTGGCAAAGCACCCCTATCAGGCCATCGCGAAGCAGGACATCCTTCTCTACCGCGGCCGCCCGGACGCCGCCAAGGCTGACCGCAAGACGATCCTCCACCGCGCCGTCCTCCAGGACAAGTACGGCTGGATGATGAGCGGCGACAACAATCGGTTTTCCGAATCCTGGGATCGGGTCACCGCCGACAACTACCTCGGCACGGTCGTCGCGATCTTCGCCTTCCCCCAGGCCTGATACTTTCTCCCATGACAACCTCCGACCAGCTCCGCCTCGAAGCCTCGAATCCCTGGCTGAATCCTGAAAACGCGCCGCCGCTGGCGCCGGAGGCGCGCCCCGCCGGAGCTCCGCCCCGGATCGAGGTCTATCGCCTGCCGGACGAACTGCCGGAAACCTTTAGCCTGCGCGCGTTCTTCGCCGAGATCTTCTCCCGCTAGCCGCGGGCCCGCTCGCCGCACTCAAAGAGTGCCCGACAGTCTGAAAGAGCCAAATAGCGATCAAGCGGCTCCCGTCCGTGTCGATCAACCGCGCAGTTTCCTCCGGTTGGCTCCCTTTCTTATGCAAAAGGATCAAAAGTCTTTCCTCAAACTCTTCCTCCAGACACCGGCGCCGGCCAAGCCCATTTTGGCGGCCGCCCCCGCTTCCGGCTTTGTCGGACCCGCCGGACGTCCGCTGGAGATGTACGTGGTCGATGTCCCCGCCATGTCCAGCCCAGGCTTTGCGTCCTTTTTCTCGCTCCTGCGGAAACTGATGTCCGAGTAGGCTGGTTGCCCGCGCCACCCGTCAGTAGGCTGTCTTCGGCGGAAAAACCATCTGCCACGAGGTCTTGAGGATGATCTGGAGGTCCAGCCAGATCGACCATCCCGTGATATAGATGAGGTCCTGCGCGATGCGCTGCTGCAGCAGCACCGGATCGGTGATCTCCCCGCGGAATCCGCGGATCTGCGCCAAACCCGTGATGCCGGGCTTGACCAGGAAGCGCGTGCGATAGGCCTTGGCCACCTTGCTGAATTCATGGTCATGCTTGGGCAGGTGCGGCCGCGGCCCGACCAGGCTCATCTGCCCCACCAGGACGTTCCAGAATTGGGGAAACTCATCGAGGCTCGAACGGCGCAGGAAATGGCCGAACGGATAGATCCGGGCGTCGTCCGCCAGGGCCTGCCGCGCCTCGCGATTCTGGTCCGGCGCCTCGTGGTACATGGATCGGAATTTCAGCATGCTGAACTCCGTCGCGTGGGGTCCCCCGCGCGGCCGCACAAAAAACAGCGGACCCGGCGCCTGGCGGCGCTGCTGGATCCAAACCCAGGCGCACAGGAGCGGCAGGATGGTCACGACCACGGGGAGCGCCACCGCGAAGTCGAAGATCCGCTTGAGCGCGCGATTCACCGGGTCTTCGAGCGGCTCATTCTGGGCGGTGAAGAAATAGTGTCCGTCCTCGAGCACGGGCGTCATCGGCACCGGAAGCCGGGCCGCTATATTGTCATAGATCAGCAGGCGGCAGCCCGCGGCCTGGCAGGCCTCCACGATCCGTGTCGTCTCCTCTTTGGTGCCGGGCAAATCAAGGAGAACCACCTGGGCGATTTGCCGCTGTTCAATGATGGGGATCAGTTCCTGGGTCGGTCCCAGAAAACGGCCGACCGAATCGTACTCCTTGTCCCCGCCGTCGTCGGAAAGGAAGCCCACCGACGTCATGCCCAGATGCAGCTTCTGCGCGATCCACCGGTCCAGGCGATCGAGCGTCGTCCGATGCCCCAGGAAGAGAGTGGGCAGCCGGTGCTGGCGGCTGAAGGCAATCCCGGCCAGCCAGCGCGGCAGGAGCCGGTCGGTGAACAGCAGCGCCAGCCAGACCAAGGTCAGGTAGTAGGCCAGGAACAGCCGGCTGATTCCATGGTCCTTCGTCGCGACGATGAAGGTGAAAAGCACCAGGGCCTGGGTCAGGGTCTGGCGCGTGGCGAGCCAGGCGGCGTCCGGCCATCCGAGCATGTAGATCCGGCCGCTGAGTGCCGACAGGAAGCGGACGCTGGCCAGCATGCCAAAAAAGACGCCCAGCCCGTAAGGCACCAGGTTCAGCTCCGGCGAAAGCTCGTACCAGGAGCGCGTGGAGTGACGCGCCACCACCGCCATCGCCATGAAAAGCCCCGTCGCCAAGCCGGTCGTCACCGCAATGTGCAGGTTGATCAATCCCCTGAGGCGGTAGGTGATCATGGCCAGATCCTGATGGTATTAGGCGTCACGGTTAGACTCCATTGCATTCTTTCGCCTCACTTGGCTTGAGCCAATCGAAAAGCATTCTCTGGACCACCCGGGGCGGCCGCTAAGACATTGCATGTGGTCGCCGAAATCTGTTCGGTTTCAGCCGATGCCAGAGGAATTTAAGACGATCCTGGGGGTGCCCTTCTACGTGGGTTCCCTCGAGGCGCTCTGGCCGCGCCTGCAGGCCGGCGGCCTCGTCGTCGCCCCGTCGGCTCCCGTGCTGGTCGGCATGAGGAGCGACCCGGCCAATCGCGAGGCGGTTCAGGGCAGCGATGTGGCCCTCACCGACAGTGGATTCCTCGTCCTCTTCTGGAAGGTCCTCGCCGGCGAGCGCCTGCCGAGGCTGTCCGGCCTCAAATTTCTCCGGGCCCTCCTGCGCCGGCCGGATTTTTCCCGTCCGGGCGCGTCGTTCTGGGTCATGCCATCGGCCACGGACGCCGACGCGAACGTCGCCTGGCTGCGGACCCAGCAGATCCATCTCGATCCCGGGGATTGCTATATCGCCCCGCACTACGGCCCCGGCCCGCTGACCGACCCGGCCCTGCTCGCCCTGATCGAATCCCGCGCCCCGGAATACGTCATCATCAACCTCGGGGGCGGTGTGCAGGAGCGTCTCGGCTACTTCCTGCGCAATGGCCTTTCGCGGCGTCCCACCATTGTCTGCACGGGCGCGGCGATCGCCTTCCTTTCGGGCCAGCAGGCCGGCATCCCCGTCTGGGCGGATCGACTCGTGCTTGGCTGGCTATTCCGCATTTTGCAGGATCCATGGCTCTATATTCCTCGCTATTGGAAAGCGATGCGCCTGCTGCCGATGCTGGTCCAGGCCAGGAGGAGCGGCTAGCGGGCCGGTGCCATGCCCTCGCTTTCGCACTTCCGCGGGTCGGCCAAGCATCCCAGCGCCCTCCACCGCTCCGAGGCCTGGCTGGTCGCTATCCTTGCGGCCCATCTCTGCTTTCTCCCGTGGGCCTTCGGGGCCATGCGCGTGGAGGCGCAGGTCGTGAGCCTCGCGCTCGCCTCGGCCGGCTTTGCCATCTCGCTGCGGCCGAGACACTACGACGCCGAAACGAGCGCCCTGGGGTCCTTTCGGCTCACCATGTGGCCGAAGCTGCTGCGGTTTCCCATCTTCTGGATTGGCGGCCTGTTTCTCGCGTACATCCTCATCCAGGCTCTGAATCCCGCCTGGCGTTATGTCGAATATGATGGCGGCTGGTGGCTCGTCCGCCTGCCCTATCTCGCTTGGCTGCCCCACGGCATGGCGACGCCCATCGCCAAGGCGAGCCCTTGGCGGGCGCTGATGATCTATGGCTCGGCGTGGCTGACCGTCTGCGCCATCTGGGTCGGACTTACGCGGAAGCGCAGCCTGCGCATCCTGCTGGTTGCATTGGCCGCCAACGCCTTCGTGCTGGCGCTCCTCGGCCTCGCCGAGCGCGGCCTGCATGCCGACAAGATCTTTTGGACCTGGGATCCTCCGGCCTCCTACTTTGTCGCAAGCTTCTTCTACAAGAACCACGCCGCCGCCTACTTCAACCTGCTGCTCAGCCTCTCCGCCGGCCTGGCAGCCTCCTTTCACGTCCGAGCCCGCCGCCGGCAGCAGAAATCCAGCCCCAGCGGGCTCTTTGCCTTCTTCGTCGTGATTCTGGCCCTGATCGTGATCTTTTCCTACTCCCGGGCCGCTACGATCCTCCTGCTGGCCTATCTGGCCTTTCTCCTGGGCGCCTTCCTGTTCCATCGGTTCCGGGCCGAGCGCGGTCCTCGGCAGCATATCGGCCTGGTGGCGCTCTTCTGCGTCCTCCTCGGCGGCTCGGCGCTTTCCGCCCTGTACTTCCTGCCGACGGCCGAGGCGGTCGACCGGATGAACCAGCTGGTGAAATCCTACCAGTCGGCCACGCCTTCCGACCGACACTTGGCGACGCTGGCCACCCTGGACCTGTTTCGCGATTCACCCGCGTACGGCTGGGGCGCCGGCAGCTTCCGCTTCGCCTTTCCCATCTACCAGCGCTATTACCCTTCGATCTATTCGCGCGGTTCGGAGCATTTCTATTGGGAGCATGCGCACGACGATTATGCCGAATTTCTGGCCGAGTTCGGTCTGGTGGGGACTGGCCTCCTGGTCCTTGGTTTCGCCTCCTTCGTCGTCATCCTCTGCCGGCGGCGCTTCTGGAAGTCCGCCCTGCCGCTGACGCTGTTCACGGGCTGCCTCCTCACGCTGGTGCACTGCCTGGGTGACTTTAACTTCTTCAATCCCGCCATCCTGCTGACCTGGTGCGCGTTTTGGCCGATCACGGCGCGCTGGAGCGAACGGGAGCCGGCGCGGGCGGAGCCGCGGCGGGCGGCATGAATTCAAGGTCCGTCGGCAGGAACCTGGGCCAGAACGTCAGGACGAGCGACGCGAGGCGGCCGCGTTCCAGCTTCCAAGGCGGCTGCGCCCGCCCGAAAAACGAAGGGGTGTAATCGGTCAGCGATTCGCGGTAGGAAACCCAGGAGGCGGCGGCGGGGCGGCGGGGCCACACCTCATACAGGTTCCCATTGGTGGTTCTCAGCTGAACCTGGATGAGACCGCCCCGCTCGCTGCTCAGCCCTTCATAGCGGCTGGCGGCCGGGCCCGCCGCGAGACAGCGCCAGGCCAAGGCAACCCCTCCTCCGGGGTCCGCCCCCGGATCATCCGCCAGGGGCAGCTCCGCCACCGCGGGCCGCAGCGCATCGGAAGGCAGGCCCCTGAGCTCAAATTCCCAGCGGCCCGCCTCCTCCCGAACGGCCAGCCCCTCGGTCACGAGCCATCGTCCGTCCGGATGCAGGCGCGGCTCTTCCGCCGCCAGCCGCCGGCCGAGCAGCATCGCCCGGTGCCGCGCCGACGCTTCCGGCGAGACCCCGAGGTCGAGGCCATCGGTCCGGGTGTCCGGGGCGCCGGCCGGGATCAGGCGGGTCGAAAAACGGGAAACCCCAGGGCTGGCATCGGAGAGAAAAGATACCCGCCACCGCTCGCCTTCCGTCCGCGCCGTGGGCACCGCCAGATGGACGGGACGGATCCGCATTCCACCCGGCGGTATCGCGATCCGCTCATCCACCGGCGGATCATCGCCCAGAACGGAGCGCAAGATCCCCGCAATCTGATGCCCGGAGAAATTATAGATCCTCAATTCCCCTTCCCCGGCCGCCCCGTGAGGCGTCTCCGGCGACAGGTAGTAGCCCTGGGCACTCTTCGCGGGACGAAGGCCCGCGCCGGCGACCAGGTCGATGACGACCGGCGTGGGGTCCGCCACCGCGATCATCCGATCCGGAAGGCCGACCCCGGAGCCCGCTGCCGCCTGCAGCAGGAACGCCAGAGCAGGCGTCGCCTGGGCCCCCAGCACCGGACCGCCGATCAGTCGGTGTTCGGGCGCCCGGGACGCCTCGGCCGCATCGCCGTGAGCCGGATCGGGCCGCTGGCTCGAACTGGCCGGAGGGGAAATACTGAGGCCGAACTCGTTGAGGCCGCGCTCCAGGAACGGGGGCAGCAGGAAAGCCATCGCGCCGGCCACCGGGACTTCCCTCAGTTGGGAGGCGACGCTCTCGAACCAATGCAGCTGCCGGGACCGTCCCTCGGCCGTGGCGGCGGCATGGGCACCCAACATCCCATAGCCGAATTCGGTGAGATAGACGGGGAGCGCCCGTTGCTGCGGCGGGTGGCGCGCACCCTCGGCGCGCCGGCGCCCCGCCTCGTCGACCGCCGCCTGGAATTGCCGATAGACCCCGGTAAAATCTTCGGCATATCCGTAGAAATGGTAGTTCAGGCCGGCCGTGTAAGCCAGCAGGTCGTCCTCGGCCATCCGCTCGAAATATGGGCCCGGCGGGAGTGCCAGCGCCCCCATCAGGACGCGCGGTCCCGCGCCCCAATAGCAGGCCTTGAAAAATGCGAGGTAGGTCTCCGCATTCTCCGGGAGAAATCCGATGTCCGGCTCGTTGTCGATTTCCCAGAGGTCCACGAGGCCCCGGTAGCCAAGGGCCAGCCGCCGCATCGCCGCCTCGGCCTCCCGCAGGTCAAGCGGGAGCCGGCTCCCCTGCTCCGCCCTCACCCCGCCGGTCCAGGCGGAGGCTGGTCGCGTCAGGAGCACGCAGATGCGAAAGCCGCGGGCACGGAGGCTCGCCAGCGCCCCTTGCTCGCGCGCGACGGCAATCGGCGAGTCCCGGCCGGGATCCGCGACGCCTCGGATCCTCAACCAAAGCCCCGGGTGGCCTAATAGCACATCCGGCGGAGACAGGCGGGCGACGACCGCTGGAGCGGTCGCACCGGTGTCGAAGCCGAGCGAGGTGGAGCCGTCAAGGGCGGGCGCCACGAGCATCACGATCAGCCCCATGACGATCAGCCATCCACCGCGCCGGCCAGCCCGCGCCGGCCTCCCGCCACCCGATTCTGCGCACCGTCCCGGAGGGAGACTCATTTTATCCGGGAAACCGGATCGATCATCGCTGTGTTCACAAAGATCACGTCGTGCTCGACCGGAATCGAATTCCGCCCCTCCGCCAGGCCCGCCTGGCAGAAATAGCAGGGCTGAAACCCGGCGGCGCCCAGTCGGCCGACGACGTCGGCCAGGCCGTTTCTTTCCGAGGTCTGAGGAAAAAGCGGGGTTTCCAGGATCACCAGCGCCGTCTGCCGGAGCGTCTCAGGGGCGCCCGCCAAGACCTCGGCCTCCGCGCCCTGGACGTCGATCTTGAGAATAAAGGGGCCCCGGCCCTTCTCCGAGGCATCGAGCGTCACCTGGTCGATCTCGACGGTGCCCTCGACCACCTGAGACACGATTCTATCGTCGTAGCTGAACTTTGACGAGTACGTGGTGTTGGCGGCCAGCTTCATCCTCACCCGGCCGGGTTCGCCGCCCACGCAAAGATTATAGAGGTGCGAGGTCGGAAAGCGCTCCGTCAGGACCACGAACGCACGCGCGTCGGGTTCAAAGCCCACATATCCGCCCGGGACCGACCCGAGAAAGCGAGCGGCCCAGGCCCCGACGTTGGCCCCCACGTCCACGAGGGTGTAGCGCTGGGCCGGGTCCAGGAATCGCTGCGCCGCCAGGACGACCTCCGCTTCCGTGGGGCGCCGGAAGATCTGCCAAAGGCCCGCCACCCGCAGCCATCGCCGCTCCCGCAGCGCGCGTGCCTCCGCCGCAAGGCGAAAGCGGAGTCCCAGCATCTGTAGCTTATAGCCTAGCCAGAAAAAGATGGATTTCATGGGTGGTGGGAGGGTCCTTCGCTGAAATTCCGGGGCTTGGTGCCCTCCACCGCGAAGCCCGCCCCGTCGAGCAGCCGGGATGGCGCCTCGACCTCCCCGAGTCGCGGAATCGAGGTCTCCAGATAGGGGCGGACGCAGACATCCCCGAACCCCGCGTCCGCCAGCAGAGCGGCCAGCGCGGGCTCGTCATACATGAATTTGTGCAGGTGAAATCCGGTGAGGGCCGCATAGAGCCCGTAGAGCGCGTTCTTTTGGCGCGCCAGGTCGCGGTACATGAGGCGCCCATGCAAGTTGAGGGCCGCCTCGCGGCTGCCGGCCTCGGCGAGGTATTTTTCGCAATAGAGCCGCAGGCTCGGCACCACGATCCGGAGGGACCCGCCGGGCCGAAGCACCCGGAAGCATTCCGCGGTCGCCCGGCGCGCGTCCTCGTAGTAGAGATGTTCCCAGACGTGGGAAGCATAGACCGCATCCACGCTGCCGTCGGCATAGGGCAGCCGGTCGTGAAGGTTCAGGTAGCGAATGTGGCTCGGAAAGACCACGGGGGTCCGGCCGGTCAGCCGAAAGGCCCGGCGGACGAGTCCGCGCAGCACGCGGGGCAGCTGGTTCAACCGGGCGTTCCAGCTCCCGTCGAAATCCACCCAGGAGGAAGGCTGCGCAAAGGGGCCGCAGCCCAGCTGGACCAGGGTCGGTTCAGAGGGCGGACGGCGGACGGGCGGGCTCGGGGCGGGCATGAAGGTCATCGGATGGCCTGGCGCCGGTATAGCAGGTCGGCCTGGAGGAGGCGGTGCGCGGGATCCTCCAGGAATCCCACCGGCCCGACCAGCGTGAATCCATGGGCCCGCGCCAGGGCGTGCATCTCCTCAAACAGCGGCTCGCCCTCGTACAGCGGCACATACGAGGCTTCAAACAGGAGGTAGTCGATGCGCGCGAGGGCCGCGGCGCCACCGCGGATCACTTCGGACTCGAAGCCCTGGACGTCGAGCTTGAGCAGGACGGGACCTGCCGTCTGGCGGACGGCCATGAACTGGTCGAGCGTCGACACGGGCACCTCGATCTCCTCGACCTCGCCGGTTTCAGGTTCAAGCGCCAACTGGTTCGGGTGGACCGAACGGGCGGAGCTGGCATGGGAATATTTGCTCGAATAGAACTTCAGCCGGCCGGACGAGGCGCCCAAGGCGACGGCGAGGACCTCCACCTGCGGCAGATGCGCGACGTTGCGGCGAAGAATCGAAACCGTCGTCGGCACCGGCTCGAAGGCCCAGATGCGGGCCGAGGGGAAGCGGTGCGCCGCGGCGTTGGCGAACTGGCCCT
Organism: uncultured Opitutaceae bacterium; assembly: GCA_903916755.1. Lineage (GTDB taxonomy): Bacteria > Verrucomicrobiota > Verrucomicrobiia > Opitutales > Opitutaceae > Palsa-1447. Next base: position 38,214 of record CAIWXW010000052.1, on the reverse strand, counting down.
GGTTGGCGCCCACGTCCAGAATCGTGGCGAACGAAGGCTGGTATTCGGCGACGGCCCGGCAGATCCGATAGGAGGATATCGAGCGCGCCCGGGCCGTCCGCCAATAGGGCCAGACACCCGGTTCGAGCAGAAAATCAGCGGTACGGAGCAGCTTGCGCAGCTTGTTTTTCATCGGTGGGCTCGGGTAAGGCGGGGCATCCTGAATCAGGGAAAGAGAAGGTCCTCGGGAGCCGGCCCCCCGAGGAGCCAGTTGTAGGTCGCGATCTGCTTCTGCACAACGGAGGAGAGGGAGAATTCCCGGGCGACATGGGCCTCACCCGCCCGGCCCATCGCGCGGAGCCGGTCTCCGGGAAGCGACAGCGCCACGGCCAGCTGCTCGCCGATCGCCGCGGCCGTGCACGCCGCGATCCACCCGCACCCCAGCGCCGGCAGCTCGAGCCAGGGGGTCGCGTCCGTGGTCAGGACCGGCGTGCCGTGCCCCAGGGCCTCCTGCACCGTGTTGCCGAAATTCTCGGTGAAGCTGGGCAGGCAGTAAAAACGGGCATGGGCGAAAGCCCACGATTTTTCATCCTCGCTGACAAAGCCCTTCCATACGCAGCGGTCGGCCAGCCCGGCGTCGTCGGCCAACCGGTGCAGCCGGGCCACGTAGCCCGGCTCACCGGTGCCGACCAGCAGCAGGACGACGTCCGGATGCGCCGCCTGGACATGGCGCCAGGCCTCGAGGAGAAGCTCGACGCCCTTGTTCGGATGCAGCCGGGCGAGGTAGAGGATAAACGGCCGTCCCTCCAGTTCGGGCCACGGGCCCGAGGCGGGATCCCGGCCGGCCGCAGCCGAGCGGGCCGCGAAATCGAAGCCGGCGGGAATGACGGCAATGGGCGCCCGAAAGCCGAGGCTGCGCATTTCCCGCGCCTCTTTCCTGGAATTCACATGGAGGCAGGAGGCCTCTCTAAATATGCGATCCTGGAACCAGCGCCGAAATAGCCGCTTCCGCCAGGGCTTTCGTGCCAGCTCATAGGGCTGAAAGGTGCCGTTCACCTCCACCAGGTAGGGCCGGCGCCGCCGCCCCGCCTCCCCAAAGCCATAGGAGAGAGCCCGGAGCCAGGCGCCATGCAGGTGATAGACATCGGGAGAGGATTCCCGGCGCAAAGCCCGGGCCAGCGGGCGGCTGCGACCGGCCAAGGCCGGCCAGCCCACGGGAAAGACCTGCTGGTCGACCGATTCGGGCAGGCGGACCGCCGGCGAGACGTTGGGATACCCCTCAAGGGTCCGGACGCGCACCTTCCAGCCGGCCGCCGCCTGGCCCAGAGCGTAGTTGGTCAGCGACACCACGGGCCCGCCGTGCTCCGGCGAGAAGATGCCGATGACATGTTCGACGGTGCTCATGGGGCCGCCCTCGGAAGATTCTGCTCCACGACGACACCACCCCCCCATCCCGGCCCGCTCCCGCGGCCGAAGCGGCCGACCATTTCGTCAAACGTGTCCGCCCACCGCTCCGGCGAGATGCGGCGCGCCCGCTCGACGGACACCGCGCGCCCCGCCGCCACCTGCTCGGTGGTGAGCCTCCGTCGCCATTCGAACGCCGCTCCGATCTCCGCGGCGGACGAGCGCTCCATCACATACCCGTTCACGCCGTGGACCACGAGTTCATGGGCGCAGCCGCACTGCCGCGTCAGCAGCAGGAGGCACCCGCAGAGGGCGGCCTCATGGACCACCACCCCCCAATGGTCGATCCGGCTGGGCAGGATCAGGGCGTCGGACCGGCGGTAGTTCTCCGCCAACTCGGCCGGCTGGAGAAACGGCTCGACCGCCAGACCCCGCTCGATCAGGTCCGCCACCAGGGGGCCGTCCCCGATCAGGCGGAGGTCCAGGGGCGCGCCGGCGGCCGCGGCGCGCTCCGCCGCGCGCATCAGCGGCGAGAGCCCCTTGCGCTCGATGAACTGCCCGACGAAGAGAACTCCGGCCCGTGCGGCAGACGCCGGCGGCGGGTAGAACATGTCATTGTCCGCCGCGTAGAGGCCGCGGTAGATGTTTTTATCCGGCACGCCCAGATAGCGCATGAAACGGGCGCTGTATTCCCCCGGCACCCACATGGCCCCGTACAGGCCCCGCAGGAAGAGTCGAAAATAGAAGAATCCGGCTAGCTGCTTGGGCGTATAGCGCAGATAGTTGTCCACCATCGACACGATGGTGGCGTCACTCTCGCGTTTCGCCTGCATGGCCAGCGACTGGTAGGCAACGTGCGGCCAGGACGTGATGAGGAAGAGATCCGGCGGGGGCTGCCCGAGCTTTTCCCAGCTGGTCGCCTGGTCCGCGTCGACCCAGTGCACGGCCCCGCCGACGACCTCCTCGATCCCCCGGTAAGGCGACTCGTCGCGCGAAGAGATGATCGTGAACCTGAACTCCGGGTGACGCCGGCGGGCCTCGCGGATAACCCGGGCGGCGTAATAGGGCAGCCCCTTCCAGGCGATCGCCACGTGAAACGGGCGCTCCGGCGCGCGCGTAGCCGCAAAGCCCAGAAACGGCTGAAACATGCCGATGAAACCCCGGGACATGTTGTCCAGCGTGTACCGGGCGCGCACGGCGGACGCGATCTGCTCGGGCCGGCCCATCCAGGCCGGGGGACGCAGCGATACCTCGACCAGCAGCTGCGCCAGCTGACCCGCGTCATTCGAAGGAAAAAAATCGCAGTTGAAACCGCGCCGGCAGAGCTCGATCTCGACCGAATGTTTCTCGCCCTCGGCAATGATCATCGGCACGCCGAATCCGAAGGCCTGGGTGGCCGAAAGGCCGACGTAGCCGGTTGAAACCGCGACCAGCGCCTCGTCGTAGAACCGACGCAGCGATTCGACCCCGTAAAGCGAACCGTGGATCGCGACCCGGTGGCCGAGCCCGCGGCGGCCGATCTCCTGGCGCAGCCCGTCCAACAGGGGTCCGGTGCCGATGAAATCGAGCACGACCGTTTCCGGGAGGCTGGGCAGCGCCATTTCAAAGGCGGCCAAAAGGAGTCCGGGCTTCTTCTCCGCAATCAGCCTCGCCACGAAGAGGATGCGGTGCCGTCCCTGAAGGCATGGACCGCCGCGGCAATCCTTCGCCCACATGACGGCGTTGGGGGAAACGTTGATATAGAAAGACGGGAAATAGCGCAGCCAGCGGCTGAAATTGCGCCGGAGCATGTCCGCGTCGCGGAAGGTGTAGGCGTTCACTCCTCCGGCGATCACCATCATCAGGAAGCGGATGGGCTTTGTCTGCGCGGCCGTGCCCGCGCGCGGGTACACGTGACCCCAGAGGACCGATTTCCGGCCGGACAGCCGGCGCGCCAGGAGCAGCAGCCAGGTGCTGGCCACGCGCGGGTTCAACTCGAACACGGCGAAATCGGCCCGCAGGGCGGCCCGCCAATGGCCGCTTTGCCAGCCCAGGTTCGGCAGCCGCAGGAACCGATTACGGAGACTGCGGTGCCAGACACGGCTCTCCCCCGGCGCGCCGGTCGTGGGCGTGAAGTACTTGCTTCCCGACCAGACCTCGAATTGCCCGCCCGTGCGGCGATGGAGCTCGTCGAAGATCTCGAGCCGGAATTCCGGCACGTGGGTCTGGATGAGCACGATACGCATGGCGATCAGAGGCTCGGGACCGCGGTCCGGAGGGCCCGCAGCAGGCGGACCGCCTGCCGGTAGGCAAGGCCCTTGGCGCGCCCCTTGGCGTAGCCCGCCGCCGCAATCTTCCGGTCGATCCGAAGGTGGTCGCGCTCCCGCCGGTCCTGCCAGCGGTTTTCGCTGGAAATGGAGGTGGCGTGAATGCGGAAGGACGCGAGCACGCGGGGCACCCGGACGAACGGCACGCCCGCCAGCGCGGCGTCGACGAAGAACTCGTGGTCCCAGCAAGTCCAGTTCTCCTCGTTCATTGGACCAACCCGCGCAAAAACTCCGGGGTGCCAAAACGACGCCTGCTGCGGGATGAACATCGCCTCGTGAAACAGCGCCCCCGCCATGAACGGAGCGGCGCGATACGTCTCGACGCGCTTGCCCGGGAAGGTGGTGGGCGCCCCACCCGCGTCAATGAATCGCACGTCGCCGTAAAGGACGGCCGGTCCGGGCCCCTTGGACAGGGCGTCGACGGCGCGTTCGACGGCGTCCGGCTCGTAGAGGTCGTCCGAATTGAGATAGGCGTGGATCGCGCCGGTGCCGCGGGCGAATCCGCGGTTGATGGCCGAGGCCGGCCCCTGGTCCGGCGCGCTTTCCCAATGGCTTAGGCGGGCGGCGTATTTTTGGATGATCTCGACGCTGCCGTCCGTGGATCCGCCGTCGATCACGATGTACTCGATCTGGGGATAAGTCTGGCCCAGCACCGATTGGAGGGTGCGCTCCAGGAATCCGGCCTGGTTGAACGACGGGGTGACGATGGTTACCTTCGGGCTCATCGGACGAGCGTCGAGACGTCGACGAGGTAAACCTGGCGCCGCCCCGAGTGCATTGAATCGATGCAGACCTGCGTGCCGCGCCGGTTGAAGCGGGGATGGAAATCGCAGGAATAGCCGCTGCGGGAACGGAAATAGCTCCAGCCTCCCGACTGGGCCACGACCGCGTGGCTCACCCCGGACCTGCGCAGATAGTCGTCCACCCCGTCGGCCGGGGCGAGCACGGGCGTCCCCAGCCGACCGAGATCGATGACGCGCCCGGACGAGACATCCACCAGGAAGAGGTTCCGGAAGCCGGCTGGATCCGGATAGCAGTCCGTCACCAGCCATCGACGATCACCCGGCCAGAAGGAAGGGTGCCCGTCCTCCCGCAGCTGGTCGGGCAGGAACGGCTTTTTTTCTCCCGTGGCGACCTCCACCAGATAGTAGTGCTCCTGTACCACCCATCGGGCGCCGAAGATCCTCTTTGCCACCCGATAGCCGGGACGAAGCCACCGAAGCAATCGTCCCATTCCCCGGGACCGCGTGTTGCGGAGGGGTTGAAGCCGGTTCACCCCCCGCCCCCAGATCAGGAGGCGCTGCTCGTCCGCCCAGTCAAAATGCGAATAGAATCCCGATCCCAGCAGGCGAAGGCCGGTCCCATCCCGAGCACACACGCCGACCGTCGTGTTGATTCCCCCGTCAGGCAGAAGATACCGGTGCAGGAAGCAAAGCTGGCGCCCCGAAGGCGACGGCACGACGTGGGTCAGATATTGCGGGGGCGCGCCGGCGCCGGCTTCCAGCCCGAGCGCCCCCGCCACCGCGCGAATCGAAAGCAGGAGCCGGCGCGGGGACGGCCCGACGGGGCCCGCCCAAATGCCGTCGTCATCCGGACACGGATCCATTCCGGCGGTCGCAGCGGGGGCGACATAGCCATATCCGCCCAGGCGATGGAGCCGGGCGAAGTCCAGGGTGTAAATCTCCAGGCCGTCGGGCGAGAAGGCGTAAATGCCGCCAGGAACCTCGCTCTCCCCATTTCTTTCCCGGTCCTGAACCACGGCCACGAGGCGGGAGCCGCTCCAGCGATTATAGGCGAACTGGCCGGGATGACCCGGCCGCCATTGCTGGCGCGAGCCTTGCGGAAAATTCCAGGCCGTCGTCGTGCCCACGACCTGAACTCCGCCATCGGCGGCATCCGCGACCACGATCTCGGCCGAGTCGCCAGCCTGCGGGGGCCGGTCCAGGAACGGGGTTCGGATCAGCAGGCCGCAGCGGTCAGTCTCGTCAAAAGGGCACAGGTCGTGGAATCCGAAGAAGCAGCTACCCGCGCCCTCCGCCAAGGGAAGCGTCGGGACCGCACCCGTCTGCTTGCGCGCGGGCTTCCCGGCCATGGGAGGCCCGGACGAACTGCGGCCGGAGTGGTCAGGCATTTTGGTCGGCTCGGAGGAGTTTCAGGGCGGCCGCGCGGGGATGGAACGCCGCTTCGGCGGATGAGCGGAAGAAACCGCCCCAGGAATCGTGGGTGAGGCGGAGCGAAGCCTTGAGGACATACGGAATGAGCAGCAGATCGACGACGACCGCGCTGACGGCCGCCCCGGGCAGGCCAAAGGCACGGGCCAGGAAGTAGCAGGCCGGTACGCAGAGTCCCGTGCCGACAATGTACCGCCACGCCAGCGCCTCGTGCCGATTTGACGCCATGAGGACCACGGAACTCGTGTACCAGATAGAGTTGGTCAGGATGGCGGAACAGAATAGGGCCAGCAGGCCGCGGTCGATCGTCAGATGGCGTCCCGTCCAACGGCTGTAGAGCCAGGGCCCGACCGCGATGAGGACGGCGATCACCGCCGCGGCCGAGAAGATGCTGAACTGCACCGAGAGCCGGTGCAGCTTGCGCGCGCGGACCCAGTCCGCCCGGCCCATGAGGTGACTGAGCTCGGGCCATACGGTCTGGTTGATGATGTTCATGGCCTGGAAGGCGGAACGGGTGAGCGTCCGGACGGTTCCGAAGGTCACGACCGCGACCGGCCCCAGGGCCGCGTTCACCGCCAGCAGGGACCCTTGCAGGAGCAGGGCGTTGCCCAGCGGAAGCAGGCAGAACGCGATCCCCTTCCTGAGGCTGTAGTGAAGTTCGCCGCGAGCGCAGTGACGGAGCCCGAGAGCCAGCGCGCGGGTGACCCGCCGAGCCATCACCCAGAAGAGAACCAGGTAGAGCACCTGCGAAATGAGCAGCGCGGCGGAAACCCCGACAATCCCTGCGCGAAGCTTCAGCGCGACCGCGAACGCGGCCAGATCCATGAGCGGTTTCACCCCGCTCCAGAAGGATCCCGCCGCCGCATGGCCCGCGGCCCGAAAAATGCCCACAAAAAGGGTCGAATGAAACCCGATGAGGGTGGTGACCGCCAAAAGGATCAGCGCGCCCGACACCTCGGACGACGAGAACATAGTGAGGTGGAGCCAGGCCTTCCAGGGCAGGAAGGCCGCGGCTGGCAGGCCCACCAGCGTGCCGAGGCCAATAACCAACAGGACCGCCGCCCAGGCCGAATGAAGGCTGCGATTGGCCCCGGTCACGTCGCCCTGCGCCATCCGCAGGGACATCTCATTGGCGGCCACGGAGGCGAACCCCAGGTCCGACATGTTCAGCCACATGGGTATCGCGGAGAGCACCAGCCAGCCGCCGTAGCGCTCCAGGCCCCAGAACGAGATGAAGATGGGCACCGACCCGATCGAGAGCAGCGTGCCCGCCGTTCGTCCAAAGAGAATGGCGCCAAAATTCAGACCGAGCTTTCGTCGCAGTGACATTGCAGTGGTGGGCGGCGCGCGGGCGAAGTTCCGCCGGGTTTCAGAGGGCGGGCATGTCCGCCAGGCTGCGGGCGGCCAGGAGGCCCGCGTAGGTTTCGCGCAGCTTGCGCCCGTAGTCGGCCTCGCGGTATTCCTCGCGCACCAGGCGGGCGTTGCGTTCGCCCATTTCCGCCAGGCGGCTGCGTCCGGCGCAAACCTCCGCCAGGGCCGCCCGGAATGCCACCGGATCGCCGGGCGGAACCAGCCAGCCGTTTTCACCCTCGCGCACGATCGAGCCCGCATTCGGCGTCGTGAGGATCGCGCAGCCGCACGCCATCGCCTCAAAGATGACTCGGGCCGATCCCTCCGCCAGGGACGGAAAGACCAGGACGTCCGCAGCCGCCATCACCCGCGCCAGCTCCGCCCGGCGGAGCGCGCCATGCCAGGCCACCTGCCGGCGCTCGAGCAGCTCATCGACCCGCGCCCGGTATTCCTCGGCAATCGTGCCCGCGATCGCGAATTCCCATTGTCCGCCCGAGTCTGTCCGCATCGCCTCGAGCAGGAGCTCCGCCCCCTTCCGCGATTCAAACATGCCCGCGAAGAGCAGCCGCAGGGGGCCAGGCCCGGCGCCCGCCGGCGCCGGACGGGGCGGAATCGACTGGAAAAAACTTTCATCGACGCCCAAGTAGACGACGGCGATGCGATCGGCGGGATAGGACGCCCGGATGAATGTGTTCCGGACGAACTCCGAATTCACCAAGACGAAGTCGGCCGCGTCGATGTCCTCCAGGATCGATCTCCAGAACGGCGCTACATCCTCCGGCAAGGCGCCCGGCGGCGGCAAACCGCTGTTTTCCACCAGGTAGTCGGCCAGCCGGGGATGAACAATCGAGTGATCGCATATTAGCAGCATTCCCCGGTCCCGCGCGGCCCGCGCCGCGCTCAGGCCGAAGCCCGAGCGAAAATGGAAGATCCGCGCCTCGCCGGCGGTCCGGCGCAGCGACGCCGCCGACTGCCATCCGCAAATTCTAAATGACACCCGATCCAGCCAAGCGGCCAAGCCGCGGCAGCGCGGCCACCGCCGTAGCGGAAAACGCGCAAAATAGACGGTCTCCGCGAAAAAATGGGCATGGATCCTCTCCTCCGGGATCGCTTCGCCCCGATCGTAGAATTTCCGCAGTCTGGCATGCGAGATGCCTGCGCAACCGAACAGCTGCTTCAGCCAAAGGAAGGGATAGGCGCCCGTCAGGAACGAACGGAGGTGCCCTGTCTTCTCCAACGCCGCCGCCGCCGCCGCCAGGTGGAACCGGTTAAAGCCATTGGCCACCACCACGTCGCCGGCACGGAGTGATTGCATGGGATCGGGTGATTTATAGCCAGGCAACGCGGGCGGCTACGCCCTCGATCCGGCCATCATGGGGTTCCAGGTCATCGTCGTAACCCGGGTGCGTTCAGCCGTCAGGAGCCAGAGGGTCAAGGCGGCGGCCAAGCCGATTGACATGCGGTGGTCCCCGGCAAATGGGCTAAAGAAGGCGTCCCAGATAGCCAGCAGCAGCACATAAAGGTGCACATAGACCGCGTGGTCATACGGGCGGCGCCGGACGACGTACGCGAGCGCCCAGAACAGGAGCACGGCGTAGTAGATGAAGAATGCGGCCGCCAGGATGCCGCCTTCCGTCCAAGCCTGTAGGATTTGCGAGTGCGACTGGATGGCATCACGATCGAAGTCGTTCACGTTGTCAGCCTTGGCGAGGACCAGGTTGCCCTCCAGCGCGGCGCGCCTCTCGATATAGTAAGCCGCCGAGTCCGCGTCCTTGGCCCAGGAGCCGTAACCGAAAATTGGCGACCGCACGATCGCCCGGCTGGCCGCCATGAGGGCGGCCTGCCGCTCGGCCTCCCCCCCCTGGGAACGGACCGCCTTCTGGTCGTCCCGATACGCGATGTGATAGATAAAGGTCCCCCCGATCACCGCTGCCGGCAGGAGGGTCACCGCCAGGAGCGCCCGCAGCGCGCGCACACTGTTCCGGCCCCACCGGGCATAGGCCGCCAGGAAAGCCGCGAGGAAACAGACCCCGCCGAGACTCTTGTAATCCATGAACACATTCACGGCGCCGGTGATCGCCAGGATGCCCGCGCCCACCGGCTCTCCCCACCACCAGGCGCAGAATACTACCACCAGCGCCAGCGGGGTGGCCCAACCGAACTTCCATTCCTGCAGGCTCGTATGCTCCCGCAAAAGGAGAAACAGGCCGGCGAGGGCGCAGCCCAGCAGGTAGGCAGGAAGGGCGCTCCGACGGCGCGCCAGCAGGACCAAAAAGCCCAGGGAGTCGGTCAGCAGGAAGAAGAGGCGCGCCCAGCCCCTCAGGTAGTCGGCGGATGCAGTGTGCCGAAGCACGTCGCTCACCACATAGCCCAGGGCGGCGATCGCGAAGAGGCCCAGCAGCCGCCGGCGCTCCGGCCCCACCAGGGGGCGCAGCAGGCCCAGGCTCAGGCCGGCCAGCCCTATCGGCGCCAGGAAAAATTCGACCAGATAGATGTGCCCCACATACTCCACGTCGTACAAGGAGGTGAGCCCCAGGAGGAGGCCCAGGGCGAAGTCGCCCGCGGCGAAGGCCGGCATGGGGCGGAACGGCGTGACCGGAGGGATGCCTTGCGTTCGCTGGGAAAGGGGCATGGGGAAAAGCGATAGCGGGTGGCCTAGCCAAAGAACTTTGCGATCAGGGGGATGATCGCTCCGCCTTTTTTCTGCCAGGCGCCGAGTTTGTTCACCCGCTCCCGCAGGAGGGCCATTTCCGGTCCCTCCTTCCCAGCGAGCGAGGACGAACGGACCAGGGCCTGGAGGGACTTTATCCGCAGGGCCCCGCTTTCAAAGTGCGGCTGGACTTTCTCCTTTAGAAACCCGGAGAGCAGAGCGCGCAGTTCGGTCTCGGGCAGGAAATGGTCGCGCCTCCTTCCCGGCACATATACCAGCCGAACCGCTCCGGTCGCCCGTAGCATTCTTAGTCCTTGGCTGGCAGAACCCTTGCTCATACCGAGCCGCTCGACGATGTCTTGGAAGGCCAATGGGCGGGCCGAAGCGTACAATAGCCCGTAGATTTCACCCACCGACTTCGGGATGCCGAGCAGGTCAGCCACACGGACAAAAATATCGATGACCTCGCACTGGAAACGGGAGAGATCAGCCCCTCCCTCGATTCCCGGGTCGTCGATTGCAACCGCCACGGTTGGCTCGGCGTCAGTGGAGGCGGAATGAGCCATGGAAAGCGGTTGTGTTTCCAAGCATCATTTTGTTCAAGATTATTTGAACTAAAGAATGCTTTGGCACCTAACTGGCAGGAAGCATGCTGCGTTGAAACGCTGTTACATTAACATCTTACGATAAATAACTGCTTGTCGCATCCATTGGCGTACATTTTCGTTAGTAATCTCGCTGTCGTCGTTCGACCCTTCGCCCTATGAAAATCCATTTAGCGCTCTCCGCCGCCTTTGCCCTCGTCCTGGCTCCGTTGGCCCAGGCGCAGTCCCAGGATGTCTCCCAGTCAGTCGCGGCTGACGTGGCCGCGCACCCTGACAACGCGGCCCAGATCATCGCGACCGCCATTGCCGCGCATCCGGATCAGGCCAGCGCGATTGTCTCCGCGTCCGTGACCTCTTCGCCCGATTCCGCCACCGCCGTCCTGGCGGCGGCGATCACCGCCTCTCCGGCGCAGGCGGCCACCCTGACGACCGCCGCCGTCAATGCCGCCCCGACCCAGGCGGCCGCCATCACTGCCGCCGCCGTCACCGCCGCCCCCACCCAGGCGGCTGCCGTCACAACCGCCGCTGTCACCGCCGCCCCGACCCAGGCCGCCGCCATCGCCGCCGCCGCCGTGCAGACCGTCGTCAATGCCGCCACGAGTCCGGCCGCCGCCAGCGCCGCCGCGGCATCCGTGACCTCGGCCGCAATTACCGCGGCGGTGGCCAGTTCGCCGTCCCCCGCGGGCGCCGCCAGCGCCGCCGCCCGCGTGACCGCCGCGGCCAGCACGGCGGCCCCCGGCCAGGCCACGGCCGTGACCTCCGCCGCGGTCAGCGCCGCCCCGACGCAGGCCAATAGCATTGTGCAGGCTGCGGTGAGCACGGCACCTTCACAGTCGGCCGCCGTGACCCAGGCGGCGGTCTCGGCCGCGCCAGCCGATCAGGGCGCCGCCATCAACCAGGCGGCCACTTCCGCGCCCTCAGCGTCGGTCGCAGCCGCCGTGCAGTCGGGCACCCAGAGCGCCACCGGCGCCAGCGCGGCGGCCAGCGCGGCCTCCACGGCCTCCACCAATGGCGCAGGGTCGGTGACGGTCGCCTCGACGACGGCGACCACCGCTTCGCAGACGGCGACCGCCACCCTTCAGACGCTCAATCCGACCACGATCAGCCCGGCGTCGTGACCCCTGCAGCCTGGGCGCGAGGCATGCGTTGTCACCCGTTGAATTCTTTGCCCGCTTAGCCTTGCCTATAGCATTTCCCGACCTCCAATCTCGATTTCTATGCGTCAAATCTCTGCCTCACGATTTCTGCTGGGCGCGAGCCTCCTCCTGGCCGCCTCGCATGCCCAGGCCTTTGTCGCGGTCGACGGCGATGATGAGTTGTTTGCGACCGGCACGGCCAGCGCCCAGGCGAACGACAATATCTTCCTCAGCCATACGAACGCCAAGAGCGACATGGTGTTCGACCTGACCCCGGGGCTGGAGTTCGACTATGGCAAGAATTCGCTGCTGAAGGGCCTCATCTCGGCGAGCGAGGACGCCCAGCTCTATGGCAGTGAAAGCAAGCTCAACACGGGCCTGGCCAACACGCTCGTGACCGCGGATTACAGCGACGACAAGACCAAGATCAACTTTGACGCGAGCTTCCGCCAGGCCGACCAAGCCACCCGGGACGTTAGGCAGGTCGGCGTCCTCGTGAAGCGCGACCTTTATCACGTCGAGGGCCTGGGGGAGGTCGCGCTGACCGACAAGACGAGCCTCGGGGCGGGCGCCATCTACGATGACACCAACTACCTGCGGACGGGCTATACCGACTGGGAGTGGTTCAAGGTTCCGCTCAAGTACTACTACAAGATGGAGCCGAAGCTCGATGTGAGCGCCGGGTTCAGCTACCAGGACAACCAACTCGGAACCGGCGGCATCAACAGCAACCAATACTTCTACAACGTGGGAGCCCGCGGCGAGTTCACGCCCAAGCTCACCGGCGAACTCAGCGTGGGCTATGAGGAAATCAGCTTCGCCCGTGGCGGCAACCATGGCAGCCTGGGCGTCGAATCCTCGTTCAACTACGCCTATTCCCCGTCGACCACGGTGAGCTTCGGGGCCAACAACGACTTTTGCTATTCCGCGGCCGGCGGCGCCTCCTACCGGATCTCGGGGCTTAACGCGGGCCTCTCGAGCCTCGTCGCCGAGCAATGGAAGATCGCCGGCCAGGTCGGCTACAGCCACTACACCTACATCACCACCCCGCAGCGCGATGATTTCTACAGCGGCCAGGCCGGCGTTACCTATATCCTTAACGTGCATACGAACCTGACGGCCGCCTACAATTACGTGGAGGACAGCTCGAACATCACGCCGGACAGTTTCACCAACAATATCTTCAGCCTCTCCGCTTCCCTCCGCTTTTAAGCGGCGGCGGGACAGGTGGGCGATTGACTCAGGGTCGGGGCGCCAAAAGGCTAAGGCTATGTATTTCCGCCAAGCCGCGCTGCTTTTGGCTCTCGGCGGGGCCCTGGCCCGGGCCCTGGGAGCAGACGCCTCGGCGCCCTCGGATTATGTCCTGCGGTCCTACGATCTGATCAAGGTCGTCGTCTTCCAGGAAACCGACCTTGAGCGGGAGGTTCGGCTATCCCCGGATGCGACCGTCACGCTGCCGCTGATCCAGACGGTGGACCTCAAGGGCAAGACCGTGCGGGAGGCCCAGGACATCATCCGCAATCGCTATGACCGCGACTTCCTGGTGAATCCGCAGGTCAATATCACGGTCCTTGAGTACGCGAAGGAATCCGTCAACGTGCTGGGGGCCGTCAATCTGCCCGGGGCGGTGATCATCCCGCCGGACCAGCAGCTCAAGCTCCTCGACGCGATCGCCCACGCCGGGGGCTTCAGCCGCTTGGCGGATCGCAAGCACATCAAGCTGAGCCGGACCTCGGCCGATGGGAAAACCGCGACCTTTATCATCAACGCCGACAACATCATCCAGAGCACTTCGGACGATCCGGGCCCCCTGCAAAAGGCGGATGTGGTCTACGTCCCGGAGCGGCTGCTCTAGCCTCCCCTTCCCGCATGGAGCCTGATTCAAATCCCCGCACCCCCAAGAAGGGCGGCAACGCCCGTTATGGCTACGGCGGCGATCCCTCGGGCTATGGCTAACCGGGTTATGGCTACGGCTACGGAGCGGGTGCGAACTGAGATGGCCGTCCAGCGGACGCTGCAGGATTACGCCCTGATCCTCCGGGAGCGGTGCTGGTATGTGATCGTGGCTTTCCTGGTCATTTTCGCCTCGGTCCTCGTCTTTACCTGCACGCGCACCCCGATCTACGAGTCGACCGCCACGGTCCAGATCTTCCGGCGGGAAGCGACCGTCATGCAGGTGCAGCAGGTGATGGACAATCAGATCAACTCGGCGGAGGACCTGAACACCCAGGTCAACATCCTGAAGAGCGGCACGATCATCGAGCGGGTGGCCGGCCGGCTCCAGGGCGCCGAGTTGCAGCGATTCATCGCTCCCTATGTGCGGCCGGGCCATCCCACCCCGCCGGTCGAGGGGATCCTGGCCAGGAACCGCGACGTCGTCCCGCAGCGCCTGAGCCTGATCATCGCCATCGCCTACCGCCATCCTGACAAGGCCATCGCCGCCCGGGTCGCCAACCTCTTTGCGGACGAGTACATTTCCTACAACGCCCATATCCAGGTCGACGAATCGATCAAGGCGGTCGAGGAACTGCAGCAGCGCGCCGACGAACAGCGCAAGAAGGTCGACGAGATCGCCAACGCGCTGCAGGCCTACCGTGAGAAAAATTACATGGTCTCGCTGGACCAGCGCAAGGACATCGTCACGGACAACCTGAAGACCTCCAACAATTACGTCACCCAGGCGGCCAACACCCTGCAGGAGGCGGAGACCCGGTGGAAGCAGGTGCTCGCCAACCGCCGCCGCGGCGGCGACATGCTCGACCTGCCGTTCGTGGCGGAAGTCGCCATCATCAGCCAGCTGCAACAGCAGGTGGCCAACCGGAAGATCGCCGTCGCCCAGCTCAGCCAGCGCTACCGGGCGAAGCATCCGCAGATGATCCAGGCGATGAATTCGCTCCAGGAATCCCAGCGGCAGCTGCAGCAGGCTATCACCACCGTCACGGCGCAGGTGGAGTCGGCATACCAGACCGCCGTCCAGAACTACGCCGAGGCCCAGGCGGCCCTGGTCAAGCAGGAAGCCGACTCGCTCAAGCTGGATCATTTTGCGGTCGACTACTCCAACCTCGAGCGCGACTACGAGGTGAACGAGAAGCTCCTCGAGCAGATTCTCGGCCGAATGCATGAGACCTCGGTCAACGGGACGATCGAGAACCAGAGCGGCCGAATCGTGGATCGCGCCACGCCCATGAACCTCCCGATTTCCCCTGACTATCGCCTCAACCTCGGCCTGGGCGCGCTGGGCGGGCTAGGTGTCGGGCTGGTCCTGGCCTTCCTGGCCGCCTACGTCGATGATCGGGTGAAGAGCGCCACGGACATCGAGGGCGTGGTCGGGCTCTCCCTGGTGGGCATCATTCCCGAGATCAAGCGCCTGGGCGACGCCGAGGACATGCAGAAGGCGGTTTCCAACCGGGGCGACCGGGAGGCCGCGGAGGCGTTTGCGACCATTTATTCCAGCCTCCAGCTGAGGGACGACAGCAAGCAGGCCCAGTGCATCCTCGTCACCAGCACGATCGCCAGAGAGGGCAAATCCTTCATCACCACGCATCTGGCCAGCACCTTTGCCGCGCACGGCGAGCGAGTCGTCCTCGTGGATTGCGATCTCCGGCGTCCCGCCGTCCATCGGGTCTTTCACCTCGAGAACCTGACCGGGGTGATCGACATCTGCCTGGGCGAAAAAAACCTCGCCGAGGTCACGTTCAAGAACGTCCAGCCCAACCTGGACGTGATCCCGACCGGCGGACGCTCGAAAAATCCCACCCAGAACCTCAACAGCAAGGCCTTTGCGGTCATGATTTCCGACCTGCGCAAGCGCTATGACCGGATCTTCATCGACACGCCGCCGATCGCGATCGTCAGCGACGCGCTCGTCGTGCTGCCCCTGGTCGACGGCTCGCTCTATGCCCTCTATTTCAACAAGGTCCGGCGCCAGGCGGCGCAATATGCCGCCCGCCGGCTGCTCGACGCCAATGTCCCCAATTTCGGCGCGATCCTGAACGGGCTGAGCGGTGGCATCGGCGGCTACTACTACTACCATTATTACGACAAGTCGTACAAGAGCTACTACGTCGACCAGAACGAGAAGGGGCTCAAGGGCTAGGCGCCGGCGGAGCGGCGGGGTTTCTTAAGGGAAATCTTTCGGCTTTTTTCGCACGGCCCGGCTAAACGGGCCGCGAACCGTACCGTAGAGACGGTGCGGTTTAATGCAGTCGTTTCGCCCATTCTTGTTGTGCGTCGTAGCCTGGGCCATGTCCTCATGCGGGGCAGTGGCCGAGCCTGCGCCGGATACTTCCGCGTTCCCGGAGGCCGGGCTGCGCCGTGAACTCCTGGCCCAGGCGGCGGAAATCCACCGCCTGGAGGCCGAGGTGGCCCGCCTGCGGGCCGCCCTTGCCACCCCCGGGGCGGCCCATGCCGCCGTCGCCCTCGGCGACGGCTTCGGGCTCCGGGTCGGCGCCCGAGAGGAAACGCCCAGCTCCAGCCTCACCCGCGAGCGCACGCTCCAGATCGGCCGGCTCTTCAGCGTGCTTCGCCCCGGCACCTCCTATTCCACCGTGCTGCCGACCGGAAGCATGAAGCCGTTCTTCGACGAGAAGGCGGTGCTCCTCACGGAAAACGCGCCCTTCTCGGACCTGAAGGTGGGCGACATCGTCACCTACCGGCACCCCTCCCTCGGCCTTCCGGTGGTGCACCGCCTGGTCATCCAGGAGGGCGATCGCTTCTGGGCCAAGGGCGATGCCAACGGCCACATGGACAATGTCTACGTGACGAAGGACAACTACCTCCGCCGCGTCTATGGAATGATCTACGGCCGGGAGTAGGCCGCGCCACCGGGGCGATCAGGCCCGCAGCGCGTCCTCCATGGCCCGGAACTTCATTTCGGTCTCGGCCAATTCACCCTCCGGCGAGGAGCCCGCGACAATGCCCGCTCCCGCGTAAAGCCGCGCCCGGGAGCCGTCGATCAGGGCGGAGCGGAGCCCCACGAAGAACTCCCCGCGGCCGCCGCTGTCGATCCAGCCCAGGGCCCCCGCGTAGAGCCCGCGCGGAAAGCCCTCCAATTCGCGGATCCGCGGCATGGCGCTTTCCCGGGGCGCCCCGCCGACGGCGGGCGTCGGATGGAGCCGGGCCAGCACGTCCAGGAGCCGGACGCCCGCCGGCAAGGCGGCATGCACCGCGGTGTGGAGGTGCTGGACATTCGCGAAGCGGCGCAGCCCAGGCCGCGCGGCGTGCTCCGGCCGCAGGCCCAGCGACTCCAGGACGCGCGCGATGAATCCGAGCACGAGCTGGTGCTCGCGGAGCTCCTTCTCGTCGCGCAGGAGCGCGGCCGCCAGCGCGGCATCGCCGCTGGCCGTCGTGCCCCGCGCCGCGGAGCCCGCCAGCGCCTCCGTCAGGAGCTGACCCTCCCCCACCCGGAGCAGGCGCTCCGGGCTGGCGCCGATGAAGCTCTGGCCGCGGCCGTTCGCGACCGAGAAGGCATAGCAGTCGCCAAACCGCTGCCGCAGGCCGTTCAGCGCCCGCAGGGGATGAAGCGTCTCGTCCGCCCCGAGGTCCCGGATGCGCGCCAGGACGATCTTCTCAAAATCGCCGGCCGCGATGCCGGCCAACGCCCGGCGCACCGCGGCCGGATAGTCCCCCGCCACCGGGTTTTCCTCGATCCGCGCCGGCCGGCCGGAAAATTCCGGGGCGGCATAGCGGAAGGCGCCGAATTTCCCGTGCGCGCGCCAGACGCGCTCCACCAGGGCGTCGATCGGCGAATCGGCCGCCACCACCAGGTTCGCGACCGCCACCGTGCGGCCGTCGCGCTGCGCCACCTGCCACCGCGGCACGAAGACTCCGGCCGCCTCAAACGCGTCTCCCGGCTCGCCCCGGTCGGCGAAGGTAAAAGCCGCGAAGAAATGCGGGCCGGCAAAGGGCGCCTTCAGGTCGCCGACCGCCAGGGTGTTCTCCAGGGTCTCGTCGATGAAGCGCTGGCAGGCCGCAAAGCGTCCCGGGCCCGAGGCCTCGAAGGCCAGCACGGCCTCCGCCCCCGCGACCGCCAGGCCCTCGGCGGGCCGCTCCACGTAGAAATGCCGCTCGGCGGGTTCGAAGATCGACTCCAGCACCGCCAGCGGGTCCAGGGCGTCGATTTCCAGCGAGATGCTCACGAGCTGGGGCTTGCCCTTCCGGGCGGCCGCTTCCTGGCACTGCGCCAGGAACTGCCGCAGCGCGGCCGGCGTCGAATTGGCGGCGGGATCGAGCGGAAGGATCGTCACGCTTTCGCGGGCGCCGGCGGCGCCGGGCGGGGAAAGAGCACCATGGCCTCGGCCACCTTAGCGCCCGTGAGCCGGTGGCCCCAGGCCAGCTCCTCCTCCCAGGTGCCCGAGGCGGTGGCACCCAAAACCGCCATGATCTTGTCGGTGGCGGCCGGCATCACGGGGCGGAGGGCGACCGTCGCCAGCCGGAGCGATTCGGCCATCGTCGCCAGGGCGGTGCGCAGCTTGATCGCGTCGGCCGGATCGGCCGACTTGCCGAGCTTCCAGGGCGCCAGCTTCTCGATGTAGGCGTTGATCGTCCGGATGAAGGCGAAAAGCCGGTCGAGCGCGGTGTGAAACTGGAAGCCCTCGCAGAGGGGCAGGTATTCCCCGAGCGTCTTGTCCCAGAGGGCGCGCAGCTCCTGCTCGGGTTCGCCGGCGGCCTCGGGCGCCGGCACGACGCCCCCCGCGAAGCGATTCGTCATGTTCAGGGTCCGGTTGACCAGGTTGCCCAGGTCATTGGCCAGGTCGCTCGTGTACCGCGTCAGGAACAGCTGGCGCGAAAAGTCGCTGTCCTGGCCGACGTTCATCTCCCGGATCAGGAAATAGCGGAAGGCGTCCGCGCCGAACTCCGTCACCAGGTCGAGCGGGTTGAGCACGTTGCCCGTGCTTTTCGACATCTTGGCGCCGCTCTGCATCCACCAGCCGTGGACCAGGAGGCCCTTCGGCAGCGGCAGCCCCGCGACCTTGAGGATGATGGGCCAGTAGACGGCGTGCGGGGGCACGAGGATGTCCTTGCCGATCACGTGCCAGTCGGCCGGCCAGATGCCCGGGCGGTCCGCCACCGCCGAATAGTAGTTGAGGAGCGCGTCGAACCACACATAGGTCACATACCCCGCGTCGAACGGCAGCGGAATCCCCCACTCCAGCCGCTCCCGCGGCCGGGAGATGCAGAGGTCGTTCAGGGGCTCCCGCAGGAACTCCAGCACCTGCTTCTGGCGGTACTTGGGAAAGATGAAGCCCTCGTTCTGGGTGAGAAACTCGATCAGCCACGCCTGGTGGTCGCGGAGCTTGAAGAAGTAGTTCGGCTCCACGATCTCCGTGACTTCGCCGAAGATCTCCGGCCAGGTGCCGTCCGGGAGCCGATCCTTCTCCTGGAGGAACTGTTCCTGGCGCGTGCTGTAGAAGCCGCGGTATTCCGCGCGGTAGATGTCGCCGCGGTCGTACAGCTGCTGGAGGACGGAGGTCACCACCCGCTTGTGCCGCTCCTCGGTCGTGCGGATGAAGTCGCTGTTGGAGATCTCGAGCTTGGGCAGGAGGTCACGGAACTCCTGGCTCACCGCGTCTACGAACTCCTGGGGGGCGATGCCGCGCTGGCGGGCGCTCTGCTGGACCTTCTGGCCGTGCTCATCGGTCCCGGTCAGGAAATAGACCTGGTCGCCCTTCAGCCGGCGGTAGCGCGCGATGACATCCGTGAGGATCTTCTCGTAGGCGTGGCCCAGGTGGGGCGAGCCATTCGCGTAATCGATCGCGGTGGTGATGTAGAACGACTTCATGCCGATTCCGAGGCTGGCCGGTCCCGCCCGTCTAGCCGAGACTAAAGGCGGTCTCGTCCACCTGCAGCTTCTCCGGATAGGCCAGCCGGCCGCGCGTCAGGGTGTCGTCGCCGAGCACCTGGTGGCGGACGTCCGTCAGCCGCAGCGCCGCCGCCAGCTTCTCCGTCCGCAGGCCGGTCAGCACCGGCTTGGCCCGGTCGTCGGCCAGGAACATCGGCGCCCGGTAGACAAAGAGGTAGTCGAGCTGCCGTTCCTGCGCGAGCTGGCTGATCATCTGGGCGCCCCCCTCGAAGAACACGCCGCTGATGCCGGCCTCCGCGCAGCGCTTCCGGAAGTCGCCCAGCCCCGCCCGCTGGTTCGAGGAGTCGCAGATCCAGACCTGGACGCCGAGGTCCCGCAGCTTGCGCACGTAGCCGAGGCCGCCGTGCGGCGTGGTCACGACGACCGTCCGGTCCCGGAATTCATCCGTGTAGACCCGCGGCAGGTTCTGGTCGACCACCGTGCGCAGGCGGCCGTCGAAGACGAAGCGCAGGGGGCACCACTCCGGGGCGCCGGGCAACCGCGCCGTCAGCCGCGGGTTGTCCCGCGCCACCGTCCCCGCGCCCACGGCGATCGCCGGGAAGAGCCGGCGCCAGCGGTGCGCGTCGGCCCGGGCAACCTCCCCGGTGATCCACTGCGACTCGCCTGAACGCGTGGCAATCCGGCCGTCCAGGGTCGTGGCGGACTTGGCCGCCAGGAGCGGCTCGCCGCGGGTGATCCAATGATTGAAGAGGAGGTTCAGATCCGCGCACTCGCGCTCGAGCACGCCCGACACGACCTCGACCCCCGCCTGGCGGAGGAGCTCGAACGCCCGGCCCGCGTGGGCCGGGTTGGGATCGGTCGCCCCGATCACCACCTTGGAGATGCCGGCCGCCAGGATGGCCTCCGTGCAGGCCCCCGTCCGGCCCGGCGTCGAGCACGGCTCCAAGGTCGTGTACAGGATCGCACCCGGCTTGGGCGGCCGCTTGAGCGCGGCCAGCGCGCGCCGCTCGGCATGGAGCCCGCCATCCGGCGAGGTGAAGCCCTCCGCCACCACCCGGTTCTTCTCGACGATGAGGGCGCCTACCATCGGGTTGGGGTTCGTGGTGCCCCAGGCCTGGTGGGCCACCTCAAGGGCCCGGCGCATGAAAGAATGATCGTCCGTGGGTTTTGGCATGAAAATGTCCTTATTCCGCCCTGACGTAGGGGTTGGTCTTCTTTTCCTCGCCGACCGTCGTCGCCGGGCCGTGGCCCGCATAGACGACCGTCCGATCGGGCAGGCTGTAAATCTGGCTCCGAATCGACCGGAAAAGGGTGGCCTGGTCGCCCCCGGGCAGGTCGGTGCGGCCGACGCTGCCCTTGAACAGGGCGTCGCCGACAAAGGCCATCCCCTCGGCCGAAAAATAGAACAGCACGTTGCCCGGGCAGTGTCCGGGGACGCAGCGCACCTCAGCCGTCGTCCCGACCGCCGCCAGTTTCTCGCCCTGCTCGACCCAGCCGTCCACCTTGATCGGCTCCATCTTGAACTCCAGCCCGGCGAAGGCCCGCATCACGTTCGGATCCTCGATCAGGATCCGGTCGGCGGCGTGCGCCCGCACCTTGGCGCCGGTCGCGCGGACGACTTCGGCGCCGCCTTGCGTGTGATCCCAGTGCCCATGGGTGATCCAAAGCTCCTTAAGGCGGCACCGGGCCGCGGTCAGGAGGGGCTCCACCTCCGCCCAGATGTCGCCCGGGGCGTCGATGAGCACCGCCTCGCCGCGCTCCGGCGCGGTCAGAAGGAAGGCATTGGTCGGAATCGGGCCCCCGGCAAGGATGTGAATCTGCACTCTCTCCAAGAGAGGGCGTTTCCGGCGGCCCGCAATCGTGAAAACGGCTCCCACTCACACCAAATTCCCCCTGCAGTCTTGTCCTGACTTGCCTCGGGGCCGCCCGGCTTGTCACTCTTGGAGCCATTTTTATGGCCCCATTGAAGTTCGCCGTTCTTGCAGGAGACTACATCGGACCCGAGGTCATGGCCGAGGCGCTGCGCGTCCTCGAGCATGCCGCCAGCCAGGAAGGGCTGACCCTCGAGCACACCGCCGCCGACGTGGGCGGGGCCGGCATCGACAAGCACGGCAAGGCCCTCCCCGATGCGACCGTCGCCCTGTGCGAGCGGAGCGACGCGATCCTCTTCGGCTCCGTCGGCGGCCCAAAATGGGAAAAGCTACCGCCCAAGGACCAGCCGGAGCGCGCCGCCCTGCTGCCCCTGCGCAAGCACTTCACCCTCTTTGCCAACATCCGCCCCGGACTGCTCTACCGGGAGCTGGCGGACGCCTCCCCGATCAAGTCGGACCGAATCCCCGATGGGATCGACATCGTCTGCATCCGCGAGCTGACCGGCGGCCTTTACTTCGGGAAGCCGAAGGAGACCACCACCCTGCCCGACGGCGACATCCAGGCCGTCGACACCATGGTCTACCGCAAGAGCGAGATCGAGCGGATCACCGCGACGGCCATCGCCGCCGCCCGCAGCCGGAGGCGGAAGCTGTGCTCGGTCGACAAGGCGAACGTCCTCGAGACCTCCGTCCTCTGGCGCAAGACCGTGATCGACTACGTGGCCAGGCACGCCCCCGAGCTCGAGCTCACCCACATGTATGTCGACAACGCGGCGATGCAGCTGGTCCGCAATCCCAACCAGTTCGACGTCTTCGTGACCGAAAACATGTTCGGCGACATCCTGTCCGACGAGATGGCCGTGATCTGCGGTTCCCTCGGCATGCTCTCCTCCGCCTCGCTCGGCGCCGGCAAGAATTCCCGGGGGCTGCCCTTCGGCCTCTATGAGCCCGCGGGCGGCACCGCCCCCGACATCGCCGGCAAGGGCCTGGCCAATCCCTGCGCCCAGGTGCTCTCGAGCGCCCTTATGCTGCGCTACAGCTTCGGCCTGGAAAAGACCGCCGCCCGCATCGAGGCGGCGGTCAAACGCGCCGTCACGGGCGGCGTCCGCACCGCCGACATCGCCTTCGGGGGCAAGAGCGTCGGGACCAAGGCGATGGCCGATGCCATCATCGCCCAGCTCGGCTAACCGGGACGCGCCATGACGTCCGCCGACATCCGCCAGTCATTCCTCGATTTCTTCGCGCAGCGCGGGCACACCATCGTGCCCTCCGCCTCCCTCATGCCCGATTCGCCCGGGCTGCTGTTCACCAACGCCGGGATGAACCAGTTCGTCCCGATCTTCCTCGGCAACCGGCAGGCGGACGTCACCACCTGGGCCGGGGCCAAGCCGGCCAGGGACACCCGGGCCGCGGACACCCAGAAGTGCATCCGCGCCGGCGGAAAGCACAACGACTTGGAGGACGTCGGCTTCGACACCTACCACCACACGCTCTTCGAGATGCTGGGCAACTGGTCCTTCGGCGACTACTTCAAGCAGGAGTCGCTGCAGTGGGGCTGGGAGCTGATCACGCAGGTCTGGGGCATCCCGGCCAAGCGGCTCTTCGCCACCGTCTACCGGCCCGGCGCGGGCGACCCCTCGGAATTCGACCAGGAGGCCTACGGCATCTGGGAGGGCATCTTCCAGCGGGCCGGCCTCGATCCGAAGGTGCACATCGTCTTCGGCAACAAGAAGGATAATTTCTGGATGATGGGCGACACGGGTCCCTGCGGTCCCTGCTCCGAGATCCACTTCAACCTCCTGGCCTCGGACGAGGAGTCGGCCGGCCGGGCGCTGGTCAACGCGGGCAGCCCCCGCTGCATCGAGATCTGGAACCACGTCTTCATCCAGTTCAATGCCAACGCCGACGGCACCTTCTCGCCCCTGGCGGCGAAGCATGTCGACACCGGCATGGGCTTCGAGCGCGTGGCCGGCATCCACGCCACCACGAACGGCTTCAAGGAATTCGACAAGGACCCGTCCAACTACGCCGCCGACGTCTTCGCCCCCCTCTTCGCGAAGATCACCGAACTATCCCAGCTGTCCTACCAGGCGACGGTCCCCACGAAGCGCGAGGGCCTGACCGATCAGGAGCAGGTCGACGTCGCCTTTCGCGTCCTGGCCGATCACGCCCGCTGCGTTTCCTGCGCCATTGCCGACGGCATCCTGCCGGGCAACGAGGGCCGCAACTACGTCATCCGCCGGATCCTCCGCCGCGGCATCCTCTACGGCAAGAAGCTCGGCTTGCAGGCCGGCTTCTTCGAGCGGCTGGTGGCCCCCGTGGTCGAGGCCCTCGGGCCCGTCTTTCCCGAGCTCCGCCAGCAGCAGGACATCATCCGCCGGGTCATTCGGGCCGAGGAGGAAACCTTTGGCCGCACGCTCGACCGCGGCCTGAAGCGCTTTGAAGCCGCCGCGGCCGGCGCCCAGGGCGCCTTCACCGGCGCCGATGCCTTCGAACTCTACGACACCTACGGCTTCCCGCTGGACATGACCCAGCTGCTCGCCGGCGAACGCGGCCTCACGGTCGACCAGGCCGGCTTCGACCGCGAGATGGACCAGCAGCGGGAGCGCGGCCGCGCCGCGCAGAAGAAGGAAATCGTCGTCGCCGCCACCGCGGGCGAGGCCACCGACACGCAGGCCACGAAGTTCCTGGGCTACACCGCGACCCATGCCCACGGCCAGCTGGGCGAGGTGGTCACCGGGGACAAGGAAACCTTCCTCGTCTTCGACCAGACCCCCTTCTACGCCGAGATGGGCGGACAGGCCGGCGACACCGGCCACGCCCTCATCGCGGGCCAGCTCGTGCCGATCCTCGACACGGTGAAAGACAAGTCCGGGCGCCATCTGCACCGGGTGGCCCCGGGCAGCCCGGCCCCGACCGGCGCCACTGCCGAACTGGCGGTGGACGTCGTCCGCCGCCGGGCCATCAGCCGGCACCATTCCGCCACCCATCTCCTCCACTGGGCGCTGCGCAAGGTGCTGGGCACCCATGTCCGGCAGGCCGGCACGCACAAGACGGCCGACCGGCTCCGTTTCGATTTCTCCCATTTCGAGGCGGTCACGCCCGCGCAGCTCCAGGAAATCGAGCGGCTGGTCAACGAGAAGGTCATCGACAACGCCAAGGTGGAGACCTACGAGACCGAGTACGATAAAAGGCCCGAAGGCACGCTCGCGTTCTTCGGCGACAAGTACGGCCGGATCGTGCGCGTGGTCGACATCGGCGGGTACAGCCGCGAACTCTGCGGCGGCACCCATGTCGCGACCACGGGAGAGATCGGCCTGATCAAGATCGCGGGCGAGATGGGCATCGCCGCCGGCACCCGCCGGATCGAGGCGGTCGCCGGCCAGGCGGCCTATGACTGGGTCGCCGTGCGCGACGCGGCCCTGGCCGCGGTCGGCGCCCACCTGTCCGCGGGCCCCCTGGACGTGGCCAAGAAGCTCGAGGCCCTGCTGGCGCACAAGGCCGACCTGGAAAAGAAACTGAAGAGCTTCGAGCAGAAAGCCTCGGCCGGGCTGGCCGACCAGCTGGCGGCCGGCGCGGTCGAGCGCGACGGGCTCAAGTTTGTCGCGGCGGTGGTCGCGACCGATTCGCCCGAAGCGCTCCGTTCCCTGGGTTCCCAGGTGCTGGGCAAGCTCGGCGAGGGCGTCGTCAAGCTGGGCACCGACTTCGGGGACAAGGCCACCTTCGTCGTCTTCTGCTCGCCCGCGGCGATCAAGGCCGGCCACCAGGCCGGCAAGCTGGTCGGCGAACTCAGCGCCAAGCTCGGCGGCAAGGGCGGCGGCAAGCCGGATTTCGCCATGGGCGGCGGGCGCGACGTCGCAAAGCTGGCCGACGTGCTCGCGAGCTGACGGCGGGGACCGTCTCCCGCCCGCGCGGGCCCGCTCGCCAATCCCACCCCCATCTGCTATCCTTTCCGGCGTGATCAAGCCCAGGGACAGCGACCTCACCGTGCTGGCTTTCAGCCCCGGCAACCAGCTGGTGGTGCGGACGGACGCGGGCCTCAAGGGGCTGGCTTTCACGGGCGCCGACCTGGCGGCGGCGACGGCCGGCGTCGCCGCCGCGTTTTCCGGGCACACCAATCCCGTGGAGCAGTACACCGCCCTGGCCGGCGGGCACCGGACCCGCGTTTTCTTCGTCCAGGTCCAGGGAGCGCCCGCCGATCCGGACCTCACGTTCGAGCCCATCGAGGCCCTGCAGGCGGAGGGCGCGGGCCTCTCGCCGGAACTGGCGGCCGTCCTGGACGGCATAGAGCCGCACCTGATCGCCATCCCCTACCTGCACTTGGGCGAGAACGACTTCATCTACAAGTTCCGCCCGGAAAAGGAGCGCAACACCTCGATCTACGCGCAGGACCCCGCGGCCGACGCGCTCTACCAGTCGCAGCTGTGCACCGCGATCAAGACCCTCGCCCGCCGCAACGAGCGCACCGCGGCGGCCCCCGTCACCCTCGACTTCGGGGCGGTGCGCTACGTCATCCCCAGCCATTTTGGCTTCTGCCTCGGCGTGAAGAACGCGATCGAACGGGCCTATGAGACCCTGGCGGAGAATCCCGGCCGGCGGGTCTTCATGCTCTCGGAGCTGATCCACAATCCCTTCGTCAACGAGGACCTCCTGCGCCGCGGGCTCCGCTACCTGCAGACCGACAAGGGCGTGCCCTACGCGGCCGCCGCGGGCAGCCCCACCCTCCTCTGGGACACGCTGACCCCCGCCGACCTGGTCATCATCCCGGCCTTCGGCGCCACCGACGACGACAAGCGCCGGCTGGTGCGCAAGGGGATCGCCGTCTGCGCCTACGACGCAACCTGCATGCTGGTCGAGAAGGTCTGGAAGGCCGCCCGCACCTACGGCCGCGAGGGCTACACCGTCGTCATCCACGGCAAGCACGAGCACGAGGAGACCAAGGCGACGTTCTCCAACACCCGCCGGCATGCCCATGCCGTGATCGTCCGCAACCTCGAGGAAACGCGCCTCCTGGGCGAGATCATCGCCCATCCCGGCCCGGCCTCCCGCGCCCTCTTCCACCAGCTCTTCGCCGGCAAGCACACGCCGGGATTCGACGTGGACCTCCACCTCGAACGGGTCGCGGTCGTCAACCAGACGACGCTCCTGATGAACGAAACCCGGGAAATCATCGCCCACCTCCGCGACGTCTACGCCGCGCGGCACGGGGCGGACGCGCCCGGGGTGCCGCCGCGCGTCGGCGGCAGCGGCCGCAACGACACGCTCTGCTACGCGACCCAGGTGAACCAGGACGCCCTGGCCCGCGCCCTGGCGGAGCCGCTCGACGCCGCCTTCGTGATCGGCGGGCAGAACTCCTCGAACACCTACCAGCTCTACCGGCTGTGCGCCCAGCAGCTCGGCGACCGGGCCTACTTCATCCAGAGCGAGGCCGGCATCCGCTCGCACGCCGAGGTCGAGCACTACGTCTTCCCCGCGGCCGGCCATGGCCGGCAGGGTGGCCACACCGAGATCCGGCGGCTTTGGGACGCCAACGACGGGCCGAAGCAGGTCCTGATCACCGGCGGCGCCTCGTGCCCCGACGGCATCATCCAGCAGGTGATCACGCGGATCAACGCCTTCTTCCCGCCCGAGAGCCTCCGCCGGGCCGACGAGGTCCTGCGCGACCTGCAGCCGGCGGCCAGCTAACGCGCCGCGCGCCGGCCCTGGCGGAGCGCCAGGGCCAGCCAGCAGGCCGCGCACACGGCCAGGGCCGGCGGCAGGGTCGAAAGCGTTGCCCCCCGCAGGCTGCCGGTCCGGTCGGAGAGCATCCCGACCAGCTTCGGTGACCACAGGTCGCCGAAGGCGTGAATCGCAAAAAGCGACGCCGCCATCGCGGCCGCGCGCATCCCGACCGGCACCGTCTCGAGGATCAGCGTGTTGATCGGGCCGGTCGGCAGGAAGATGAGGAACATCGCCGCGACCAGCGCGACCTCCGCCGGTCCGCGTCCGGTCAGGGCGAAGGCCGCCCAGGCCGCCGCGACCGTGGCGGCGGCGCTCGCCGCCAGCACCCGGGCGTAACCCGCCGGGCTACGCCTCTGCCACGCGGAGGCGATCCACCCGCCCAGCAGCGTCGCCCCGAGGCCGGACAGCACGAGCGCCACCCCGAAGAAATGGTCGGCTTCCTCGAGCCCGAAGCCGTGGACCCGCTGCAGGAAGGTCGGCGCCCAGAAGGCGAAGGCACCCATGGCGAAGGTCTGCGCCGTGTAGCCTGCCACCACCAGGAGATAGTCGGGGCAATGACGGAGGCGGGCATACACCCCGAGCCCGGAACCCGCCGGAGCGTCCTCCGGCGCACCCGCCGGCTCGGACGAGCCGCGCGCGGGCTCGGGCAGGAGGAGCAGCGCCAATGCCAGCAATAGCCCCGGAGCCCCCGCGACGAAGAAGGCCGAGCGCCAGCCGAAATGCGCCGCCATGACGCCGCCCAGGATGTACCCCAGCGCCGAACCCACCGGGATCGCCACGTAGAAGATCGAGATCGCCGCGTTCCGGCGCGCCGGGGCGTAGAGGTCCGCGATCCAGGCGGGGCTGATCGTCCCGTAGCTCGCCTCCCCCAGGCCGACGAGAGTCCGAAACAGGATCAGCAGCGCAAGGTTGGGGGCCCAGCCGGAAAGGGCGGTGCCGGCGCTCCAGACCACGATCCCCGCCACGATCAGCCCCCGCCGGGAACACCGGTCGCCGAGGTAGCCGAAGAACGGCGCCGTCAGGAAGTATCCCAGCATGAACGCGACCTGCAGGGTCCCCAGGCCGCTGTCCGTCAGGTGCAGCGCCGCTTTGACCGGTCCCAGCACCGCCGGCAGGATCTGCCGGTCGAGGTAGTTGACCAGGTTGAGGCCGGTCAGCGCGGCCAGGGCCCAGGCGGGCCGGAGGGGTCTATGCTGCCTCACGCGCCGGAGCAAAGGCGCGCGGGCTTGCGCCCGCGAGCGCTAAAACTTGTAGCTCAGGCCGCCGCGCAGGCCGTTCTGGCCGCTGAAGTCGACCTTCGTGGTGTAGGTCCCATCTACGGCGCTGCCCGCGGTCTGAATGTAGCTCCCGCCGTTCTGGTAGACGCCGCCGACATAGAAGCCCGTGCGCTCGGTCAGATCGTACTCCACGTTCGCATCCACGTAATAGGCCGGGACCAGCTTCTGCGTGGTGTTGAAGATATCGATGACGATCGGGTCGCCCGTCGGGGGCGTCAGCACCTGGGTGACGTCATAGCGCGAGCCGGCGTACAGCACGGCCGGGCCGACGCTGACGCTCGCCTTGAGGTGGTCATTGAAATTGTAGATCAGGCTCGGGCCGACGCGGAACGTCATGTACGAGCCGTGCAGCTTGAAGTGGTCGACCACCTCGGTGAAGCTCGTGGCGGTCGTGGTCGACCGCGCGAGAGGCAGGTTTCCGATCAGGCCGGTGTTGGTGACGCTCTGGGTGACGTTGTTGCCGGCGGTGTCGACCACCTGGTTGCCGTTGCTGTCCGTCACGTTGATCGTCGTGTTCGAGGGCGATGACGTGCCGGCGGGGATGGGGGTCTGGCCGAAGAGGTCGTACGTGTCGGTCGTGGTCGTGACATTGGCCCGGACCGCGCTGAACGTGGAGGCCTGGATGTCGTTGATGCTCAGGCCGCCAACGATGCTCCAGGACAGCTTCTTGCTCCGGCCGATGTTGCCCATGTCGTGGGAGACCGCCACCTCGACGCCATTGTTGCGTTTGCCGGTCTTGCTGAGCGGATCGATGTTCGGCATGGTGGCCGAGTAATCGTGGAAGGTCAGGAGGCCGTCGGAAGTGACCTGGGTCGCGCTGGCGTAGCCGTAGGTGTTGGTCTTGCCGTCGG
Organism: uncultured Opitutaceae bacterium; assembly: GCA_903916755.1. Taxonomy (GTDB): domain Bacteria; phylum Verrucomicrobiota; class Verrucomicrobiia; order Opitutales; family Opitutaceae; genus Palsa-1447. Next base: position 9,092 of record CAIWXW010000052.1, on the reverse strand, counting down.
GCGCAGCCAGGATGGCCGTGTTCGTGCCGTCGCCGTTGTCGACCGCGCGCGAGCGGCCGTCCGGGCCGATCGTGCCATCGTGGTAGGTCCGGGCCACGTTGGCCTGGGTCGGATCCACCAGGACATCGGCGTCCGGGATCGGAATGATGCCGCTGCCGCCAAAGGTCGCCTTGACGCCGCTTAAATTGCGGATGCCCACGTTTAACGTGGTCTTGGGCTGATAGATATACTCGTTGAGATTGCTGAAATCAGGAATCTCCTCCGGGGGGGCCTTGTCCTTCTGATCGTCATCGTCGTCCTTGGAAGAGGCCGCATGCGCCAGGGGAGCGAGCAGGCCGACAAGGGCAGCAAGGAGGAGGTACTTCATCCGGAAAGAATACATGGAAATAGCGCTACGGGTTCCAGCAAAAGTCGGCCCACGCCAGAGTCAAAGGGAATCAGGCCGCTTCTCACGCCATCCACTTGAAGATAAAGGTCGTAAATGGGGGCAGGGTCAGTGAAAGCGACTGCTCGTAGCCATCGCAGGGGATGTACTCCGTGTCCCGGCCGCCGTCATTGCCCGCCCCGCTGCCGCCGTAGAAGGCGCTGTTGGTGTTGATGGCCTCCCGCCACCGGCCCCGGCGGGGCACCCCCACCCGATAGTTCCGGGTCGCGCCCCCGAAATGACCCACCACGACAAAAAGGGTCTGCTCGAACGCGTCCTTGCGCAGGAAGGCCAGGACATTGGCGGCGGTGTCGTGACAGGCGACCCAGCGGAAGCCGTGGGGATTGAAGTCGTTGCAGCTCAGGACCGGCTCCGCCTGGTAAAGCCGGTTCAGGTCGCGAACCAGGAGACGGACGCCCTCGTGGTCCTGGTACTGGCGGAGGTGCCAGTCCAGGCTGGTGTCGTGCCGCCATTCCTGGGCCTGCGCGAACTCCTGGCCCATGAAGAGCAGCTTCTTGCCCGGATAGCCCCACATGTGGCCGTAGAGGGAGCGCAGGTGGGCGGCCTTTTCCGTGATCGAGCCGGCCCCCATCTTGAAGAGGAGCGAGGCCTTCCCATGCACGACCTCGTCGTGGGAGAAGACACTGATGAAGTTCTCGGCGTATTGGTAGAGCATCCCGAACGTCAGGTCGTTCTGGTGCCACCGGCGGTGGATGGGATTCTGGCTGAAGTAGCGCAGCGTGTCGTGCATCCAGCCCATGTTCCACTTGTAGTCGAACCCGAGCCCGCCGTGCTCCGTCGGCCGGGTCACCTGCGGAAATGAGGTGCTTTCCTCGGCGATCATCGCGACGCCCGGATAATACCGGTGGACGGTGTCGTTCACCTGACGAATGAAGTCGATGGCCTCGAGGTTCTCCCGGCCGCCGTAGCGGTTCGGAATCCATTCCCCCTCCTTGCGCGAGTAGTCGAGGTACAGCATCGACGCCACCGCGTCGACCCGCAGGCCGTCGATATGGTAGCGGTCCAGCCACGCCAGCGCGTTGGCGATCAGGAAGCAGCGGACCTCGTTGCGGCCGTAGTTGAAGATGAGGGTGCCCCAGTCCATGTGGGCGCCCTGCCGCGGGTCGGCATGCTCGTAGAGATGCGAGCCGTCGAACTCCGCCAGCGCGAACGCGTCGCGCGGGAAATGCGCGGGAACCCAGTCGAGGATGAGGCCCAGCCCGCGCTGGTGCAGGTAGTCGACGAACCAGGCGAAGTCCTCCGGGGTTCCGAAGCGCCGGGTCGGCGCGTAGAAGCCGGTGACCTGGTAGCCCCAGGATCCGTCAAAGGGATGCTCCGCGATGGGCAGGACCTCAATATGGGTGAAGCCCATCTCCAGCGCGTAGTCCGCCAGCTGCGGACCCAGCTCCCGGTAGGTCAGCGGGCGGTTGCCCTCCTCCGGCTTCCGGCGCCACGAGGCCAGGTGCACCTCGTAGATCGAAATGGGGCGGTCGTGCTGCCCGGCGGACGCGCCGCGCGCCTCGAGCCACGCCTGGTCGTTCCACGCGAAGGCGCGCGGATCACAGACAATGGCGGCGTTGCCGGGGGGCGCCTCGAAATAGGTGCCATACGGGTCGGTCTTGATGTGCAGGCCGCCGCCGGCGTCGCGGATCTCGTACTTGTAGAGCTCGCCCGCGGCGATCCCGGGGATGAACAACTCCCACACCCCCGAGGACCCCAGGGTCCGCATCGGATGGTAGCGGCCGTCCCAGTGGTTGAAATTGCCGACGACCGAGACCCGCGAGGCGGACGGCGCCCAGACGGCGAACGAGACGCCCTTCACCCCGCCCAGGTCGCGCAGGTGCGCCCCCAGCTTCTCGTAGATGCGATGCTCGTTGCCCTCGTTAAACAGGTAGAGGTCCTGTTCGCCCAGGGTCGGCAGGAAGCAGTAAGGGTCCGCGAACTCCCGCACCGCACCCGCGCCGCTGGTCGCCCGCAGGCGGTAGGCAAAGGCGGTGCGCTTCGGGATGAAGACCTCGAACAGACCCTCCGGGGCCACCTGCTCCATCGCGAAGGCGGCCGCCGAGCCCACCTCGAGGACCGCGCAGTCCGCCGCGTCGCGCACGAGGGCGCGGACCATCAGGCCCGGGACGCGACCCCGCCGGTGGGGATGCATCCCCAGGACCGCGTGCGGCGTGGGATGCCTGGCCTGGAGAAGCGCCTGGAGATCAGCGGGGGGAAGAATCACGGGCAGGGCCAATGAGACAAGATGCGGCGAAGAGGGGTTCCTCGACAACCACAATAAGCGCGGCCGCAGCGCCCGGTCAGCCCGTGTTCTTCAGCCCGCCGCTGATGCCGTTGATCGTGAGCTCGATCACCGCCTGGATGGCCGCCGCTTCTTCGGCCGGCCGGTCCGGCTGCGCGCGGAGCCGCTGCATCATCTCGACCTGCAGGTAATTGAGCGGATCGATGTAGGGGTTGCGCAGCTCGATCGATTTGCGCAAGACCGGCTCGCGCGCGAGCATCTGGCGCTGGCCGGTGACCGCCAGGATGGCCCGCTCCGTCCGCTCAAACTCCGCCTTGAGCAGCCCGAAGATCCGCCGCCGCAGCCGCGCGTCGGCCACCAGGCCGGCGTACAGCGAGGCAATCCCCATGTCGGCCTTGCGCATGGTCAGCTGCGCGTTGTCGATCAGGGTCTGGAAGAAGGGCCATTGCTCGTGCATCGTCCGCAGGAGGCGGCGGCCCGCCGGGCCCCGCTTGAGCACGGCCTCCAGCGCGCTGCCGAGCCCGAACCAGCCCGGGAAATTGAATCGGCTCTGCATCCAGGAAAAGACCCAGGGAATCGCCCGGAGGTCGGAGACGCCCTGGGCCACCCCGCGGTAGGCGGGGCGCGAGCCCAGCTTCAGCTGGCTGATCTCGTCGATCGGCGTCGCTTCCCGCCAGAAGGCCAGGAATCCCGGATCATCGTGCACCAGCGCCTTGTAGGCGCCGAAGCCGGCGGCGCTCATCACCTCCATCGCCTCGCGCCATTCCGCCGGAACGGCCGGCGGCTGCTCCGCCATCGCCGTGCCGAGCATCACGCCATAGGCCATCTGCTCGAGGATCCGGTGCGCCAGGTCCGGATCGTGGTAGCGGGTCGACAGGACCTCGCCCTGTTCGGTGACGCGGATCCCGCCGTCGCGCAGGCCGGCGGTCTGGGCCAGGATCGCCTTGGCGGCGGGACCGCCGCCCCGGGCGATGCTGCCGCCGCGCCCGTGAAAAAGGGTGACGCGCACACCGCGCTCCCGGCAGAGGGCGGCGATCGCATCCTGCGCCTGGTAAAGCGACCAGTTGGCCGTCAGGTAGCCGCAGTCCTTGTTGCTGTCGGAATAGCCCAGCATCACGTGCTGGTGGGCCGGCTGGCGGCCGGGCAGCGCAAACAGGCCGCCCAGGATGCCGGGGGCGTTCTCCAGGTCGGTCCGGGTCTCGAACAGCGGGGCGATCGGCAGGGCGACGCCGGTCAATTTCTGGAGCAGCTCGACCTCCAGGATGTCGGAGACGCCGGCGGTCATGCTGATCACATACAGACCGAAGGCTTCGGCGTCGCCCGTCGCGGCGACATGGGCCGCGAGGACCAGCGGATCGACGACCGCCCGGGTGGCCGCCGACAGCGCCTTCAGTTCGGTTTCGGAAAGCGGCCGGACCTTGGCCAGGGCGCCGAGCAGCAGCTCCTGTTTTTCCGGTTCCGGCCGGGCCGGATAATCGGGGCGCGCCAGCAGCTCGGCGACGGCCTTCTCGTGCAGCGAGGAATGCTGGCGCAGGTCGAGGCGCGCCAGATGCAGGCCGAAGACCTCCGCCTGGACCTCGAGTTCGGAAAATTCTCCCTCGGCGAGGATGGCGCCCCGGCTGGCCAGGAGGCTGGTCCGGATCGTCTTCAGCACCCCGCGGACCTCCGCCCCGTCGAGACCGGGCTCGCGCGCGAGCCGCTCGCGGAGCGCCCCCAGGAGCAGGCGGTAGGGCTCATGCGGATAGCGGTTGGCCAGTTCGCCGACCGCCTTCAGGCGCTCGAGATTCTCATGCAGCTCGCGCTGCAGGGCCGGCGAGACCGTGTCCCGCCGGTCGCTGACGGTCAGGAGCCGGCCCACCGTGCCGGTGGCGGCCCGCAGATTGTCGACCGCCAGGCGGCGATGCAGGCCAAGGATCTCCTGCGTCACCGCGGCGGTCACATTGGGATTGCCGTCGCGGTCGCCGCCGATCCAGGAGCCGAAGCGCAGCCAGCGCCGGGGAGGCCGCACCTCCGGGTAGTGGCTCGCCAGCGCGCGGGCCATGTCCGCGTACAGCCGCGGCACGGTTTCAAAAAGCGTGGTGTCGAAATACCACAGCCCCGTGCGGGCCTCGTCCTGCACCTCCGGGCGGGCCGTGCGACTGCGGTCGGTCAGCCAGAGGGAGGCGATCGAACGCTCGACCTCGCCGGCCGCCAGGTGCGCGAGATCCGCCGCGGCCTCGGGCTGGACGCGCGCCCGCAGGATCTCCCCGAGGAGGCGCAGCTTCGCCAGCAGGGTCCGGCGCTTGGATTCGGTCGGATGCGCGGTGAAGACGAGCTCGATGTCCAGGCGGTCCACCAGGGCCTGGACCGCGGCGGACGACAGCCCCCGGCGCTTGAATTCGAGGACGGCGGCCTCGACCGATTCGCGCATGGGCGGCACCGCCGCGGCGGCCCCCAGCCGGGCCGCGCGGCGCCGCCGCAGGAGGGTGATCCGGAAATTCTCCTCGGCCAGGTTGACCAGCTCGAAATAAAGGGTGAAGGCCATGGCCTGGTTGAAGGCGGCGGCCGGGGCCAGGGCGGCCAGCGCGCCGGCCAGGGCCCGGCCGGCGGCCGGATCGCCGGTCCGCCGGGCCTTCGCCAGGCGCCGCAGGGCCTCCACGCCCTCGAAGGTCTCCCGGCCCTCCAGGCGGGTGATCACGCGTCCGAGGGCGCTGCCGAGCTCGCGCACGGACGCGGATAGTTGGGTCATCTCCCGCAGGGCGGAGGAGGATCGGGATTTGGCAGCCATGGGGCCCACCATGAGCAGCCTCCGTGCTCCGCAAAAGGCAAAATTGCGCGATTGCTTGCCCCCACCCCGCCGCTTTTGCTCCGATTGTGCCCCGCTGCCGCATCGTTCCTGGCCTCTTCTGCGTCCTCGCGCTGCTGCGCCTGCGCGCCATGGCGGCGGACGCGGCGATCGGCGGCTCGGCGGCCCCCGTCGCGCCCGCCACCCTCGCGAATCCCTCCTCGGACGAGCTGAGCTGGACCTCCGAGGGGCCGGTTTCGTTCGATTTCAACACCCATGAGATGGTGGGGCACAAGGCCACGCTGCGCGACGGCCTGATGCTCTTCAGCGCGGACGAGATCCACTACAACCGCGCCACCTTCACGATCTCCGCCTTCGGCCACGTGTCCTGGACCAACGGCTCGGCCCGGCTGCTCGCGACCTCGCTGGTCTACAACCGCCGCGACCAGACCGTCCGTGCCGGGGACGTGCGCGTCGGCCGCCATCCCTTCTATGTGTCCGGCCTCTCGGCCGAGGGTCCCGTCAACCGGATCGTGATCCGTCACGCCGAGGTGACCTACAACGAGCCCGGCCCCTGGCGGCCGACGGTGCATGCGGACACCGTCATCTACTCCCCCGGCCACTACCTGCGGCTGGGCAATTCGCGGGTCGGCATCAGCGGCGGCCCCATGATCCCGGTTTTCCACGTCGGCAAGAAGCTCGATGCCTCGGCCGCCCTCGACTATGTGAAGTTCAGCGGCGGCTACCGCTCTTCGCTGGGCGCGACCGGCACCGCCGCCCTGCGCATTCCGGTCAACGACACCGCGAAGGTCGGTGGCGACCTGAGCATTTTCACCGCGCGCGGCCTGATGGCCGGCCCGGCGGTGAACTACCAGTCGGCCGACCAGAGCGGCGACCTCACCGGCTATTTCGATTCGGGGTTCATCAACGACTACGGCAAGCGGCTGCCGGATGTCTTCGGCAACCCGGTCCCCCACGCCCGCGCCTTTGCCGAGGGCCGCCACCAGGAGCAGGTGACCGACGACCTGACGGTCGATGCCGACTTCAACTGGTGGCGCGACTCCGAGGTGATGCGCGACTTCCGGCCCAAGGACTTCTACGTGGTCCAGGAGCCGGACAACTTCGTGGAATCGGTCTACAGCGGCGGCGACTACATGGCCTCGGCCTTTGTGCGGGCCCAGCCGAATTCCTTCGACCCGGTGCAGGAGCGCGCGCCCGAGCTGCGGCTAGACGTCCTGCCGACCGCGGTCGGCGACGGCTTCTTCATGCGCTCCAACGCGAGCGCCGACAACCTGATCGAGCGCCCGCCGGGCGGAGGCCAGGAGCTGTCCAGCCACCGGCTGGACCTGTTCTACGGCATCTCCCGCCCCTTCACCGAGGGCGACTGGCTCAGCTTCGTGCCCGTCGCCGGCACGCGGATCACCAACTACACCGACACCGAGGGGGCCGCGGTTCCCGGCGGCTACACCCGCACGCTGGGCGAGGTGGGCTTCGACGCCCTGCTGCACTCGAGCGGCACCTTCGACTACCAGAACAAGCGCTGGGACATCGACGGCCTGCGCCACCTGTTCACGCCGCACATCATCTACCGGTACATTCCGGAGGCCGACGCGGGCCAAAAGTACATCCCCGACATCGACCGGCAGTCGTTCACCACCTACCTCGAGCCGCTCGAGCTCGGCGACGTCCGCTACATCGACAATCTCCATCCGATCAACACGCTGCGGCTCGGCTTCGACAACACGCTGCAGACGCGCGACAAGGGCTACGGCTCCCGCGACTTGGTCTACCTGAACGTCAACGAGGACCTGCTCTTCAAGAAGCAGGCGAATGATCCGGACAGCTCCGAGATCCACACCGACTTCGGGCTCAAGCCGACCAAGTGGCTTGATCTCGACACCTCGACCATCTTCCGGCTCCGCAGCCTGGCCGTCCGCGAGGTCGAGACCGGCCTCACCATCCACGATGCCGATCTGTGGTCCGTTCACCTCGGCAATGATTTCCTGCGCCGGGAAAACGACGACTACGTCGCCGAGTTCCGCGTGCGCCTGAACGAGGTCTACCGGCTGCACCTGGTGACCCTCTACGACGAGCGGCAGCACATCTTTCCCGAGCAATCCTTCTCCCTGGAGCAGAACCTCGTGAATACCTGGGCGATCCGCTACGTGATCACCCTGAGCCAGGGCCCGAACCGGGACGGTCACTTCGGGTTCAACGTGCAGTTCGACCTGATTCACTTCTAGGGCCGCCCGATGACGGGCGAGCATCGCTTCTACCCGGGCCAGCCGCGCCTGCTGCGCGAATTGCTGCTGCAGCTGCAGCCCCACTGGCGGAGCGACGCCGCGCTGCCCGCCCGCCTGGAGGCCCTGCTCCGCCGCGACCGCCGCTGCGGCTCGCGCGACCGCCGGCTTTACCGCGAGCTGGTCTACACCACGATCCGCTACCTGCCGTGGCTGGAGCCGCTCCTGGCCGCGCCGCCCGGGCCGCTGGAAAAGGCGGTGGCGTGGCTGGCGGCCGACACGCCCGGGACCCGCGGATTCCGGCAGGCGCTGGCGGGCGATTGGCCGCCCTGTCCGCCCGATATCGGGGCCAAGGCCGCGCAACTGGCCGTCGATCCCGACGCCGTGCTGCCGGCTTGGCTGCGGTCCGAATGCCCCGAAGCCTTTCAGCCGGCGCAGCGCGACGCCCTGCTCAGGCGCGCGCCGCTCTGGATCCGGCTGCAAGGTTCGGGCGCGGCCGCCACCCTGGCGGAGTTCGGCCGGCACGGCTGGACCGTCCGGCCAAGCGATTTGCTCCCCGGTGCGTTCGCGCTCCCCCCTGAGGCGGACGTCACGGCGACGGAGGCCTACGCCGAGGGCCGGGTAGAGATCCAGGACCTTGGCTCCCAGCTCATCCTCGCGGCGATCGGCCTCGAGCCGGGCGGCCATTGGCTCGATGCCTGCGCCGGGGCCGGCGGCAAGGCGCTGCAGCTGGCGGCGCTCCTCGGCCCGGCCGGACGGGTGGACGCCGACGACATCCGGCCAGCCGCGCTGGTCGAGCTCGCCCACCGCGCGACCCGGGCGGGACTGCGCGACCGCATCGCCTGCCGCCCGCCCGGCGATACCCTCTACGACGGTGTCCTGGTCGATGCCCCGTGCTCCGGGTCGGGCACCTGGCGCCGCTCCCCGCACCTCAAATGGACCACCACCTTGGCGCAGGTCGAGGCCTGCGGCCGGCGGCAGGAGGCGCTGCTGCGCGCCGGCGCCGGCCAGGTGCGGCCGGGCGGACGGCTCGTCTATGCCACCTGCTCCCTCTGCCAGCGCGAGAACGAGGCGGTGATCCGGCATTTCCTGGCCGCCCGGCCCGATTTCGCGCCAGCCCCCTTCGCCCGCGCCTTCCGCGGGGAACCCCGCGGCGACGGCCTGCTCTTCTGGCCGGCCAGCCACGATGGCGACGGTTTTTTTGTGGCATCGCTCCGCCGCCATCCCGATAAATAAGCCTCCGCCGTGGTTCCCGACACCGATTCTCGCATCAAGCTGCAGGTCTTCGAAGGACCGCTCGATCTCCTCCTCTTCCACATCCGCACGAACGAGCTCGATATCTACGATATCCCGATCGAGTCGGTGACCAAGCAGTTCGTCGAGGTGCTGCACGCGATGCAGCAGCTGGACCTCGAGGTG
>CAIWXW010000051.1 GCA_903916755.1 uncultured Opitutaceae bacterium | reverse complement strand
GGCGGTCGCCGCGGGGGGCGAGGATCCCGCGGCCGCCGTCGCGAGCTGGCGCGCCGCGGGACTGGCCCCGCGCTGGCTCGTGGACGTTTCGAATCTCGGCGCGGGTCCCTCCGATCCGCTGCCTGCGCTCTCGGCCCTGGCCCGGGCCCTGTGCGACGCCCCGCTGGCCCCGGGGGCGCGGCTGGTGGTGGCGGCGGACGGGCTCTGCGCCCTGCCGGGCGAGCCACCGGCCCGGCCGGACCGGGCGCTGGTGCTTGGCCCGGCGCGGGTCCTGCCGAGCGAGTTGCCGGCCCTGGCGGTGCGCGTGGCCGACTTCACCGGCGTCGCCCCGCCGGACAGCCTGGACGCGCTCGTGCTCGCGGAAGCGCGCACGCCGGGCGCGGAAAAAACCGTGGCGTGTCGCGGCGGCCAGCGCTGGGCCCAGGTGCCTCTCCCCACCCGCATCGAAGCCGTCGCCCCCGCCCTGCGCGACCGGGGGACCTATCTCATCACCGGAGGGCTGGGCGGCCTGGGCGGAGCGCTGGCGGAGGATCTCGCGCGTCGCTGCCGGGCCCGGCTGATCCTGATCGGGCGCTCGGCGCTGCCGCCGCGGCCCGAATGGGCCGCCTGGCTGGCCGCGCATCCGGCCGACGACGCCATGAGCGCGCGGCTGCGGCGCGTGCAGGCGATCGAGGCCGCGGGCGGCTCGGTGCACTGCGGCGTGGCGGATGTGGCCGACCCCGCGGCGCTGCGCGCCGCGGTCGCGGCGGGATGCGCGCAGTTTGGCGAGATCCACGGCGTCATTCACGCGGCCGGCGAGCCGGGCGGCGCCGCGCTCGCGCGCCGGACCGAGGCGGAGGCGCGCGCGGTGCTCGGGCCCAAGGTCGCCGGCACGGCCGCGCTGGCGGAAATCCTGCGCGATCACCCCCTTGATTTCTTCGTGCTTATGTCCTCGCTGACCGTGCAGCTCGGCGAATTCGGGCAGTCGGACTACGCGGCGGCCAATGCCTTCCTTGACGCCCTGGCCCACGAGCGCCGTGCCGCCGGTGTCCCGATGGTGGCCATCGGCTGGGACGCATGGCGCGAGAGGGGCATGGCGGCGCGCGCCGCCGCCCGGCCGGGCCTGGACGCCTGGGCGGCCGCCCGGCGTCCGTTCCAGCTCGCGGACGGCGAAGGCGTGGAGATATTTCACCGGGCAGTCGCCTCCGGCCTCCCGCACCTGCTGGTCTCAACCCAGGATCTGGCCGCCCGCCTGAGGTCGGCGGCGGACATGGCCCCCTTGGCCCCGGCGGCCCCGGGCATCGCCCGCGCCCCCCGGCCGGAGCTGGCGGCGGCCTTTGTCGCGCCCGCGACGCCCACGGAAAAGGCGCTCGCCGTCATTTGGGAGGAGCTGATCGGCGTCGCGCCGGTGGGAGCGGACGATGACTTCTTTGACCTGGGCGGCCACTCGCTGCTGGCCACGCAGGTCATCGCGCGCCTGCGCGAGAACTCGGGGGCGACCCTGGGGCTGCCGGCCTTCTTCGAAGCCCCGACCCTGGCCGCGCTGGCCGCCCGCGTCGACGCCCGCGCCCCCGCGGCGGCCGAACCGGCGCTGATCGCGGTCCCGCGCGGCGCGCCGTTGCCCCTGTCCTTTCAGCAGCAGGCGCTGTGGCTGCTCGACCGGATGGAAGGGCAGAGCGCGCAGATGAATGAACTCGGGGCCCAGACGATCCGCGGGCCGCTCGACATCGCGCGCCTGCAGCAGAGCCTCGGCGAAATGACGCGCCGCCACGAGGTCCTGCGGACCCGCTTCGTCGAAATCGCCGGCGCCGCCGCGCAGGAGATCGCGGCGGCGGAGGAGATGGCGCTGCCGGTGACGGACCTGTCGGGCCTTTCCGCCGAGGCCCAGGCCGCGGCGGTGGACCGGCTCGCCGCGGAGCTGGTGGCGCGGCCCTTCGCCCTGCGGACCGGTCCGCTGCTGCGCGCGGCGGTGGCGCGCTGCGCCGCCGATCATCACGTCCTCATGGTGGTGGTGCACCACATCGTCTTCGATGGCTGGTCGGCCGCGGTCTTTTTCCGCGAGATGGTCGCGATCTACGCGGCCCGGGCGCGCGGCGCCACGCCCGAACTTCCGCCCCTGGCGATCCAGTACGCCGACTATGCGGTCTGGCAGCGGGCCCTGTGGTCCGGCCCGCGCCGCGGACCGCTGCAGGCGTTCTGGCAGCAGCAGCTGGCCGGCCGCCCGCCCTCGCTGGCGCTGCCGACCGACCGGCCGCGCCCCGCGGCGCAGGGGTTCCGCGGCGAGAAGCTCCGGTTTGAAATCGGCGCCGCGCTGACCGCGCGGCTCGAGGAACTGGGCCGGACGCAGGGGGCCTCGCTGTTCATGACGATGCTCGCCGCCCACGGCGCGCTCCTGGCGCGCTATGCGCGCCAGGACGAGATCGTCGTCGGCTGTCCGGTGGCGAACCGCGCGCGGCGCGAGATCGAGCCGCTGGTCGGATTCTTCGTCAACCCGCTCCCGATGCGGATCGACCTGCGGGGCGCCGGCTCGTTCGCCGACCTGCTGAGCCGCGTCCGGCGCACGGTGCTGGCCGCCTACGACCACCAGGCGCTGCCCTTCGAGCTGATCGTTGAGGCGATTCAGCCCGCGCGCGACCCCAGTCGCCATCCGGTCTTCCAGACCCTCCTCATCTATCAGAACGCCCGCGCCGCCGCCCCGGAGGCCCCGGGACTGTCGATCGAGGCCCGGGAATTCTCCGCGGGCCCGGCCCGGACCGACCTCGACCTCTACCTTTGGGAGGGCGCGGCGGGACTGGCCGGATACTTCATCTACGACACGGCGCTGTTCGACGCGCCGACGGTCGCGCGCCTTGCGGACCGGTGGCAGACCCTCCTGCAGAGCGCGGTGGACGAACCCACGCGTCCGCTCGCGGATCTGCGCACCGACCGCCCCGCGTCCCGCCCGCCGCTGCCCCGACTCACGCGTCGTCCGGGCGTCCCGGCGACCCCCTGAAGCCATGGCGTCCCCCCTCAGTTCCCACCAGGAGCGGCTCTGGTTCATCGACCAGTTTGAGACCGGGAACGTCTATCCCTCGAGCCCGACCTACCACAACCTTCCCCTGATCCTGCGCGGCACGGGCCCGCTGGAGCCCGGTCCGCTGGCGGCTGCCCTGGCGGCGCTCGCCGGCCGTCATGCCGCCCTGCGGACCCGGATTCTCACCACGGCGCAGGGGCCGGTCCAGGAAGTGGCGGCGGCGCTGGCCATCCCGTGCCCGGTCCGCGACCTGGGGCGCTCCGCGGATTTTCCGGCGGCGCTGGCCGCCGCCGTGGCCGAGGCCCAGCGGCCCTTCCGCCTGCAGCAGGACCCCCTGGTCCGCGCGGCGCTGCTGCGGTTCGGCCCGGATTCCTTTCTGTTCGTTCTGACGATCCATCACCTCGTGGCCGACCGCGCGTCGCTGCGCCTGCTGGCCGGCGAGCTGGCCGCGCTGCTCCGCGGCGAGGCGCTGCCCGAGCCGGAACTGCAGTACGGGGACTATGCGGACTGGCAGCGCGCGCTGACCGCCGAAGTGCTCGAGCCGCTGCTGTTCTATTGGAAGTGGCAGCTGCGCGGGCGGCTGGCCGCGCTGGAACTGCCGTCGGCGCGCCCGCGCCCGGCCGTGCATACCTTCACGGCGGCCCGCCTGGCCTTCACTTGGGACGCGGCGCTCGGCGCGGATATCCGGGCCGCGGCCAACCGCGCCCGGGTCGCGCCCGAGGCTGTCACCCTGGCGGCCTTCAAGGTCCTGCTGCACCGGTACGCCCGGCAGGATGAGATCGTCATCGGAACCGCCGAGAGCGGCCGGCGGCAGCCGGGCCTGGAACGGGTGGTCGGACCGGTGGCCAATCTCGTCGTGCTGCGCAGCCAGCTCGGCGGCAACCCCGCCTTTGGGGTTCTCCTCGCCGCGGTCGCGCAGACCTGCGAGCAGGCGCGGGAACACCAGGAGATGCCGTTCGATCCGCTCGTCCTGGCCCTCAATCCGGAGAAGGACATGAGCCGCACCGCCCTCTTCGACGTCTGCTTCGGCCACGACGAGGAACCCGCGCCGGAACTCGACCTCGGGGGAGTGGCCGCCCGCGTCGTCGACACCCATCTCGGCTACGGCAAGTACGATCTGAACCTTGCGCTGCAGGCGGAGCCGGACGGGGCCGTCAGCGGCGCGCTGGTCTACAACGCCGACTTCCATGATCCGGATTTCATGGCGCAGATGATGCGGCACTACGAGCGCCTGCTGCGGGCCGCGCTGGCCGCGCCGGACACCGGCATCGACGACCTGCCGCTGCTCGACGCCGCCGAGGAGCGGCGCCAGCTGGTGGATTGGAACGACACGGCGGCGGGGGCGCCGCGGGACCAGACGCTCGACCAGCTGTTTGCCGCGCAGGTCCGCCGCACCCCGGATCGCGCGGCGGTCTCGCATGGCCGGGAGCAGGTGACCTATGCCGAGCTCGACGCGGGGGCCAACCGCCTCGCGCACCAGCTGCGGGCGCAGGGCGTCGGACCGGAGACGCTCGTCGCCGTCTGCCTCGATCGTTCGATCGACCTCGTCATGGCGCTGCTCGCCGTCCTCAAGGCCGGCGGCGCCTACCTGCCGCTGGATCCTTCCTATCCCGCGGAGCGCCTGGCCTTCACCCTGCGGGACGCGCAGGTGGCGCACCTGGTCAGCACCCTGGCGCTGGCCGGCCGGCCCGGGGAAGCGGTCGCCCATGCGACCCTGCTCGACCGCGATGCGGCGGTGATCGCCGCCCGGCCCGCGTCCGCCCCCGTGACCGGCGGCCGGCCGGAGGATCTCGCCTACTGCATCTACACCTCCGGCTCGACCGGCCAGCCGAAGGGCGCGCTGCTCGAGCACCGGCAGGTCGTGCGGCTGATGATCAATGACCGGATGCCGTTCGCCTTCGGCGAGACCGATGTCTGGACGCTGTTCCACTCCTGCTGCTTCGATTTCTCGGTCTGGGAGATGTACGGCGCGCTCCTCTCTGGCGGCCGGCTCGTGATCGTTCCGCGGGAGGTGGCCCAGGATCCCGGGCTGTTTGTGCCGCTGGTGGCGCGCGAGGGGGTGACGATCCTGAACCAGACGCCGACCTCCTTCTACAACTTTGCGGCCGAGGCGGTGCGCACCGGCGCCCGGCTCGCCCTGCGCACCGTCATCTTCGGCGGCGAGGCGCTGGCGCCGCTGCACCTGCGCGCCTTCCACGCGGGCTATCCGTCCGTCGCGCTGGTCAACATGTACGGCATCACGGAGACGACGGTGCATGTCACCGTCGTGGCGGTGGACGCGGACGACATCGCGGCCAACCGCAGCAACATCGGCCGGCCGATCCCGACGACGACGACCCTGCTGCTCGACGAGCGGCAGCGGCTCGTGCCCGCGGGGGTGCCGGGTGAAATCTGCGTGGGGGGGGAGGGCGTCGGACGCGGCTACCTGCGGCGCGAGGCCCTCACGCGCGAACGCTTCATCGCGAATCCCTATCGGCCGGCCGAGCGCCTCTACCGTTCCGGCGATCTCGCGCGCCACCTGCCTGATGGCCGGATGGTCTACCTGGGCCGGATGGACGATCAGGTTCAGATCCGCGGCTTCCGCGTGGAGCTGGGCGAAATCAGGACGCGGCTCCTGCAGCACCCGGCGATCGCGGGGGTCGAGGTCATCGCGCGCACCTTGAGGGGTGAAGCGCTCGAGCTCGTGGCTTATCTGGTGACGGCGCGGCCGGTCGACATCCCGGAGCTGCGCCGCCACCTGGTGGAGGCGCTGCCCGAATACATGGTGCCGGCCGCGTTCGTCATGCTGCCGGCGCTGCCGCTGACCGCCAACGGGAAGGTCGACCGGCGGGCGCTGCCCGAGCCGGCCGCCCAGGCCGCGGGCCAGCGGGAATTTGTCGCCCCCCGCACCGCCCTGGAGGAGAAGCTGGCGGGCATCTGGGCCGAGGTCCTCCGCCAGGAGCGGGTGGGCCTGCGCGACAGCTTCTTCGAATTGGGCGGACACTCGCTTCTCGCCACCCAGCTGATGTCGCGGATCCGCGACGCCTTCGGGGTGGAGCTGCCGCTGCGGCACCTCTTCGAGGCGCCCACGGTCGAGGCCTTCGCCGCGATCGTGGCGGCCCGCGCGGCGGCGCCGGCCTCCGACGCCGCGCCGCTCCCGATCGCCAAGGCGGCCCGCCGGCCGCGCAACCCGGCGCTGGCGCCATGACCGCGCCCGTGAATCCCGCGCCGGCGGAAACCAGCCTGGCCGCCGCGTCGTTCGCGCAGCAGCGGCTCTGGTTCCTGGACCGCTTCGATCCGGGGAGTGCCGTCTACCACATTCCTCTGGCCGTCCGGCTGCGCGGCCCGCTGGCGGCGGGGGAGGTCCGGTCCGCCCTCGGGCAGATCGGCGCGCGCCATGAGGCGCTGCGCACGACCTTCCTGCTGGAGGAGGGCGAGGTGACCCAGGTGATCCATGGCGACCTGCCGCCGGCCTGGCGGGAGGAGACGCTGACCCACCCGGCGGAGCTGGCCGGCCTGATGACGGCCGAGGCCCGGCGGCCGTTTGACCTGGCGCACGGTCCACTGTGGCGCGCGGTGCTTTGGCGGCAGGCGGCGGATGACCATGTCCTCCAGCTCACGGTCCACCACATCGTCTCGGATGGCTGGTCGCTCGGCGTCCTGATCCGGGAATTTGCCGCCGGCTATACGGCGGCCGCGGCGCGGCCGGAACTGACGATCCAATACGCGGACTTTGCGGCCTGGCAGCGGGAGTGGCTGCAGGGCGAGGCGCTGGCCCGCCAGCTCGCCTTCTGGAGGCGCCGGCTGGCGGGCGCGCCGGCGGTGCTTCCGCTGCCGACCGACCGGCCGCGGCCGGCCGTAGCCGGGACGCAGGGCCGCACCCATTGCTTCGCGCTCGATCGCGATCTGACGCGCGACCTCCACGCCCTGTCGCGCCAATGCGGCGCTTCCCTCTTCATGACGCTGCTGGGGGGCTTCGCCGTCCTGCTGCAGCGCCTGAGCGGCCGCGCCGACCTCGTGGTGGGGACGCCGGTGGCCAACCGCACGCGCAGCGAGCTCGAGCCGCTGGTGGGCTTCTTCGTCAACGCGCTCGCCCTGCGCCTCGACCTGCAGGGCGACCCCACCGTGCGGACGCTCCTCGAGCGGGTGCGCGCAACGACCCTGGAGGCGCTGGCCCACCAGGAGGTGCCGTTCGAGAAGCTGGTGCAGGAGCTGGCGCCCGAACGCTCGCTGGGCCACGCCCCGATCTTCCAGGTGATGTTCGTCCTGCAGAACGCGCCGATGGACGCCTTGCGGCTCCCGGGCCTGATGGTGGACCCGGTTGAAGTGGAAACGGCCACCGCGAAATACGACCTCACGCTCGCGCTCGAGGAGGCCGGCGGCGCGATCACCGGCCGGCTCGAATACAATCTGGACCTCTTCGATGCGGGCACGGTGGAACGGTTCGCCGGCCGGTACGAGCGGGTCCTGCGGGCGCTGACGTCCGCGCCGGCCGGACGGGTGGGGGCGATCGACCTGCTGGCGCCGGCGGAGCGGGCGCAGGTCGTGCAGGGATGGAACGACACGGCGCGGCCCTATCCCGCGCGGAGCCTTGGCGAGCTTTTCAGCGCGCAGGCGGCGG
This sequence comes from uncultured Opitutaceae bacterium, assembly GCA_903916755.1. Taxonomy (GTDB): domain Bacteria; phylum Verrucomicrobiota; class Verrucomicrobiia; order Opitutales; family Opitutaceae; genus Palsa-1447. The sequence goes on along the minus strand of CAIWXW010000051.1, from coordinate 1,749 downwards.
CGCGCCCGGCGGCGGTCGCGGTCCGCTGCGGGGGCGACGACCTCACCTACGCGGAACTCGACGCGCGCTCCAACCGGCTCGCGCGCCACCTGATCGGCCTGGGCGTCGGGCCCGACACCCTGGTCCCGGTCTGCCTCGAGCGCTCGGCCGAGCTGATCGTGGCCCTGCTCGGCATCGTGAAGGCGGGCGGCGCCTATCTCGCGCTGGATCCGGATTGTCCCGCGGCTCGGCTGGAGCTGATGCTCGGGGAGGCGGCGGGCCCGGTGCTCATTTCCCAGGAGGCGCTAGGCGGCCGGCTGCCGGCCACGGCGATGGCGCGCCTGCTGGTCGATCGCGATGCCGCGGCCATCGCGGCGCATCGCGCCGAAGCCGTGGCGGCGCAGGCCGGCCCGGACACCCTGGCCTACGTGAGCTACACGTCGGGTTCGACGGGACGCCCGAAGGGCGTGGCGATACCGCACCGGGCCGTGGCCCGGCTTGTCCTGAACACGGATTTTGCGGACCTGGGGCCGGACGAGACTTTTCTCCAGCTCGCGCCGGTCGCCTTCGACGCGTCGACCCTCGAGATCTGGGGTCCGCTGCTCAACGGCGGGAAACTGGTCCTGGCGCCCCCCGGGGCCCCGACGCTCGAGGAGCTCGGCCGTCTGCTCCGGGAGGAGAAGATCACCACCCTCTGGCTCACCGCCGGGCTGTTCCATCTCATGGTGGACGAGCGGCTGGACGACCTGCGCGGCCTGCGGCAGCTGCTGGCGGGCGGCGACGTGCTGGCGGTGCCGCAGGTGCGGCGCGTGCTGCGCGAGATCCCGGGGCTGCGGCTGATCAACGGGTACGGGCCGACCGAGAACACGACCTTTACCTGCTGCCGCACGATCCGGGAGGCCGATCTGGCCGGCGGATCGGTGCCCATCGGGCAGCCGGTGGCGAACACGCGCGTCTATCTGCTCGACGAGCGGCTCCGGCCGGTGCCGGTCGGCGTGCCCGGCGAACTGCTCACGGGCGGGGACGGGCTGGCGCGCGGCTACTGGGGCGACCCGGAGCTGACGGCGGAACGCTTCATTCCCGATCCCTTCAGCGCGCGGCCCGAGGACCGGCTGTACCGGACCGGGGACCGGGCGCGCTGGCGGGCCGACGGCACGGTGGAGTTCCTGGGCCGGCTGGATCAGCAGGTGAAGATCCGGGGTTATCGCATCGAGCCGGGCGAGGTGGAGGCGGCGCTCCGGTCCGAGCCCGGGGTCCAGTCCGCCGTCGTGATCGTCGACGGGGCGGGGGGGCGCAAGCGGCTGGTCGGCTATGTCACGGGGACCGGGGCGGGCGAGGCCCTGCGGGAGCGCCTGCGCGCGCGGCTGCCGGACTATCTGGTGCCGGCGGTGATCGTTGTCCTGGAGGCGCTGCCCCTGAATGCCAACGGGAAGGTGGACCGGGCGGCGCTGCCGGCGCCCGATCCCGCCGCGGGCCGCGAGCGCCACGTGGCGCCGCGCACGCCGGAAGAGGAGATCCTGGCCAATCTCTGGGCGCGGCTGCTGGGCCTGGAGCGCGTCGGCACGGCCGACAATTTCTTCGCGATCGGAGGCCATTCGCTGCTGGCCACGCAGCTGGTGACGCGGATCCGCGAGGCCTTCGCGGTGGAGCTGCCGCTGCGGGCGGTCTTCGAGGCGCCGACCGTGGGCAGCCTGGCGCTGCGGGTGGCGGAGGCGCGCCGCGGCGCGGCCGGCGCCAGCCCCCGCCCGCCGCCGGCGCCGCGGGGGGGGG
>CAIWXW010000050.1 GCA_903916755.1 uncultured Opitutaceae bacterium | reverse complement strand
GGAGATCGACGGCGCCTCGCGGGCGCGGCAGTTCTTCACGATCACGCTGCCGCTGATCCGCGAGGCGCTCCTCATCTCCGCAGTGTTCCTCGTGATCGCCGGCCTGAATGCCTTCGAGACGATCTGGCTGCTCACCTCGCAGTCGCCGACCACCGCCTCGCACACGCTGGGCACGCTGCTGGTCACCACCATGTTCAAGAGCATGGAAATCGGCCGGGCCTCCGCGCTGGCGGTGGTGCTCTTCCTCCTCGTCTTCGCCGGCAGCGCGGCGGTCTGGCGGGCGCTGCGGCGCGAGGCGATTGAACTCTGACGCCGATGCCCCGCGTCAAATTCCAGCTCTCGCAGTGGGTCGTCTTCGCCGCGCTGCTCGGCTATGCCGCCTGGGTCGTGTTTCCCATGATTTGGGTGGCCTATTCGTCGCTCAAGGCGGACGCGGCGGTGTTCCGCGAACCTTTCCTGCCACCGGGTCTCGACCAACTCCACCCCGAGAACTATGGACGCGCCTGGGAGAACGCGCGCTTTGGCGACTACTTCCTCAATTCCGTCATCGTCACCGGCGTCTCGGTCGCGGCGATCGTCCTGTTGGGCGCCATGGCGGCCTACGCGCTGGTCCGGTTTCACCATCCGGCGGGCCGCGCGGCCTTCTGGGTCTTCCTCGCCGGCCTGATGGTGCCGGCGCAGCTCTCGGTCGTGCCCCTCTTCTTCGAGTTCCGGGCGATGGGCCTGCTGAACTCGCGGACGGGCCTCATCCTGGCCTACACCGCCAACGGGCTGCCCTTTGCCATTTTCATCCTCGCCGGCTTTTTCCGGTCGCTGCCCCGCGCGCTTTACGAGGCCGCGGTGATCGACGGCTGCAACGAATTCGCCGCCTTCTGGCGCGTCTTGCTGCCGCTGGCCAAGCCGGGCTTGGTGACCGTCGGCATTTTCCAGTTCATCGGCATCTGGAAGGAATACTTCTACGCCTTCATGCTCGCGAGCGGGGAAACGGCCGCCGGCGGGGCGCGGACCCTGCCCCTCGGCCTCGCCAATCTCTCGATCGAGGCGGAATACCACAGCGCCTATGGGATGCTTTTCGCCGGGCTGGTGCTGGTGACCTTGCCGATCCTCGTGGTCTACCTCCTCTTGCAGCGCCAGATTGTGAAGGGCGTCGCCGCAGGGGCGCTCAAGGGCTAGCCGCCCCCCCCCAGGCCGAGGATTCAAAAGGCCCGAAAGGGAACCGCCGTGGCGCCGTCGGTACGATACCCCGATCCGCTTCCATGTCCTCTCTCCCCCCTCAACCCAAGTCCCGCGTCTGGAAGGGCCTAGCCTACCCGCTCGGGGCCACCTGGTGCGGCAACGGAGTAAACTTCTCCCTGTTCTCGGAATTTTCCACCGGCGCCGAGCTCTGCCTGTTTGACCGGCCGGACAGCGGCACGCCGACGGCGACCTTCAAGTTCACGGAAAAAGACGACCACATCTGGCACCTTTTCCTGCCGGACGTGAGGCCGGGGCAGCTCTACGGCTACCGGGTGCACGGGCCTTATGCGCCGGAGCAGGGACACCGCTTCAATCCGGCGAAGCTGCTGATCGATCCCTACGCCAAGGCGATTGCCGGCGAGCTCAAGTGGGGAGACGAGGTCTTCGGGTACACCCTGGGCAACCCCCAGGAGGACCTGGCCCGGGATGATCGCGATAGCGCCGCCTTCATCCCCAAGGCCGTCGTCATCGACCCCGCCTTCGACTGGGAGGGGGACAGGCATCCGTTCACGCTCCTCAACGACTCGGTCATCTACGAAGTGCACGTGAAGGGCTTCACCCAGCTGCAGGAGGCGATCCCGGAGAATCTCCGCGGCACCTATGCCGGCCTCGCTCACCCGCACTCGATCGCCTATCTCAAAAAGCTCGGCGTCACCGCGATCGAGCTCCTGCCCGTGCACCAGCATTTCGACACGAAGCACCTGCTGGACCACGGACTGCGCGAGTACTGGGGCTATAACACCATCGGCTTCTTCGCCCCGGAGCCGCGCTACAGCAGCGCCGGCGACACCGGCGGCCAGGTGCGCGAGTTCAAGGAGATGGTGAAGAGCCTCCACGCGGCGGGCCTCGAGGTGATCCTCGACGTCGTCTACAACCACACCGTCGAGGGCAACCATCTCGGCCCCACCCTCTCCTTCAAGGGCGTGGACAACGCGTCCTACTACCGCCTCGTGCGGGACAACGCCCGCTACTACAATGACTACACCGGGACGGGCAACACCCTCAACGTCCCGCATCCGCGCGTCCTCCAGCTGCTGATGGACAGCCTGCGCTACTGGGTGACGGAAATGCACGTCGACGGCTTTCGTTTTGACCTGGCCTCGGCGCTGGCCCGCGAGCTCCACGAGGTGAGCAAGCTTTCAGCCTTCTTCGACGTCATCCACCAGGACCCGGTCATCTCGCAGGTGAAGCTGATCGCGGAACCCTGGGACGTGGGCGAGGGCGGCTACCAGGTGGGCAACTTCCCGGTGCTTTGGGCGGAATGGAACGGCCGCTATCGCGACGTGGTCCGCCGCTTCTGGAAGGGCGATTCCGGGCTCACCAGCGATTTTGCCTTCCGGCTGTGCGGCAGCTCGGACCTTTACGAGCGCAACGGCAAGAAGCCGACGGCGAGCATCAACTTCATCACGGCGCATGACGGATTCACGCTGCGCGATCTGGTCTCCTTCAACGACAAGCACAACGAGGCGAACGGCGAGGACAACCGGGACGGCGACAACGGCAACAACTCCTGGAACTGCGGCCACGAGGGGCTCGATGCGCCGGAGGACGTCAGGGTCCTGCGCCGGCGGATGCAGCGCAACCTCCTGGCCACCCTGCTCTTTTCCCAGGGCGTCCCGATGCTGCGCGGCGGCGACGAGTTTGGCGGGACGCAGCGGGGCAACAACAACGCCTACTGCCAGGACAACGAGATCAGCTGGCTGGACTGGAAGTGGGACGAGGAGGCCCGGCAGCAGTTCGAGTTCACCCAGAAGCTGATCGCCTTCTTCAAGCAGCACGCGATTTTCCGGCAGCCCAAGTTTTTCCAGGGCCGGGACCTTCGCGGCTCCGGCGTGAAGGACATCACCTGGATCAACGCCGGCGGCACGGAGATGTCCGACGAGGAATGGCAGGCCTCCTTCGCCAAGGTGCTGGGGGTGATGCTCGGGGGCGACTCGCTCAGCGTGACCGATTACTTCGGCGAGATCATCCGCGACGACACCTTTCTCCTGTTCTTCAACGCCCACCATGAGGATGTGCACATCCGCATGCAGGGCGACGCGGGCGTGCAGTGGCGCGAGGTCTTTGACACCGCCAAGGAGCCGAGCTTCGTCGAGCGCCCCCGGGCGCGCAAGGGCGGCAGCCGGCACCGGCTGACGGCGCGGTCTTTGGTGATCTTCCGCCAGATCGCCGGCTCCGACGAGGAGGCGCGCCGCGCGCCGCAGGCACCCGTGGGCAAAAAGGGGGAGCCGCCGCCGGACGACGCCGAGGACTAGGCCCTGCAATGGGATGCAAAGGGATGCGTAGTTTTACCGACCGGCTCTGGGTATTTTCTCCCTTTGGAGCGAGCCGGATGG
>CAIWXW010000049.1 GCA_903916755.1 uncultured Opitutaceae bacterium | reverse complement strand
GCGCCCGGCTGCGGCGCGCCTTCGGCCCCGACCGGCTCTATGCGGAGCTCCAGCGCCACCTCGTGCCGGGCGAGGAGGAGGAGAACGACTTCATCACCGACTGGGGCCGCGCCGTCGGGCTGCCGCTCCTCGCGACCAATGGCGTCCTGCAGGCCACGCCGCAGGAGCGACCGGTGGCGGACGTCTTTGCCTGCCTGCGCGGGCACACGACCCTCGACGCCGCGGGCCGGAGGCTCGCCTGCAACGCGGAGCGGCACCTGAAGCCCGGGCCCGCGATGGCGGCCCTCTTCGCCGACCGGCCCGAGGCGGTGCGCAACACGGAGCGGCTGGCGGACCGGCTGGCGTTCACGCTCGATGATCTCGGCTACCGGTTTCCCGATTACCCGGAGACCGCGGGCCTGTCGCAGGGGGACTTCCTGCGCGCCCGGGCCTATGACGGGGCCCGCCGGCGCTACGGCGGCGAGCTCTCGCCGGCGGTCCGCCGGCAGCTGGAGCGGGAGCTGCAGCTCATCATCACCCTGGGCTTCAGCGGCTATTTCCTGATCGTCTGGGATCTCTGCCGCTTTGCCCGCGACCGCGGCATCCTGGCCCAGGGCCGGGGCAGCGCGGCCAACAGCATCGTCTGCTACACCCTCGGGATCACGGCGGTGGACCCGATCCGGGAGCAGCTCCTCTTCGAGCGGTTCCTCTCCGAGGGCCGGACGGACTGGCCGGACATCGACATCGATTTTCCGAGCGGCGAGTGCCGGGAGAGCGTGATCCAGGAAGTCTACCGCCGCTATGGCCGGCTCGGCGCGGCCATGACCGCGAACGTCATCACCTACCGGGGCAAGAGCACCCTGCGCGAGGTCGGCAAGGTGTTCGGGCTGCCCGACGACGTGATCGACCGCTTCAGCTCCCTCTACCACGGGGGCGACTATCCCCAGACGCTCGAGCTCACGGAGCAGCTGCGGATGGCCGGCATCACCCGCGAGCATCCGCGGCTGCCCATGCTGCTCGCCACCTGCCGGCAGGTGCACGGGCTGCCGCGGCACCTCGGGCAGCATTCCGGCGGGATGGTGCTGAGCGCGGGCCGGCTCTCCCAGTTCGTGCCGCTGGAAAACGCGCGGATGCCGGGCCGCAGCGTCCTGCAGTGGGACAAGAGCGACTGCGAGGACGTGGGGATCGTGAAGGTGGACCTGCTGGGGCTCGGCATGATGGCCGTGCTCCAGGAGACGATCGCGATCTGCTCCGCCCGCGGCCAGCCCGTCGACCTGGCGCAGATCCCCAAGGACGATCCCCAGACCTTCGCGATGATGCAGGCCGCCGACACGATCGGCGTCTTCCAGATCGAGAGCCGGGCCCAGATGGCGACCCTGCCCCGGATGCAGCCCAAGACCTTCTACGATGTCGTGATCGAGGTGGCGATCATCCGGCCGGGCCCGATCCAGGGCGATGCGGTCAATCCCTACCTCGAGCGCCGGGCCGGAAAGCAGCCGGTCACCTATCCCGATCCGCGCGCCCGGCCCATCCTGGAGCGAACGCTCGGCGTCGTCCTCTTCCAGGAGCAGGTCCTCCGGCTGGCCATGGAATTGGGCGGCTTCAGCGCCGCCGAGGCGGACGAACTCCGCCGCGCCATCGGCTTCACCCGTTCACCCGAGCGGCTGGACCGGATGAAGGACCGGCTGGGGATCGGCTTGCGGCAGAACCGGGTCAGCGAACCGGCCATCGCCTCCATCCTTCAGTCGCTCGCCTCCTTCGCGCTCTACGGCTTCCCCGAGAGCCATGCCATCAGCTTCGCCCTCCTGGCCTATGCCTCCACCTGGCTGAAGGCGCACCACCCAGCCGCGTTCCTGGCCGCGCTGCTGAACAACCAGCCGATGGGATTCTATTCCGCCGCCACGCTGGTGCAGGACGCGCGGCGGCACGGCGTCAAGACGCTGCCGGCCTGCGTTGCGCTCTCCGCGGCCAAGGCCCGGGTCGAGCAGGACGACACGATTCGGCTCGGCCTCCTGTCGGTGCACGGGGTGCGCGCGCCCGCCGTGGCGCGGATGCTCGCGGCCCGGGCGGAACGGCCCTTCGCCTCCCTGCCGGATTTTCTCCGGCGGACGGATTTCACGGCGGCGGAGCGCCGGGCGCTGGCGGGGGCGGGCGCCCTCAACGCCCTGGCCGGGCACCGCCGGGCCGCGCTCTGGAACGTGGAGGCGGTGCACGCCGACGACGACCTGTTCCGGCACGCCCTGGCCGAGGATGGCCCGGAGGCCCTCTCTCCCCTGGAAAGGATGACGCACCTCGAGCGGCTGCAGGCGGATTACACCCACCTGTCGCTCACCACCGGGCGCCATCCCATGCAGCTCTGGCGGAGCCGGCTGCCCGGCGTCGTGCCGGCCGCCCAGCTGGCCGCCCACCCGCCCGGCAGCCGGGTGCAGATTGGCGGGGCGGTGATGTGCCGGCAGCGGCCGGGGACGGCCAAGGGCTTTTGCTTCGTCACCCTGGAGGACGAGACCGGCCTGGCGAACGCGATCATCCGGCCGCAGCTTTTCGAGGCCGAGCGCCTGACGATCAACCTGGAGGCATCCCTCCTCATCACCGGCCGGCTGCAGCACGACCAGGGGGTGATCCACGTGATGGCGGAGAAGATCGCCGCGCTGCCGGCCGAGGGGCTGCCGGCGGGGGCGAGCCACGATTTTCATTAGGAACAGGACCACGACGGGAAGGCGGTTGTTAGCATGGAAGCATGCCGCCCTCTCATCCCCTTCACATGTATCTTTTTTGATGCATACCCGTTCCACCAGGCCTCGCCCATTTCCTTTTCACTTTTTCCGCACCGCCACCGGCAATGAACCCGTTCGCGCGTGGCTGAAGGAACTCCCGGAAAATGAGCGGCGCCTGGTCGGCATTGACATTCTATCGGTGCAGTTTGCCTGGCCCGTCGGACCTCCCTTGGTGCATTCGCTGCGCGACGGCCTTTGGGAAGTGCGCACCCGTTCGCCCACCCGTATCGCCCGCATTCTTTTTTCGTAGAGAACCAAACCATTGTCCTGGTCCACGGCTTCATCAAAAACCCGCGCAACTCCAGATCACGATCTTCAGCTCGCTCGCTTTCGAAAGCACCAGCATGAAAAAGCCGAATCCACATCAAGGCAGTCGTTTCGCTGATTTCCTTCACACCGAGGGGATCTACGAGGAGGTGGAGGCGGCCGCCTTGAAGAAGGTCATCGCCATGACCTTGAGCGACAAGATGCGGAAACGTCACCTCTCCGTTTCCAAGCTCGCGAAGGCGTTGGGCACCAGCCGAGCCGCCGTCAATCGCGTCCTGGATGAGAGTAATACTTCCATCACCCTGCACACGATTTCACGGATGGCCTCGGCATTGGGATGTAGAATTCGGCTTGAGATCGCCAGCCTCGGTTAGGCTTCGTCCCGGCCTTCCCAAGCAGGGCTGCAACCGGGTTTCGGAAATTTTCGCCGCGCTCTTGGACCCGGCGTGACTTTCCCCATTCCCATGCGTCATACGGGTGGTCCTACACGTGTCCGCCCAGCCCTCCCCGGAGACCCCGGCCTCCCCCCGCCGGTCCAGCCCCAGAACCCCATGTCATTCCGCGCGTTCCGCATTGGTCTGTTTATCAGTTTGTCGGCCGCCCTGCGGCTGACCGCCGCTCCGGCCCCTGAGCCCGGCCTGCTCTTTTACCTGTCCGGCGACCACGGGACCACCGCCGACTTCTCGGCCGGCCACACCCCCGAGCCCAATTTCGACTTCGGCATCACGCCGATCGCCGATGGCGCCAAGGGCGCCGCCCTCCGCTGCTCCGACGACCAGCGCCTGTCCTACTGGGCCCCCGGCAACATCTACGCCCAGCGGGGCACCCTCTCCTTTTACTGGCGTTCGCACGAGCCGGCGGTCGGCG
>CAIWXW010000048.1 GCA_903916755.1 uncultured Opitutaceae bacterium | reverse complement strand
GCGCAGGCCCTGTGGGACTACCGGAAGACGCATTCGCCGGAGCAGGTGCGGGCCTTCACCGCCAAGATCCGCGTCTACGAGGACTATGGCCAGGACGACGCGGGGGCCTGGATCTGCCACAATTTTCCGGACATACCCTGGATCCGCAGCCTCGACCAGGTGTTCGGCCTGATGGGACCCGGGCCGCCGCATATTCCCCCCGACCGCTCCCAGACGCTCCGCGATCCCTACGTGTGGCAGCCCTATCCGCCCACCGATGAAGGGGAGCACCTGTGGATGAAGGAGCACATTCAGAAGAATCACGGTCCCCTCGGGGCGCTCTATCCGGACCGCACCGGGCGCGACGGACGCTTCCGCTACCTTGAAGGCGGCAACACCAGCACCTGGATCGGGCTCGTGAATGCCGGCCTCTATGACCCCGAGCACATCGACTGGGGCGGCTGGGGCGGCCGCTACGAGCCCCAGAAGCGGCTGATCGCCGCGGGGCAGGCGCGCGTGCACAATTTTGGGGAGGGCGAGAAGCCGTACCTGCCATTTGCCATGTATCCCGATGCCGTCGACCGCTGGACCGATCCGGAGACGGGGAAGACCTACCACGACGTCTGGACGCCGATCCAGCGCTGGCGCCGGGCGATCGAAAATGACTTCCAGGCTCGGATGGAGTGGTGCATCCGGGATTTCAAGGACGCGAACCACAATCCGATCGCGGCGTTTGCCGGCGACCAAAGCCGCCGCATCGTGCGCCTGACCGCGCGGGCGGGCGAGCGCCTGAGCCTGGATGGCTCGGCCTCGTGGGATCCCGATGGCGACTCCTTGAGCTTCCGGTGGTTCTACTATCCCGAAGCGGGCAACTATCCGGGCGACGTGCGCCTGGAGCACGCGACGGAGGCAAAGGCCAGCGCCCAGGTGCCGGCTGACGCCGGCGGCACGCAGATCCACCTGATTCTTGAGGTGCGGGACCAGAATCCGACCGTTTCCCTGTTCGCCTACCGGCGGGTGGTGGTGGATGTAAAATAAGGGCTCAACAGGAGGCGGACCCACCGGGCGCGCCGGCCCTGAATTCGTGGAACCATCCCGGCGCGTGAGCCTCTCAAGAGCATTCCTTTCCGGCGAAACATGAGAACCTGGCTCTTCCTGGCGGGCGCGGCGCTGATGGCCGCGACGGCCGTCCCCGCGTCCGCGGCCAGCCGCTTCTCGGAATCCCTGTCCGACGCCGACCGCCAAGCCTGCGGGATCGATCGCCTTTCCTCGGACCAGGTGGCCGCGCTTGATGCGCTGGTCCACCGGGTCGAGGCGGACGCGCCGGAACCCGGTCCCGCCGCGGCCAAGCCCTTCTCGCAGCAACTCATTCCGGATGAGTTTCGGGCGGCGGGGCTCGGCCTCCTGACGGCGCCGCAGCGAGCGCGGCTCGACGCCCAGGTAGCTGCCGACGGCTCGCCGGCGGGCCATCCGGCGCTGGCCGCCCTGGCCGGCACGGGCGCGGCCGCTCCGGCCGGGGTCGAAGCGCAGCGCCCCGCCCCGGAAATCCACGGGTTCGTCGCGCTCACTTATGGTTTTGGCGGAGGAACGAGCTTCCGCGAGGCGACGACCGCGGTGGACTATGTGGACCCCAGCCACCGCTTGGAACTGGGTGTCTCCTTCTCGCAGATCGAGGGCAAGCTGCCCTACGCCTGCGGGCCCCGCCTGCCCTAGCCGCTGGGAGGCAACGGCTCCGCGCGGGCCACGGTCGCAGGGGCATCGCCGCCGGGATTTATTCCCGCCCGAAATGTATCCTTGAAGGTCTGATTGCGTCTGGTCCATATCCCAACCCCCAGCCCTTACCTCACCTGCATGCCCGCATTTGGCCTACGCCTCCCCTCCATGTCCCCTCCCTCGCTCGCCCGCCGCTGCCTCGCCACCGGATTGCTGTGCCTGCTGCCTTTCGGGGCCATGGCCGCGGACCTCCCCTCCTCCTATAACGTCCGGGCGTTCGGCGCCACCGGCGACGGCCGGACCCTGGACACGGACGCCATCAACCGGGCGATTGACGCCGCGGCCGCGGCCGGCGGCGGCACCGTCGAATTTCCGGCCGGCTCCTACCTCAGCTTCTCGATCCGGCTCAAGAGCCACATCACGCTCCACCTGTCGTCGGGCTGCCGGATCATCGCCGCCACCGCGGCCGAGAACTTCGGGGACTACGACGTCGCGGAACCCAATGAATGGGGCGACAAGTTCCAATACCAGGATTTCGGGCATAGCCATTTCCACAACAGCCTGATCTGGGGCGAGCAACTGGAGGATATCGCCATCACCGGTCCCGGCCTGATCTTTGGCCGGGGGCTATCCCGGTCGAACGGGTTCCGTCCCGGGCGGGCCGGCGCCAGCGCGGCCGGCCCGAACAACACGCCGACCCCGGGCGACACCGCCGAGCAGGCGGCCGGTACCCGCGCGAAGACGTCCGTCCCGCTGCCCAAGGCGGATCGCGGCGGCAACAAGTCGATCGCGCTCAAGGACTGCCGCAATGTGACCCTCAGCGGCTTCTCGATCCTCCAGGGCGGCTGGTTCGCCCTCCTGGCCACCGGCGTTGATAATTTCTCCATCGAGAACGTGAAGGTGGACACCAACCGCGACGGCTTCGACATCGACTCCTGCCGGAACGTCCGGATCAGCGACTGCACGGTCAACGCGATCAATGACGACGCGATCGTGCTGAAAAGCACCTACGCCTCCGGCGCCTTCCATCCCACCGAGAACGTCACGATCACGGGCTGCGAGGTCAGCGGCTACGACACGGGCTCCTTCTTCGATGGCACCTACCGCCACGCGCAGGCGGTGGCGGTCGACCGCGACGGTCCCACCGGCCGGATCAAGATCGGCACGGAGTCCAATGGAAACTTCAAGAACATCACGATCGCCAACTGTGTCTTCGATCGCAGCCGCGGACTGGCCCTCGAAACCGTCGATGGCGCCATCATCGAGGGGGTCTCGGTCACGAATCTGACGATGCGGAACGTCTCCAATTCGGCCATCTTCCTGCGGATCGGCGCGCGCCTGCGCGGGCCGGAAGGCACCCCGATCGGCTCGATCCGGCACGTCAGCATCAGCCACGTGACCGCCGTCGATGTCGACCCCCGCTATCCGATCATCATCGCCGGCCTGCCCGGCCATCCGATCGAGGACCTGGCGCTCAGCGACATCCATGTGGTTTCCCGGGGCGGCCTCAGCCTCGCCCAGGTGGGCGCGCAGCCCTCGGACCTGGTGAACACCTTCTTTCTGCGGGGCGCGGGCCTGGCCGGTCCGCGCGATCCCTACCAGCCGCCCGAGCAGGCGAAGGGCTATCCCGAGCCCTCCATGTTCGGCCTGCTGCCCGCCTACGGCGCCTATATCCGGCATGCCCGCGATGTTTCCTTCCATGATGTCGAGCTGGCCGTGGCCAAGGCCGACACGCGGCCGGCCATCGTGCTCGACGACGTGGGCGGCGCGGATTTCGACCACATCCGCGTGCAGCGGACCGCGGACGTGCCCGCCTTCGTGCTGCGGCAGGTCAGCGACTTCGCCGTGCGTAATTCGCCCGGCGTCGCCGATGCCCGCCGCGCGACGGCGGACCAGGAATCATTCTAGCCGCGGGCGCGGCTAGAGGGTGGAGCCGCCGCTCGCCTCGATGCGCTGGGCGGTGATCCACCGGCTGTCCGTGCTGGCGAGGAAGGAGATCGCGTCCGCGATGTCCGGCGCCACGGCGATCTGCTTGATCGCCTGCCGCGACAGCAGCATCGCGCGGCCCTCCTCGGAGCGCAGCCACCCGGCGTTCATGTCGGTGTCGACGGCGCCGGGGGCG
>CAIWXW010000047.1 GCA_903916755.1 uncultured Opitutaceae bacterium | reverse complement strand
CTCCCGCCGGGCGCTCGCGCTCGCGGCGGCCGCCGCGGCCCGCGCCGCCCCCCTCCAGCGCGATCTCGGCCTGGGGCTCAGCTTTCTCCGGGTGCACGAACTGCCGGCCGACTTGGTGGCGGACACGCCGACGGGGCGCGCCTACGTGCTCGATCTCCGCTACGTGAAGGGCGGTCCGGCCGAGGGTGCCGCCCTGCTCGCGTGGCTCCATGCGCACGCGGGCCCGCACAGCCCCGTCTTCCTGCTCGCGAACGCCCACACCGGCCCCGCGCTCCTGGCCCCGCTCAATTCCGCCGAGGCGGTGACCGGACTGGTCATCGTCGGCTCCGGCGCCCACGGCTTCGATCCCGACATCACTCTCGTCGTCCCCGCCGGCGCGGAGCGCCGCGCCTACAACGCCCTGGAGGCGGGCACGGACATCGATTCCCTCGTCACCGTCAAGAACGACAAGCCCCGCAATGACGAGGCGGCCCTGGCCGCGGCCCGGCTCCCGGACACGGGCGCGGACGAGGCGCCAAAGGACGACGCGGCCAAGACCGCCAAGTCGCCGCCGCCCGCGGTCATCGATCCCGTCCTGCAGCGCGCCGTGCAGTTGCACCGGTCGCTGCTCGCGCTCCGGCGGCTGTAGCCGCCGGGCCGGCCCCGCTTTAGCTCGCCAGCTTGGCGTAGGCCGCGGCGTCGAGGAGGGCGCCCGCGTCCGCCACGTTGGCCACCTTGAGCTTCAGCATCCAGCTGCCAAAGGCGTCCTGATTCAGCTTCTCCGGCGCCTGCTCCAGGGCGGAATTGATCTCGAGCACCGTGCCGGCCACCGGCGCATAGATGTCGGAGGCGGCCTTGACCGACTCCACCACGCCGAGCGTCTCGCCCGCCTTCAGCACGGCGCCCACCTTGGGCAGCTGCACGAAGGTGATGTCGCCCAGGGCGCTCTGGGCGTAGTCGGTGATGCCGACCGTAGCCGTGCCGTCGCCCTCGAGCTTCAGCCATTCGTGGGACTTTGCGTAGCGGAGGGCGGGGGGAATGTTGCTCATGCCGAGGATTTCTTTAGCGCGACGAAGGGCGGTTTGACCAGCTGCAAGTCGATCAAGGCGCCGCGAATGTCCACCTGGAGCGGCTGGGCGGCGAACTCCGCGGCGACGAGCGCCGAGCCGATGGCCTCGTACAGGACGGGCGACAGGGTGCCGGAGCGGACCTCGCCGGCGACCACGCCGCCGGGGCCGAGGACCGGGGCCCCCGCGCGGACGATCCGCCGGTCGCCGGTCTTGAAGAAAACGATCTTCCGGCGCGGGCCGGCGGCCTTCTCGGCCACGAGGGCCGCCCGGCCGATGAAGTCGGCGCCCTTGTCCAGCTTCACGGTCCAGCCGAGCCCGGCCGCGATCGGCGAGACCTCGGCGTCGATCTCGTGCCCGTAGAGCGGATAGCCCGCCTCGAGCCGGAGGCTGTCGCGGGCGCCCAATCCCGCGAGTTCGAGCCCGTGCGGCGCCCCGGCCGCCAGCACGGCGTCGGCCAGCGCGACCGCGTCGCCGGCCGCGTGATAGAGCTCGAAGCCATCCTCGCCGGTGTACCCGGTGCGGCTGATCAGGCAGTGGATCCCCGCGACCGTGCCCTCGACAAAGTGGTAGTACGGCACGGCGCCGAGCTTGGCCCCCGTCAGCGACTGGACGATCGCGGCCGCCTTCGGCCCCTGGACCGCCAGCAGCGCATAGTCCGCCGACCGGTCGTCGATCGTCACCGTGAAGCCCGCCGCCTGCTCGCGGATCCAGGCCACATCCTGGTCGATATTGCCCGCGTTGATGCAGAGCAGGTAGTCGTTCGGCGCCCGCTGGTAGACCAGGAGGTCGTCAACCACCCCGCCCGTCGGGTAGCACATCGGCGAATAGAGCACCCGGCCCGGGAAGAGCTTGGCGACGTCGTTGGTCACAAGGTGATTCAGGAACCGGCCGCTGTCCGGGCCCGTCACCGTGACCTCGCCCATGTGGCTCACGTCAAAGAGGCCGGCCGCGCGGCGGACCGCCTTGTGCTCCTCGAGGATGCTCCGGTACTGGACCGGCATTTCCCAGCCCGCGAAGTCCACCAACCGGCCGCCGTGGGCGGCGTGAAAATCGCGTAAGGGGGTCTTTTGCACAGGGCGGGTGGTCGGCTGAAGAAAGGGGGGAAGCTCGCCTTTCCGGGCCGGATATGGCAATCTTCTTTCATCCGTCCGTTCCTCGCCTCCGTCCCGCTCATGTCCTGGCTCATCCTCGCCGTCGTCCTCACCCTGGGGATTTCGTTCGTCTGTTCGCTCTGCGAGGCGATCGTGTTCAGCACCACCACCGCCGAGCTGGAAGCCCTGAAAAAGCGCCGGCCGCGGCGCGGGGCCATCCTGGAGACGATCAAGACCGAGATCGACGAGACGATCTTCGCCATCCTGTCCCTCAACACCCTGGCCAGTGGCGTCGGCTCGATGATCATCGGACGCCTCGCCAGCAGCGTCTTCGGCGGACGTTCCTTTTACTACGCGACCGGCGCCTTCGCCTTCACCCTGTTCCTGGGCTCGGAAGTGCTCCCGAAGAACGTGGGCGTGGCGTATCGGCGGCTCCTTCAGCCCTACGTCGTGTACCCCCTGTGGTGGCTGCGGCGGGTGCTCCGGCCGGTCACCTGGCTTTGCAACCTCTTCATCCGCCTGTTCGTGCCCGTCCCCAAGCCGCACCAGGGTTCCGACGAGGAAATCATCCTGCT
>CAIWXW010000046.1 GCA_903916755.1 uncultured Opitutaceae bacterium | reverse complement strand
CCAGACCTATGGCATCTCCAGCACGGCGGAGGACATCCGCGACCTGCTGGCGCGCTCGGACATCGACGCCATCGGCCTGGCCACGCCCAACCACTGGCACGCCCTGCAGACCATCTGGGCCGCGCAGGCCGGCAAGGATGTGTACGTGGAGAAGCCGGTCTCGCACGAAATTTGGGAAGGGCAGCAGATGGTGGCCGCGCTGAAAAAGTACGGCCGGATGGGCGAGGCCGGCTCGCAGGCCCGCTCGAGCCCGGCGATCCGCGAGGCGGTGGCCTGGGTCCGCGCCGGCAATCTCGGCAAGATCACGGTGGCGCGCGGCCTCTGCTACAAGCGCCGGGTCAGCCTGGGCCTGACCGAGGGCCCGCAGGCGATCCCGGCCACCGTCAATTTCGACCTGTGGTGCGGTCCGTCGCCCCTCACGCCGCCGCGCCGGAAGATGTTCCACTACGACTGGCACTGGTTCTGGGGCACCGGCAACGGCGACATCGGCAACCAGGGCCTCCACCAGATGGACGTGGCCCGCTGGTTCCTCGGCGAGGAGGCGGTCGCGCCCCGCGCCTTCGCGGTGGGCGGCCGGCTGGGCTACGTCGACGACGGCCAGACCCCGAACACGCTGGCGGTCATGCATGACTATCCCGCGGCCCCGCTCATCTTCGAGGTGCGCGGCCTGCCGGAAAAGGCCGGCGCCAAGGCCATGGACAAGTACCACGGGCTCGACATCGGCGTCGTCGTCCACTGCGAGGGGGGCACCGTCGTCGTCCCCGCCACCAACTACACGTCGGCGCAGGCCTACGACCGCGATGGCAAGCTGGTGAAGGATTTCCGGGGCGGAGCGAGCCACTTCGCCAATTTCGTCGAAGGCGTGCGCAGCCGGCGGATGGCCGACCTGCACGTGACGGTGGCCGAGAGCCATGTCTCCAGCGCCCTCGCCCATGTCTCGAACATCTCCCACCGGCTCGGCCAGGCGACCCCGCCCGGCGAGCTCCGGGAAAAGGTCCGGGGCCAGCCCGCGCTGGCGGAGTCGGTCGGCCGGATGCTCGAGCACCTGGCGGCCAACCAGGTCGACCTCGGCACGAGCCCGCCGGTCTACGGCTACCCGCTGGAGATCGATCCGGTGACGCAGCGGTTTGTCGGCAACGAGGCCGCCAACGCCCTGCTCACGCGGGAGTACCGCGCGCCCTACGTCGTGCCGGCGATCGCCTGATCAGGTTCCGTACAGCCGGTCCCCGAAGTCGCCGAGGCCCGGTCGGATGTATTTCCGGTCGTCGAGCGCGCGGTCCAGCGTCGCGATGTGGATCGCGACGTCCGGATGGGCCCGCTGCACCGCGGCCGCCCCTTCGGGCGCGGCGACGATGCAGACGAGCTTCACGGGGGTGGCGCCCTGGGCCCGGACCAGGCTGAGGGCTTGGATCGCGGAACCCCCGGTCGCGAGCATGGGGTCGACCACGATGGCGCGGCGGCCCCGCATCGGCGGCAGCTTGCTGTAGTAGACCCGCGCCTCGGCCGTGGCATGGTCGCGCTCCAGGCCGATCGAGCCGACGCTGATCTCCGGGAACAGATCGACGAAGGGCTGCACCATCCCGAGGCCGGCCCGCAGGATGGGAATGAGGATCAGCGGCTGGTGGGCCAGGACGCGGCCGACGGTGGGCTCGAGCGGTGTGTCGACCGCCTTGGCCTCGGTCGGCAGGTCCCGCGTCGCATCGATCGCGAGGAGCAGCGTCAGCTGGTAGGCCAGGGTGCGGAACGTCGCCGGCTTCGTCGTCCGGTCGCGCAGGTGCGTGACGATGTGCTCGGCCAGCGGATGCTCCAGCAGGTGCAGCGTCTTCACAGGAGCCCCCGCTGCACCTTCTGCTCGAGATAGCGCTCGAATTCCTTGCGCAGCGATTTCTCCTTTCCGCGCAGGCCGGGCAAGAGCGAAAGCCAGTTGTACACCTCCTGCCGCAGGTGCTTCGGCATCACCGGCTCGATCGTGCGCACGCGGTCGAGCGCGCGGACGCAGGCGGTCGCGACCTCGTCGCACATCCGCTGCGCGTCGGCCGAACTGTGCTGGCCGGCCAGCCGGATGATTTCGTCGAGCTTCCGGCGCCGGCGCTTCATGATCGCCTTGTAGGCGGCCAGCCCGTCCAGCACGACCGTGACCGTCCGCGGATAGAAATTGACCATCAGGTTCCAGGGGTCGGCCCGGTCGCGGCGGAGGTCGCTGCGCAGGATCACCGCGGGTATGTCGGCGAACTTGGCGAACATGAACTCCACCACGGTGCCGCTGTCGAGGTCGGCACCATCGAAGCTAAAGAGGGCCAGGTCGCAGGCGAAGAGCGCCCGGATGTCCAGGTCGCGGATGGCGCGGGCGGTGGTGCCGCGCGGCTCGAAATCCTGCGGCAATTCGCACAGGTAGCGGCCGTGCGATTTCTCGAAGATCGCCTCCGCCAGGTAGGCATTGCCGATCAGGTGCTTGAGATTGAAAAGCTCGCCGCCGAAATAAACCGTGAGGCTGCGGGACTTCTTCTTCATGCGGCGGCTTCGAACGAAGGCCGAAAGCCGCCCCGGCTCAATGCAAAAGGCCGCTCAGGCGGTCGGCGGCACGCGGCCCTCGTCGTAATCGAAGTAGTCGAAGAAGGTCGCGATGGGCTTGCCCGTCAGCCCGGAGTCCGCCGCCATCTTCGCCAGGGCGCTCGTCCGCTCGTCGCGCCAGCCGCGCTTGCTGAGGAAGGCGTTCCATACGTCGCACTCCTCCTCCGTGCGCTGCGCGCCCGCCAGGGCCCAGGCGAGGATTGCCTCGTCGGTCTCCCCCGCTAGCACGCGGGCCCGGACGTCGGCGTACTCCACCCGGAGGAAGCGGCACAGCCGGCTGTCAAAGCCGTTCGGGTTCGAACCGTCGCCCAGATTGGCCACGTACTCCGGAGGCAAATGCCCGGCGGCATGGACGCGCATCTTGTCGAGCATGCGCGCCAAGTAGAAAAACTTGCCGGTCTTGACGTAGGGACTGCGGACTCCGGGGACGTTGGGCATGGGATTATCTTCGATAGTAGACGAGGGTGCAGAGGCCGGCGAAGGCCACTGTGGGCACGATCACCCAAAGGGGGCTGAAGGGGATGTGGTACCGCTGGATCGCCCAGATGACGATGGCGGACTTGAGCGCGATGAGGGCCCACGCGACGATGAAGAGGCGATCCACCTTGCGGCTCCGGACGCGCCGGCGCACCGGCCGAACCTCGCGGAGAAAATCCTGCTCATACTCAGGCGCCGAGCGCCGCGAGATGAGCTGAAGGAAGTTCGGGAACACCCGCTAGGTCTATTGCAGATTGCCTGTGAGGCAAGGCGCCCCCTCGTGCAGAACGCACGGCACGGTTTTGGCGAGGAGTAGGCATTATTTTGTAAAATATTGATAAATATATGCTAACGATTGTTGGCCGGACTTGGCACTCCCGAAGCTGAAAGGAGGCGTCCTTCTCCTCTCCTGGCTTCGCATTAACCCATTCCCGTCCATGAAATCGCTCCCATTCCTGACCGTTTTTCTCGCCGCCGCGCTGCCCACCTTGGCGCTGGCTGATCGCGACACGGACCGCCGCATCGAGAAATCCGCGGAGAATTCCTATAACTTTCACGCCGTCCTCCAGGACCACGTCAAGGCCGACGCCGACCAGGGCGTCGTGACCCTCAAGGGCACCGTCCAGGACAAGGACCAGAAGGAACTGGCCGAGGACACGGTCGGCGACCTGCCCGGCGTGGTCCGCGTGGACAACCAGATCACAGTTGCCGGCGGCCAGCCCGAGCATTCGGACGGGTGGATCGCCCTCAAGATCAGCGGTCTGCTGCTGGTCCGCGCCAACGTGAGCTCCACCAGCACCCACGTGGAGGTCCACAACGGCGCGGTGATGCTCACTGGCACCGCCGACAGCATCGCCCAGAAGGAATTGACCGAGGAATACGCCAAGGAGGTCGCCGGGGTCCAGTCGGTCAAAAACGACATCGTGGTGACCCCGCCCTCGAATGCCACGCCGTCGCCGCGCGACCGCGTCGATGACGCCTCGATCACGGCCGAGGTGAAGTTCGCCCTCCTGGGCAACCGGGCCACCAGCGCGGTGAAGACCAAGGTCACCACGCAGGACGGGCTGGTCACGCTTTCCGGCGAAGCCGAGAACGGCGCCGAAAAGGACCTCGCCACCAAGCTGGCGCAGCGGGTCCGCGGCGTCCAGTCGGTCATGAACGAGATGACCACCAAGCATTAGCCGACTCCGCGCCTACAACCGGATTCGAGCTCGCCGGATGGGCGGCGGACCCCAGGTCCGCCGCTTTTTTTTGGCCGCCTCAGGCCGCAGGCTTTTCCGGCGCGCGCCCGTAGAGCTCGCCCAGCTGCCGCAGGTAGCCGGCGGTGCCCCCGAACAGGGCCTCGAGCTGCTCGTCGCGATAGCGCCACTGCCAGTTGCCGGCGGGCGTCCCCGGGGAGTTGAAGCGCGCCGCCGAGCCCAGGCTCAGCATGTCCTGGAAAGGGATGACCGCCAGCCGGCTGACCGAGGCGTAGGAGGCGCGGACGAAGTCCCAGCCGATTTCGTCGCCCTTCACCCGCAGGTAGCGGCGGGCGTGCTCGCGGGCATACTCGCTGGCCGAGGCGTACCATCCGAGCGTCGTGTCGTTGTCGTGCGTGCCCGGGTAGATGACGCTGTTCGGCACCACGTTGTGGGGAAGGTAGGGATTTTTTGCCGTGTCATCGAAGGCGAACTGCAGGACCGCCATGCCGGGCAGGCCGGCGTCGTCCCGGAGCTTCGTCACGGTGTCGGTCAGGACGCCCAGGTCCTCGGCGATGATTTTGCCGTCCGGGAACCGCTGCTGCATCACGCGGAAAAAATCAAGGCCCGGCCCTGGCACCCAGGCGCCGACCCGGGCGGTGACCGCCGGCCACGGAATCCGCCAGTACTCGTCGAACCCGCGGAAGTGATCGATCCGCAGGATGTCGCAGAGCTCGAAGGCGGCGGCCAGGCGCGTCTGCCACCACGCATAGCCGTCGGCGGCGTGCCGCTTCCACGCGTAGAGCGGATTGCCCCAGAGCTGTCCGTCGGCCGAGAAATAGTCCGGGGGCACCCCGGCCACGGCCAGCGGCTGGCCGGTCGTGGTGTTGAGCTCGAAAAGATCCTGCCGCGACCAGACGTCGGCGGAGTCCGCCGCGACAAAGATGGGGATGTCGCCGATCAGGCTGATGCCCCGCTCCTGGGCGGCCCCGCGCACGCGCGCCCACTGGGTGAAGAAGACGTATTGGTAGAAGCGCTGGGCGTCGATCGCGCCCTCAAGCTTGGCGCGCAGGGCGGACTTGCGCGCCGCGGCGAACTTGCGGGTGGATTCAGGCCAGCCGGTCCAGGCCTTCCCGCCATGGTGGTCCTTGAGGGCCTGGAAGTAGGCATAGTCCTCCAGCCAGGCGGCCGACCGGGTCTTGAAGGCCGCGAAGCTTTCGCTGCCGAGGGTGGGGCTGCCTGCCCGCAGGAATCCGGCATAGGCTTGCCGGAGCACTGGCCACTTGCGCTGGTAGAGCGCCCCGAAATCGACCCGGGCGGGATCGAGCTGCCGCAGGGGGGCGAGGTCGGCCGCGCCCAGGAACCCCTTGGCCGCCAGGTCCTCAACGTCGATCAGGTAGGGATTGCCGGCGAAGGAGGAAAAGCACTGGTAGGGCGAATCGCCGTAGCCGGTCGGCCCCAGCGGGCAGATCTGCCAGCTGGTGATCCCCGCCGCCTGGAGGAAATCCAGGAATCGGTCTGCGTGGCGGTCGAAGGTCCCGATCCCTTGGGTGCCGGGCAGGCTGGTGGGGTGGAGCAGCACCCCCGACATCCGGGACGAGAGCCAGTCGAATAGCGGCATAGGAATGCCGCCACCATGCAGAATGCCCCCGGGATGACAATGCAGGGGAGGGGCGGGTTGCCGCTGGCGTTATGGGGGAACGGTGCTAGACTCGGCGTGTCCCCTCCTCGCATGAAAACATCCCTCCTCTGCGCCCTCCTGGGCCTGCTGGCGGCGGGTGCCTCACCCGTCTGGGCCGCTCCGGCGGCCCCCCGTGCCGAAGTGATCTACGATCACCCCGAGAAATTCACCGACGTGAAGGATGCTTTCCTTCCGACCGACAAGGGTTCGGCGGCCATCCTCCGCGACCTGAGCACCTTCCTGGTGCAGCAGGCCGATCACTTCGTTCCTGCGGGCTCCAAGCTGAAGCTCACCTTCACCGATATCGACCTGGCGGGCGACTTCGAGCCCTGGCGGGGCGAGCGCTTTGACGACATCCGGATCGTGAAGGACATCTATCCGCCCCACTTCAAGTTCAGCTACACCCTGACCGACGCGAGCGGCCGGGTGGTCCGGTCCGGCCGGGAGGACATCACCGACATGTTCTTCCAGAACCGGGTCACCTTGGACCGGCTCGACCCCCTGCGGTACGAGAAGCAGATCCTTCAGGACTGGATGCGCCGCCAGCTGCATGATGCAAAGCCTGTGGCTGCTGCGCTTTAAAAGCCTGCCAAGTTCGTAGTTGCGTTTGCGAAGACCCTCTGCCTTCTTCTCGGGCCTCGTTAGAGATAGCGGTTTGGTGACAGCTTCTGGTGAGTCGTTGGCTGAGCAGGTTGCTTAAGTGATGATTTCGAAACCCGATGGTGGGAACGGACTGGCAGCGGACAGTGACTCTACGAAGCTATCAGATGAGCAACTCCAAACTATACGTTGGCAACCTGTCGTTCAAGACGACGGAAGACGAACTGCGCACGCATTTCAGCCAATACGGCTCCGTGACCGACGTTTACGTCGCCCTGGATCGCATGACCGGCCGCCCGCGCGGCTTAGCCTTCGTTACCATGGGTACGGCCGATGAGGCCAAGACCGCGGCGGAAAAGAGCAACGGCGTCGATCTCGGCGGCCGTCAGCTGACCGTCAATGAAGCCCGTCCGAAGGAAGACCGCCCCGGTGGCGGCTTTGGCGGCGGCGGCGGCGGTGGTGGTCGCGGCTTCGGCGGCGGCGGCCGTGGCGGTGACCGCGGCGGCTTCGGCGGCGGTGGCCGTGGCGGCGATCGCGATCGTCGTTACTAAGCGACCCCTGCATCGGTCTTCAGATCGATTTTAATCAAGGGACGGAGCACCTCCGGGCGCTCCGTCCTTTTTTTTTGCGCCGGTGATCCGGCGCTGCCTTTGTGTGCACTGCCCGACCGTCCTGAATTATGCCCTTTAAAGCCCTCCTCCTTTCCGAACCCCTGCTCCGTGGCGTGCAGGCGGCCGGCTATACCGATCCCACGCCCATCCAGCTCCGCGCGATTCCCGCCGTCCTTTCCGGCCGCGACCTGATCGCCTCCGCCCAGACCGGCACCGGCAAGACCGCCGCGTTCGCCCTCCCGGTGCTGCACCGGCTCGGGGCCCACGGCCGCGCCCGCGTCCTGGTGCTCGAGCCCACCCGCGAGCTCGCCGCCCAGGTCGAGACCGCCTTTCGCGATTTCGCCCGCTTCACCGACCTCCGCACCGTCGCCGTCTTCGGCGGGGTGGGCTACGGCCACCAGCGCAACGAGCTCAAGCGCGGCGTGGACATCATCGTCGCGACCCCCGGCCGCCTGGTCGACTACCTCAAGGACGGCACCATCAGCCTCCGCGACATCTCGATCCTGATCCTGGACGAGGTCGATCGGATGCTCGACATGGGCTTCCTCCCGACCGTAAAGGACATCATCGCCCGCTGCCCGAAGGACCGCCAGACCCTGTTCTTTTCGGCCACCGTGCCGCCCGAGCTCCAGGCGGTCGCCTCCTTCGCGCTCCGTGACCCCGCCCGCATCGAGGTCGGCGTCAACCGGTCCGTGAACCAGTCGGTCAACCACGCGCTCTACCCGGTGGCCCACGGCCAGAAGTTCGAGCTGTTGCTGGCCCTCCTGGGCCAAGCCGGCTTCGACAGCGTGCTGGTCTTCTCGCGCACCAAGCACGGCGCCGACAAGATTGCCCACAAGCTCAAGGCCGCCAACCATTCGGTGGCGGTCCTCCACGCCAACCGCTCCCAGAACCAGCGCATCGAGGCCCTGGCCGGGTTCAAGAGCGGCAAGTACGAGGTCATGGTCGCGACCGACATCGCCGCCCGCGGCATCGACGTCGCCGGCGTGACCCACGTCATCAACTACGACGTCCCGGAGAATCCCGAGGACTATGTCCACCGCATCGGCCGCACCGGGCGGGCCCAGGCAGTGGGCGACGCGTTCACCCTGGTCACCCCGGAGAACGCCGACCTGATCCACGGCATCCAGCGCTTCATCGGACAGAAGATTCCCGAGCTTAAGATGCCCGGGTTCAATTATCTGCCCTTCACCGCCCGTCCTCCGGCCCCGCCCCAGCAGCGCGGGGGCGGCGGCGGCCGCGGCTTTGGCGGTGGCGGTGGCCGGCGGGGCGGCTTTGGTGGTGGTGGTGGTGGCCGGAGCGCCGGCGGCGGCCGCGGGCGCCGCTGAGCGGGGACGCGCGCGTTGACGTGCGCGTCTTTCTTATTCTCATATTCCAACGATGCGCTTCCTCTGCACCCTCTTCCTCGCGGGTCTCATGCTCGCCCCCGCGGCCGTCCGCGCCCAGCGCGAACGGCTCTCGCCGGACGAGTATGATTTCGTGGCCAAGACGTGGCCGAACGCCAAGAAGACCAACACCGGCATCCGCTACATCATCGAGAAGGAGGGCGTGGGCGAGCCGCCAAATCCCGGTGACAAGGTTTCGGTCATCTACGTCGGCCGGCTCCTGAACGGCAAGGTGTTCGACACCGATCTGGACCGCCAGCATCCGCTGAGCTTCCGGGTCGATCGCGGCGCGGTCATCCGGGGCTGGGACCAGATCCTGCAGCTGATGAAGCTTGGCGAGAAGCGCCTGGTCATCATCCCGTCGGACTACGCCTATGGCTCCCGGGGGCAGGCGCCGGACATTCCGGCCGACACTGCCCTTGTCTTCGAGATGGAGCTGATCAAGATCGAACGGGTGGAGTGATCCGCCCGTTCGGGGGCCGGTCCTACTTCTTGGCCGTCGGCTCGGCGTAGCTGTACTTGGCGTCGTACTCGGTGTTGGCCTGGGCTTCCGCGACCGTGGTGTTCACGCCCGTGGCGGTGAGGTCGGCGACCCGCTTCTCGACCCAGCGCTGCCGGAATTCCTTCTCCAGGCTGGCGGCTACGTGCTTGTCCTTCTTCTCCTTGCTGAAGTTCTTCGGAAATAGGCAGCCGGCGCACAGCGCGAGGGTGCAGGCCGCAACGAGGGGCAGAAGGAGGCGTTTGGTCATGGCAGGGTGAGAGTAGGCTGAAGGGCGGGCGTTCCCACCGCGAGTGAAACTTTTCACCATACTTCCACCGGCCCCTTGGGGACCCTGATCCCCTCCGTCGGCCCGTCGGCCCCGGTCCGGAGAAAGGAGGGGGTAAGGGGGGCGGGCTGGTATTTGGGCAGGAGCTCGCCGCTTTCGTCGCAGAACTGCCGGCGCCACTCCAGGAACCGGGCCACGACGGCCTCGAAGTCGGCCCGCGAGAGAATGCCCAAAATGTCCTGCTTGAAGGGCTTGGCCGGGCCGAAGCGCTTGGCGTACCAGGGGGCGACCTTGCGGAAATAGCGCGCGCCACGCTCCTCCCCGTAAAAGTCGACGTAGAGCGAGAAATGCCGGCGGAGGACGCGGATCCGCTCGGTGAAGTCGGGCTCGGGCGGCTCGGCGCCCGTGCGCAGGAGGGCCTCGGTCCGGCGGAAGATCCAGGGGTCGTAGAAGGCGCCCCGCCCCACGCTCACGCCCGCGCAGCCCGTGACCTCAAGCATGTGCCTGGCCCCCGCCGGCGTGGTGACGTCGCCGTTGCCGATCACGGGGATGGCCTTGACCGCCTGGACGACCGAGCGGATCCCGGCCAGGTTGACGGTGCCGGCGAAGCCCTGGGCCCGCGTGCGGCCATGGACGAACACGGCCGCCACCCCGGCATCCTCCAGGGCGCGGGCCAGGTCGGGCGCTGTCAGGTTGTCGTCGTCCCAGCCGAGGCGCATCTTGGCCGTCACCGGGATCTTGACCGCGTCGACCATGCCGCGCACCAGGCGGGCCGTGCCCGCCAACTCGGTCATCATGGCCGATCCGCCGCCGATCTTGGTCACCTTTTTCACCGGGCAGCCCATGTTGATGTCGACCCCCTGGACCCCCAGTTCCTGGCAGATCACCGCGGCGTCGCGCATTTCTTCCGGCACGCTCCCGAAAAGCTGGATCGAGAGCGGCCGGTCGGCCGGGCTCGTGGCGACGAGCTTCAGCGCCATCGGATTGCGCTCGATCAGGGAGCGCGCGTTGACCAGGTCGGTCGTGGCCCAGCCCAGGCCGCCCAGCTCCCGCAGGGTGAGCCGCATTGGGAGGTTGGTGTAGCCGGCCAGCGGCGAAAGGAAGAGCGGCGACGCCAGCTCGTGGGATCCGATGCGCACGGCGGCCCTGGCGGCTAGGCGGACTTGGCCTTGGGCGCCGGACCGGTCGAATCCCGTACGACCAGCTTCGGCGCGATCATTTCCACATGGGGGTGGGGCCGCGGCGGCCGGCCGATCTGGCTCAGCACCTGGTCCACGGAGGTATTCACGGTGAGCTCGATCTGCTGGTCGATGCTGGTCAGCAGCGGCGTCGGCATGAGGCAGATGTCCTGGTTGTTGAAGCCGGCGACCGAGACGTCCTGCGGCACGCGCAGGCCCGCCGACTGGAAGCCGTGCATCGCCCCGATCGCGACCTCGTCGTTCAGGGCCACGAAGGCGGTGGGGATATTCTTCTCGGCCACGAAGCTCAGCGCCAGCGCCCGGCCATATTCGAAGTCGTTCTGCCGGGCGTGGAGATGATCCAGCGATCGCGTGCACTCCGCGAAGCCCAGCCCGTGCGCGGCGAGCCCGGCCTCGATGCCGGCGAGCCGATCCTGGACCGAGCGGGCCGCCCCGGTGATGGCGAGCAGGCCGAAGGAGCGGTGTCCGAGCCCAAGCAGGTAGGCCATCAGCTCGCGCATGCCGCTGGCCCGGTCGAGGGCGACGGTGTCCGCATGGGGCACTCCGCGCTGGTCGATGACCAGGTGCGGGGTCGCATGCGTCATAAGCTCGTCAATCCGCCGGGCGATCTCCTCTTCGACGAAGTGGCCGATGAAGACCACTGCGTCCACCCGCATGGAAAGAAAGTGGCGGATGACCTCGCGACTGCCGCCGGGCGGCAGGACCTCGATCAGCGAGGCATGGCTGCGCTCGCGCAGGCGCCGCTGCAGCTCGGCCAGCTTCAGCACGGCCGGGGCGGTCAGCAGGTTTTCCATGCAGATGCCGATCGTGGCGGTGCGCTTCCCCTTGAGGTGCAGCGCATAGGCATTGGGGGTGAACCCGGTCTCCTCGATCGCCTGCTGGACCCGCTGGACCGTCTGGGTCTTGAGGCCGGGGTGGCCGTTCAGGACACGCGAGACGGTGGTTCGCGCCAGCCCGACATAGGACGCGAATTCGGCGGTCGACCGAATGACGCGCTTGGGTCCGGGGGCGGCTTTCATCGCCTCACCTTCACGATTTGGGTCGCGACGTTCAACCTCCAAGACGCATCCGGGCGCCCGCCGGGCTTAGAGGATAACCTTGACCAAGACACGTGTCTTAATTCAGTTCAGATACCCCACGTTATGAACCCCCGGTTGCTTCTTCCCCTGTTAGGCTTGGCGTGCTCGCTTTCGGCGGCCGCGTCTTCCACCACCTTCAACGTCCTCGATTACGGCGCCGTGCCGGACGGCCAGACCAAGGACACGGCCGCGATCGCCAAGGCCATCGCGGCCGCGCACGCCGTCGGCGGCGGCACGGTCCAGTTCCCGGCCGGCCGCTATCTCACGGGCTCGATCGAGCTCGAGAGCAACATCACCCTGCAGCTGGACGCCGGTTCGACCCTGCTTTACAGCGGAGACCCCGCCGACTCCCCGGTGGTCGAATCGCGCTGGGAGGACACCTCCGCCTTTACCCATGCCCCGCTGATCCACGCCCGGGACAAGGAGAACATAGCGATTGTTGGCCGCGGCACCCTCGACGGCCAGGGCAAGAACTGGTGGTGGCGGGCTTCCGGCCGCGTCGCCCCGGGCGCCACGGTCGATCCGGCACAGCTCGCCGCCGCCCGGGCCGGCGGCCAGGCTTACCGGAGCAAGGGCGGCATCATGGAGCGGGTCCAGGGCGGCGAGAAGCTCACGCGGGCGGACTTCAAGCTCGCGACCGAATTCCTGCGTCCCTCCCTGATCGAGCCCAACGGCTGCAAGAACTTCGTCATCGAGGGCGTCACCATCACGGAATCGCCCATGTGGATGTTTCATCCCCTTTATTCCGACAACATCGTGGTCCACGGGGTGACCTTCCTCTCCACCGGGCCCAACACGGACGGAATCGACGTCGATTCCTGCCGGGACGTCCGGATCTCCGACTGCTGGTTCCGCACCGGCGACGACTGCATCGTGATCAAGTCCGGCAAGGACGCCGACGGCCGGCGCATCGCCCGGCCCACCGAGCACGTGGCGGTGAGCAACTGCACGATGTACGAGGGCCATGGCTGCATCGTCATCGGCAGCGAGACCTCCGGCGATATCCGCGACGTGGTGGCGACCAACATCGTGGGCAAGGGCACGGATACCGGGCTCCGGATCAAGAGCCAGCGCGGCCGCGGCGGCGTGGTCGAGAACGTCCGGATCAGCAACTTTGTCCTCGAAAATGTCCACAAGCAGGCCATCGAGATCACGACCCTCTACTCGC
The DNA here is from genome assembly GCA_903916755.1 of uncultured Opitutaceae bacterium. Lineage (GTDB taxonomy): Bacteria > Verrucomicrobiota > Verrucomicrobiia > Opitutales > Opitutaceae > Palsa-1447. The sequence goes on along the minus strand of CAIWXW010000046.1, from coordinate 13,650 downwards.
GCAACCTCCCGCCGGAACCGCTCTCCGTCCGGACGCCGGTCTTCCGCAACATCGCCGTGAGCAACATGACGATCCTCAATGCCAACCAGGTCGCCAGCATCCAGGGCCTGGACGAGAAGGCGATCGAGGGCCTGCGCTTCACCGACATTTCCGCGACCGGCAAGGTCGGGTTTCTCTGCGACCACGCCGCCGACGTCGAGCTGCACCAGGTGAAGGTCAATGCCTCCACCGGCGAAGCCTTCGTTTTCGACACCGTGCACCATCTGGTGCTGGACGACGTCACCTCGAGCGAGATCCATCCCAACATCCCGGTCATCCGGCTGGCGCATTCCGACGGGGTCTGGCTGCGGGATTCACAGGCCGCGCCCGGGACGGGCACGTTCCTGCAGGTCGACGGACCGAAGCCCACGAACCTCCGGCTGACCGACAACGAGCTCTCGGCCGCCGTGGTCCCGGTCTCGCCCGCGCTCTAGCTTTTCGCCATCCGGTCCCGTTCGGCGTTTGACATTCCCCCCGGCGGGGCATCGCGTTGGCGCGGCCCCCCGGCTACCCACCCCCAACCCCTAGCCATGCAATCTGATACCATTCCCGACCGTCCCCGCGCCAGCAGCTATCGCTGGGTGATCTGTGCCCTTCTCTTTTGGGTCACGACGGCCAACTACATCGACCGCAGCGTCTTCGGCAACCTGGCGCCCGAACTGCAGAAGGTCTTCCACTGGACCGACCAGCAGTACTGGTATATGACGATGTGCTTTCAGGCCGCTTATGCCGTGAGCATGCTCGGCTGGGGCCGGATCGTCGACGGCCTGGGCCTGCGCTGGGGCTTTGTCCTCGCGGTCGCCTTCTGGGGCCTGGCCTCCATGGGCCACGCGTTTGTTACCGGTCTGGCCGGGTTTTTCCTCGTACGGATCCTCCTCGGGATGTCCGAGGGCGGCAATTTTCCGGCGGCGATCAAGACCGTCGCCGAATGGTTCCCCAAGCGGGAGCGCGCACTGGCCACCGGGCTCTTCAATTCCGGCACGAACATCGGCGGAACGGTGGTGCCGATCGCCGTGGCCTTCCTGGTGCCGATCCTGGCCAAGATCCACATCGCCGGCCACACCCTGGGCTGGCGCGGGGCCTTCCTCTTCACCGGGCTCATCGACCTGGCCTGGATTATCGCCTGGCTCTCGTGGTACCGGCGGCCCCTCGACAATCCCCACGTGTCACTCGACGAGCTTGCGATCATCAACAGCGAGCCCCCGGAGGCCACCACCAAGATCGCCTGGAGCCGGCTCTTCGGCTACCGGCAGACGTGGGCCTTCGCGATCGCCAAGAGCATGACCGACTGCATGTGGTGGTTCTACCTCTTCGGCGCCCCGCCGTTCTTCGCCGAGCGCTTCCATCTGGATGCCAAGCAGCGCGCGCTGCCGGTCTCGATCATCTACATTGTCGCCTCGATCGGCAGCATTGGCGGCGGATGGCTGGCCGGACGCTTCATGAAGAATGGCTGGTCGGTCAACCGTGCGCGCAAGGTGACGATGCTGCTTTGCGCCGTCTGTGTGGTTCCGGTATTCTACGCGGCGCTGACGACCTCCGTCTGGGTGGCGGTCGGCCTCATCACCCTGGCGGCCTCGGCCCACCAAGCCTGGTCGGCCAACGCCTTCAGCCTCGCCGGAGACATGTTTCCGCGCCGGGTGGTGGGCTCCGTCACCGGCCTGGGCGGCTTCTTGGGTGCCTCCGGCGGCATCTTCTTTTCCTACTATGTCGGACAGATTTTGGGGGCAAAGGGCGGAGCCTATTTTTGGATCTTCCTCGCGCCGAGCGTCGCCTACCTATTCTCGCTCCTCATCGTGCACCTCTTGGTGCCGCGGCTGGAGCCGGCGAAGATCGACGTGCCGCAGACCGCCTAGCCTGGGACACTTGCATTCCCGTTTGAATCCCGACGCGGGGCCGATGTAATCGGTCCCGATGTCCCGCCCCCGCTCCGCGTCATTCCTGCTGCCGGCAGCGGCGATCATCCTGGCGGCGGCGGGGATCTACGGACCGGCGGTGTCGGGCGGCTGGGTGTGGGACGACACCTCCGAAATCACCCAGAATCCGATCCTGCGCGACCCGCACGGATTCGCCAAGATTTGGGCGGGCGTCGGGACCCCGGATTATTTTCCCCTGAAGACCGGCTTGCAGTGGCTGCTGTGGCGGGTGTGGGGGGACTCGTCCGTCGGCTTCCATCTGCTCAGCCTCGGCCTGCACCTGCTCTGCGCCTTCCTGTTCTGGCGGCTGCTGCGCCAACTCGGACTCAGCCTGGCCTGGCTTGGCGGACTGCTCTTGGTCGTCCATCCGCTGGTCGTCGAATCGGTGGCATGGGTGGCCGAGCTCAAGAACGTCCTCTCGCTGGTCTTTCTTTTGGGCGCGATGCTGGCCTTTGTGGATTACGACCGCAGCGGAATCGGCCGGCACGGGGCCTACGCCCGATCGCTGCTTTGGTTTCTGCTCGCGCTCCTCAGCAAGAGCTCGGTGGTGATGCTGCCCGGAGTGCTGCTCCTGTACGCCTATTGGCGGCGGGGGCGGATCGGCCGCCGGGATGTCCTGGCGGTCGTCCCATTCGCCGGGCTTTCCCTGCTGCTTGGCCTCGTCACGGTCTATTTCCAGACGCAGCGGGCGCTCGCGGTCTGGACGATCCCGCTCGGCGGCTTCGCCTCGCGTCTGGCCGTGGCGGGCACGAGCCTGGCCTTTTACGCGGGGAAGTCCCTCTGGCCGTTTGGGCTCCATCCGATGTATCGGCAATGGGCCGTCGATCCGCCGACCGTCGTGGAATTTCTGCCATGGCTGGGCCTGGCCCTGCTCCTCGCATGGTCGTGGAGCCGGCGGGGCGGGGTGGGGCGGGCGGTCCTTTTCGGCGGCGGGTTCTTTGTCCTGAACCTGCTCCCGGTTTTGGGCTTCATTCCGATGTCCTACATGCACTTCAGCTGGGTCGCCGACCATTTCGCCTATCTGCCGTTGCTGGGACTGATCGGCCTGGCGGTGGCGGGGGCGGACGTGATCTGGCGCTGGGCGGGCGAACTGCAGGCCCGGCGATGGCTGGCCGGCGGTTTTGCGGCCGGAGTGACCCTCATCCTGGCGGGCGTGAGCCGCAGCGACGCCGCCCATTTCCAGAGCGACCAGGCGCTGTGGGCGTACACGCTAACCCAGAATCCGTCCGCCTGGATGGCCCACGTGGACCTGGGTCGCGACTTTGACCAGGCGGGCCGGTACCCGGAATCGATCGTACAGTATGATCTCGCGCTGCAGCTTCGGCCCGATCTGTCCGAGGCGTATTATAATCGCGGCACCGCGTGGCTGCAGCTGCGCCAATGGCCCCAGGCGGAGGCCGACCTCGAGAAGACGCTGCAGCTCCAGCCGGCCAGTCCTGACGCGGAGACCAACCTGGGGAACGTCTTCGCCCGCTCGGGGCGAGTGACCGAGGCGGTGCCGCACTATGAAGCCGCCCTGCGGCTCCAGCCCGAGGCCCGGGATGCGCGGATCAATCTCGCGCAGGCCCACTACGAACTGGGCAACGGCTTCGCGCAAAGCCGGCAATTTCCGCAGGCCGTCGCCGAATACCAGCAGGCGGTCGCGGTGCGGCCTGACTTCTTCGGCGCCCGGGCCAATCTCGGCAATGCCCTCTTTGTCATGCGCCGGCTGCCGGAGGCAATCGTCCAGTATGAGCGCGCCCTGGAGCTAAAGCCGGACGACGAGGCTGTCCGCCAGAACCTGGCCTTGGCGCGGCGCGCACTGCGCGCCACGGCGCCCTGACGGTCCCCCCGAATCGGAGGCGCGGGCGGCACCGGGAACGGGCTTAGGGGTCAGTGGGTCCACCCGGCGGATTCGCCCCTGCCGCTCCCGGAATACCTGCCATGGCCTTATCTTCCGCCCAACCCAACCTCGCGCTGGATGCCCCGCGTCTGTCAGCGCGCTTTTGGACCGTCGTTGCGCTGACCGGGGTTGGGGCCGGCCTGGCGGGTGCCTTGCTGATGCGATTGCTGTATGCCATTGAGAAGTTCGCCTGGTCCTATGGCTCGGAGGAGGGCGACTATATCGACGCGGTCAATCACACCTCGACTCCGCACCGGCTGGTAGTCCTCGGGGTTGCTGGCCTGGTGGCCGTGGCCGGCAGTTGGCTCCTGCGCCGCCGGCGCCGGAACAAGGGACACGCGGGCGACCTGGCCCAGGCGATCTGGCTCGGCACGGGACGTCTCCCCTTCTTCCGGACGGTGGGCAACGCGCTTCTTTCCATCGTCGTTGTAGGGCTCGGGGCTTCGCTCGGCCGAGAGGGCGCAATCAAGCAAACGGGGGCGGCCTTCGCCTCGCAGCTCGGCGAATGGCTGCGCCTCAGCGCACCCCAGCGCCGTCTGGTCCTGGCCTGCGGGGCGGGCGCCGGCATCGCAGCGGCCTACAACGTGCCTTTCGGCGGGGCGATCTTCGCGATGGAGGTCCTCCTCGGCACCCTCGCTTGGCCACAGGTGGTGCCGGCGCTGGTGGCCTCGCTGCTGGGCACGGCGGCCTCCTGGCTCCTGTTGCCAAATCTCCCGGTGTATCCGATTGACGTCACAACCTCCCCCTTCGCCCAGATCGTCTGGGCGGGAGTGGCGGGCCCGCTGATCGGCCTGGCCGCCGCGGGCTATATCTGGGTGATCGGCTGGGCCGACGCCCGGCGCCCGCAGCGCATCATGCTTGTCCTCCTTCCCGTGGTGACCCTGGTCGCCCTGGGTGGTGTCTCGATTCGCTTCCCGGAGATCCTGGGCAACGGCAAGGACCTTGTGGAGCGGGCGTTCTCGGACCGGCTCACATTCGGGCTGCTCCTGGCGCTGCCGCTGCTCAAGCTGGCGGCAACCGCGGCCTGCCTGCGCAGCGGGATTCCCGGCGGCCTCTTCACGCCCACGCTCGCCTGCGGCGCCCTGCTTGGCGGTCTGCTTGGGCATCTGGCCGCGCCGCTGGTCCCGACGCTCCACCCGGCGGCCTGTGCGATCGTCGGGGCCGGCGCCTTTTTGGCCGCTGCGACCGCAGGTCCCGTTTCCTCGATCCTGCTGCTGCTGGAGCTGACGCGCCACGTCCAGCCCCTGCTCGTGCCGCTCATGCTCGCGGTCGCGCTGGCGAGCCTGACGACCCGTTCGTTCGAGGTGCGATCAATCTACACCGCGCGGTTTCACCCGGCAACGCGGGCCGCGGCGGCCCGGACCTTTGCCCGCGAAAAGCTGCACGACCGGAAGCCGCCGGCGTGAGTCGCCGCCTGGTCCCGGGTTCCATGGGGTGGGACGAAAAGAGGCGGAAAAAAATAGGATTTTCATCCGCCGGTTCGGAACGGCCATCCGGCGTCCGAGGTCCATGAGCCCACTATGAAATCAAGCACCCAGGACAAAGTTGAAGGCTCCGCCCGCGACCTCTCCGGCAAGATCAAGGAAGCCGCCGGTCGCGCCACCAACAACCCGAACCTGACCGCCCGCGGCCAGGACGAGCAGGTTGACGGCAAGATCCAGAAGAAGGTCGGCGACATCAAGAAGGTCTTCGACCGCTAAGGCGCCTTCGGTCGCCAGGGCGCCCCGCGGCGTCCGATTCACCGGGCCACCGGCCACGGCCGGTGGCTTTTCTTTGCCAGTTGACAGGGCGACGCTCCTGTCCAACCTTCTTCCTTCCATTGCAGGGTGGAGCAGCCTGGTAGCTCGTCAGGCTCATAACCTGAAGGTCGCTGGTTCAAATCCAGCCCCTGCACCCAATTTAGGCCCTCGGATTTATCCGAGGGCCTTTTTGTTGAGCGAGTTAAGAGGGGTGGGGTGGGCGGAGCTACAAATTGCACCCAATTGCTCAAAATTGCTCCCGAAGGGGGGTGACCTCCCAAAAATTGACACAAGTTTCTTAAATAACGGACGTCGGATTCCGCAATAATCAGAGTCGCGTCACCTGTCGCATCGAAATCTGGTGAAATAGCTGGTCGGCCTAGATCGCATCGATTTTCGACGCATTGCGTCGGAACACGAAGGCCCCCGAGGGCGCAGTTACGGGTGTTGCGACAGGCGGTGCAATCGGCGGAGCCTTGGGATGGCTGGTTGGAATTGGCGCTCTCGCGATTCCCGGCGTCGGCCCTCTCATCGCAGCCGGACCGATCGTTGCCGCCCTTAGTGGTGCGGCGGTTGGCGGTACAGTTGGAGGAATCACTGGGGCCCTCATCGGGATGGGCATTCCGGAGTATGAGGCCAAACGTTACGAGGGCCGGGTTAAGGGAGGAAACGTCCTCATTTCTGTGCATACGGAAAACTCGGCGCAAATCTCGGAAGCGAAAGAGATATTGAAGACCGGCGGTGCCGAGGATTTCGCGACCACGGGGGAGGCCAGTGCAAAACCTGCAGCCGTAGGGACGCGCTAGCAGCTCTCTCAACCCCCAACGAATCGCTCCCCCTATGCACACCATCCTTCCTCTCGCCGCTGCCGGATACTCGTTGGTTTACCTTCTGGCAGGCGGCGGTATCGGGGGTGCCATTCTCATCTTTATTGTCGCGAAGATGTTCGGAAAATAATGCTGAGACAGATTCCTTAATAGGAACGGGCGTTGAAGCGAAGGCGCGTGAAGAAGGTAATGAAGCTTCAAAGGATTTAGTTATCGTAGTTGCCGGCATGGCCCGAAAGCCTCGAATTGAATTTGAGGGGTGCTCTCTCCCACGTCATCAACCGTGGCACTAGACTCAAGCGGTGGTGCTCGCATTTGCACCAAACTGCACCGCTTTGCTACTTTTGGAGCGCTCCCACCCAAGAATTGACACAAAAACACCCCGATTTTGGGCAATTCTCCTCTGAAAAGCCTCCGTCCTCATATCCGAAATCGCTGCGTACAGAATTCAGAGCCTCACCCCGCCGCAATCACGGCTCGATCCTCGTGCTGTAGGTCCGCGCGAGCCAGGACTTCGGCACGGGAACAACACAGATGTTCAAGGAGCGGCCGTCGGCGGAAAGCATTGCCGTCTGGATCTCGATTTTCGTGCTGTCGGCATTAAACGTGGGATGGACGTGGTCCTGAGCGCCGGTTTTCTGCCCGAGATCGGCGATGATCGCCATCTGGCCCGAGTGGCGGTCGATCAGCCAGAGACGATAGCGAAAATCATCACAGACCGCCCAGCGGCCATCCGGCGAACCGTTCACATGCCAGTCCGAGCGGCCGGGGTCACCCAGCGGCACCTGGCCGACGATCCGCATCTTGCGGGTGCGGAGGTTGACGATCCCGACGCCAGACGGATGCTCGTCGGTACCGGCAGTGCCCCAGACGCCCTCCCCGCTGTAACTCAGGATGGCGATCGCAACCTCGTCCCGGCTGATGACGGCCTCGTGCGTGATCCATTCGTAGGGCGCCTCGGGATAAAGCGGGCGCAGACCGCTGCCGTCGGACCTGACCGTCCAGGTACGCTGCGGCGCCTTGCCGCCGGTCTCCCAGCAGAAGACGATTTCGCCCGGAACCCACGGATTGGTCTGGACGTGGCCCACCTGGAACGGGACCGAGACGACATCCTTGATCTCTCCGGTGTGAAGATTGACGCTGATCAACCCGCTCGGGCCCGCACCCATGCCGCGCGGGCCGTGGGACGGCTCCAGCTTTGTGTCCGGCGAGATATGCTTGAGCGCATAGTCGCGGCCCGTGCGCACAAATGCGTAATCCTCGCTTGCATCCAAGGCCATGTCGGCGGCGCCCACATCGGCCGGGATCGTACCGCAGACGCGTTCGTACTCGGTTGCGGCCTTCAGCGCTCCCGCGGCGCTGTCAGTCAACAGCTTAGCCAGGTCAACCCCGATGACCAGGACGGGGCCCCGGGAACGAAAACCCCATCCGCCGCGCGCCGCCGCGCCCGGCGGCGGCGGCGGCGGCGGCGGCACATCGGCCACTGCAGGAGGAGGCGGTGGGACCGGGTCGGCCTCGGCTCCCGGCTTCCGGACTGGACGGAGGAAGTAAAGGTGCATCGAGTGGTCCGCGACACAGAGCATGCCCATGAAGCCCGATTCGCTCACCTGGACAATGTCGCCCGTTTCCACGTTGACCGCCATGGCCTGGCCGCTGCCCGGGCGATTGGAGCGAAAAATAACCCACTGGCCGTCCGAGGTCCATTGGTGGTGGGTCTGGTAGATCTTGGCATCTCCCGTGCCCGGGGTGCTGGTCAAAAACGTGAGCGGCACGCCGGTCACCGGATCCACGACGATTTTTCGTTCCGAGGGAAACCGCCGGCCGATCTGGGCGGACGCCGGAGCGACGGGCAGGAGGGAAGCAAACAATATCAGCGCAACGGACCAGGGGTATTTCATTCTCATGGCGGGAGCTTGCCGTGGCGGCCGAGGGGTTCGGCGCGACGCCCGAATTTGGCCGAAAACACGGCCAAGTCAAAGGGCATTAACCATCCCGTCAGGCATGCAGACCATCGCCGTTGCGGGAATGGCGGGGATCCTGCGCGGGCTGATCGCCGATCGCCGGGCGGCCCGAATCGCAGTGGTGCCCGGCAGCCGAACGGTGTGGCCGATCCGGGGCAACGCTCGCCTCCAGCTATCGCCCGTGATGATAATCGTTGCCTTCCCGGGCATCGCCCGAAAATCTCGGGCCGAAAGGCTTTGGCTGGGCAAACCAGTCCAGCGTGCCGGCAGATGCGTCTCCCGATCAGATTACCCCAATCGATGGCTGCGGTTGTGGCCCATGGCCCCGGCGATTATCGCCTGGAGGAGCGCCCCGTTCCCCGGCCCGGCCCGGGAGAGCTGGTCATCAAGGTCAAGAGCACGGGCATCTGTGCGAGCGACATCAAATGCTACACTGGAGCCCCCATGTTTTGGGGGGACAAGGATCGCCCCGGCTATTGCCAGCCCCCGGTCACTCCGGGGCATGAATTTGTCGGCGAGGTGGTCAGCCTGGGCGAAGGCGCCGGCGACTTGTACGGCCTGGCCATCGGGGATCACGCCATCAGCGAGCAGATTGTTCCCTGCGGCCATTGCCGCTACTGCCAGCGGGGCCAATATTGGATGTGCGCGGTCCACGATATTTACGGCTTCCGACAGAAGACCTTTGGCTCCTGGGCCGAATACATGCTCTTCCCGGCCGGCGCCCGGAACTATCAGGTCCCAAAATCCATCCCCCTGCACCACGCCGTGTTTATCGAGCCGCTGGCCTGCTCCATCCACGCGGTGGAACGAGGCAACATCCAATATCAGGACACGGTGGTGATCGCCGGCTGCGGGCCGCTGGGACTGGGCATGGTGGCGGCCGCCCGGATGAAGGGACCCGCCTGCATCATCGCCCTCGACCTGAATGACGACCGACTGGAGGTGGCCAAGAGCTGTGGCGCGGACATCGGCATTAATCCCCGGAAGGAGGACGCCGTCCAGAGGGTGCGGGATCTTACCGAGGGCTACGGCTGCGATGTTTACATCGAGGCGACGGGCGCGCCCGCCGCCGTCGAGCAGGGCCTGAATATGATCCGGAAGCTTGGCACCTTTGTCGAATTCAGTGTCATGCGGGAAAAGGTCACCGTCGACTGGACCATCATCGGCGACAGCAAGGAACTCGACATCCACGGCGCGCACCTGGGGCCGTACTGCTACCCGGTCGCGATCCGCATGATCGAGCAAGGGCTCCTTCCCATGGATCAGATTGTGACCCATCGCCTGCCCCTGATGAATTTTCAGAGCGGCATCGACAAGGTGGTGAATGGGCTCACCTCAGTAAAGGTGACCCTGGAACCCTGAGCCCTCCCTTCCGCCACGACCGAACCCCATGAGACATCACGAGTCATCCGGAACCGGGGGCGCCGCGGCCAAGGCCCTCGGTCGCACCGCTGCCATCCTGGGCCTGGTGCTGCTGGCCGCCACCCCCGGCTGCAAGCCGAAGCCCCCGGCGTCCTCCGCCGGGAGGGCTGGGATCAAAATCGGCGTCTCCTTTCAGGAGATGGACAACCCCTACTTCGTCCTGATGAAGCAGACCATCGACGAAATGGCGGCCACGATCGGCGCCGAGGCCTCTTACGCCGACGCCCACCATGACGTCACCAAGCAGATCAACGACATCGAGGACCTGATCCAAAAGAAGATCAATATCCTGCTCATCAACCCGACCGACACGGTGGCGGTGGAGGGCGTGGTGCGGGACGCCAAACGGGCTGGCATCGTCGTCGTCGCCGTTGACGCACAGGCGGCCGGACCGATCGATTGCTATGTTGGATCGAAGAATTACGATGCCGGGAGGCTCGCCGGCGAATTTCTCGGCAAGTGTCTGGGGGGTCAGGGCAAGGTGGCGATCCTCGACGGCATTCCCGTGGTGCCGATTCTGGAACGGGTGAGGGGCTTCCGCGATGCCATCGGACACTTTCCCGGCATCGCGATCGTGACGACGCAGAATGGACGGCAGGAACGGCCCGTTGCCCTCTCCGTGACCGAAAACATGATCCAGGCCAACCCGGATCTCGCCGGGATCTTCAGCGTCAATGACGGCGGGGCACTCGGCGCCCTTTCCGCCATCGAGTCCTCCCGGAAGCCCATTGTCCTGGTCAGCGTGGACGGTTTCTCCGAGGCGGTGGCCGCCATCGAAAAGGGCGGCCCCTTCAAGGCCACCTCCGCCCAGTTCCCGCGCGACGAGATCCGGATCGCGCTCGGCATGGCCTTGGCCCGGTATTGGGGCGCGAACATCCCCGAGACCGTTCCGGTGGACGTCAGGTTGATCACCCAGGACAATGCCCGGGGATTTTCTTGGTGACGGGAGGGTCCCGGTGACACGGCGCGGCCACGGTCCACGGCGGACCCGGATCTCCGTCGCTGGTGGATTTTTTCGCCTCTCCGCGCCGTGAGCAACAACCTCCTGGAATTGAGGGGCGTCACCAAGCGCTTCGCCAGCGTGCGGGCGCTGACCCGGGTGGACCTGGACCTCCAGGCCGGTGAAATCCTGGCTTTGCTCGGGGAAAACGGCGCGGGAAAATCGACCCTGGTCAAGGTTCTCGCCGGAGTGCACCGGCCGGACGAGGGCCGAATTCTGATCGAGGGGCGCGAGGTCAGGCTGGCCGATCCGTCCGAAGCCCAGAAACACGGCATCAGCATCATCTACCAGGAGTTCAGCCTGGTGCCCCATCTCTCCGCCTGCGAAAACATCTTTCTCGGGCGGGAACGGCGCACCCCGTGGGGCCTGCTCGACCGGTCAGCCATGAGGCGGGAGGCCCGCGCGCTCCTGCAACGCCTCGGGGTCGACCTCGATGCCAGCCGGCTGGTTTCCCAGCTCAGCATCGCCGAGCAGCAGTTTGTCGAAATCGCCAAGGCCCTGGGCCGCTCCGCGCGCATTCTCATCCTGGATGAACCCACCGCCACGCTCACCGGCGGCGAGGTGAAGCGTCTCTTCGCCGTGATGCGGGAGCTGCAGCGCACCGGGGTGGCCATGATCTTCATCTCCCATCACCTGGACGAAATCTTCCAGATCGCCGGGCGCGTGCATTGCCTGCGAGACGGGCGTTCCGTCGGCATCCGGCCGGTGTCCGAGTGCACGCCTCAGGAGCTGGTCAGGTTGATCGCCGGGCGCGACATCATCCACGAATTCCCGGCCCGGCCCGCCACCCCGCCCGGCCCGGTGATCCTAAAGGTGAAGCGCCTCCAACTCGAGCCCCGGCTTCCCGCCGTGAGCTTCGGCCTGCGCGAGGGTGAGATTCTCGGCTTCGCGGGACTCGTCGGCTCCGGTCGCACCGAGGTCGTCAGGGCGCTGCTGGGTGCCGACCGCGCCCATGTCCGCGACGTCACCTGCCACGACCGTCCGTTCGACCCGTCCACCCCGGCGGACTCCCGGGCCCGGGGCATCGGCCTCCTGCCGGAGGACCGCCGGCACCAGGGGCTGATCCTGCCCTTTTCCGTGGCGGAGAATGTCGTCATCACTAACCTGTCCGCGCTTCGCCACCCGGTCGGGGGCTGGCTGAGCCGCCGGCGGGGGGAATCGGCGGTCCTTCGTCTCGTCAACCGGCTGTCGATAAGGGCCTCGTCCACCCGGCAGCCGGCCAGCACCCTGAGCGGCGGCAACCAACAGAAGGTCGTCATCGCCAAATGGCTGTTCGCCGACTGCCGGATCCTGGTCTTCGACGAGCCCACCCGGGGCATTGATGTGGGAGCCCGGTCGGAAATCTACGGCCTGATGCGATCGCTCACGGCTCAGGGGCGGTCGATCATCATGGTCTCATCGGAGCTGCCCGAGGTGGTCGGAATGAGCGATCGGGTGATCGTCATGCGCCAGCATCGGATAGAAAGGACCATCGACCGTGCGGAGGAGATCACCGCGGAAAACATCATGTACTATGCCACCGGCGGACACATCGCCTGAAGCGGGGAATCCCGGGGCGGGAAGACTCCAACCGCTCCGGAATTTCTTCCGTCGCAACCCCCTGACGTATTCGCTGGTCGGGCTGGTGCTGCTGGGCGTCGCCATGTCCTTCCTCTCAGGCGAATTTCTGAGTCCGGCCAACCTGAGCAACGTCCTTCGCCAGGTATCGGTCAACGCCATCATCGCCGTCGGCATGACCATCGTGATTCTCACCGGTGGAATTGACCTGTCGGTCGGCGCCGTCATGGCCCTGGGCATGACGACCGCGGCGGGAGCCATGCTGGCGGGGGCCCCCCCCTTTCTGGCGATAATCCTGGCCCTGCTCATGGGGCTCGTCTGCGGGGCGGTCAACGGCGTGCTCGTTGCCTACGTGCGCCTCCCCGCGATCATCGTCACCCTGGCGATGATGGAGATTCCCCGTGGCGCCGCCCTGCTTTATACCAAGGGCTATCCCCTTTCCGGTCTCCCTGAATCGTTCGCCTTCTGGGGTCGGGGACAGGTGTTCGGCATCGAGACCCCGATTCTCATCATGCTCGCGGTCTTTGGGATCGCCTACGTCATGCTCAATCATTTCCCGGTCGGGCGCTACCTCTACGGCATCGGGGGCAATGAGGAGGCCGTCCGCCTTTCGGGCATCCGGGTGCGGCGTTACCAGTTTCTCGCCTATCTGCTGAGCGGATTGACCGCGGCGATCAGCGGGATCGTGCTGTCCTCCCGCCTAATGTCAGGGCAGCCCAACGCGGGCGGAGGGTTTGAGCTCGATGCCATCGCCGCTGTTGTGCTCGGAGGCACCAGCATCACCGGCGGACGCGGTCATATCCTGGGAACGCTGGTGGGCGCTCTCATGCTCGGCATGCTCAACAATGGCTTGAACCTGATGGAAGTCTCCCCCTACGCCCAGATGGTGCTCAAGGGGGCCATCATCATTCTGGCGATCTACGCGAGCACCGGCAAAAATTCCGACCGGTGAATTTTCCCGCTTCGGATGCGGAGGGGGTATTTTCCTGGCCGGTGGTTCGATCCCAGCCCGGGCAGCCATTTTCATCCAAAGACCTAACCCGGATCATTCATGAAGGCGGTTTTGACAGATCGTTTTTGATGGGCTGAAGGTTTTTTGGCGCCGGGAGGCAGTTTTCCCGGCCGAAGGGAGCGGATTCTATATGGGATTCGACACTGCCCCCTTACCCCCACGCCCTGGGCCGTCATTCACGGCGGGACGAGAGGGCGGGCGGCGTGGGCGAAGATGGCCTGGAGCGGGTGAGTGGAACTGAAGTGAAGACGCACGAGGGTGAGCTTCCGCTCGATGGCGGTGCCGATCTTGATCAGCT
>CAIWXW010000045.1 GCA_903916755.1 uncultured Opitutaceae bacterium | reverse complement strand
TGGGCGCGGGGGCGGCCGCCGCCGGGGCCGCGCCCGCCTTGGAAGGAATGAGGATCTTCTGGCCGACGTGCAGCGACGAGCCAACCCGCAGGTGATTGGCCGCCGCCAGCTCGGAGGTCTTCAGGTGATTCTTCTTCGCGATCGTGGAAAGCGTGTCGTGGCTGACGACCGTGTAGGTCGAAGCCGGCGTGACGTTCGCCACGGGCTGAACTTCCAGCGCGGTGGCGGCCGGCGTGTTGGGCCGGGTCGGGCTGTAGAGGATCTGCGCGGCCGGAGCGGAGGCGGCGTCCGCCGGGGCGGGGGCGGGGACGGTGGCGTCGGCGGCGGCGGCGACCGGGGCGGGGGCGTCGGATTTGCCCGCGGCGGAAGCCGCGGCCTGGGCCTTGGAGGAGCTGCAGCCCGGGTTGGCAAAAATCATGAGGAGCGCCAGCGCGTGGACGCCCGCGACAATGCCGAAGATTTTGAGGATTTTCATATACGAATAGGGAGGGACGAGATGGCGGTTAAATGAAGATGAATTTGGACCAGGGTCGCCGGATCAGCAACGTCGATTATTGCGCCGGCGGGCTTGGGCGGCGCGCGCGGACCAGGGCGGCGAACTGGCTGCCCCGATCCTCGTAGTTGCGGAACATGTCAAAGCTGGCGAAGCCGGGGCTGAGCAGGACGTGGTCGCCGGGCCGGGCCGATTCCGCCGCCCGCCGCACCGCCTCGCCCAGGCTGCCGCAGTCGTCGTGCGGCACCCCCTCCCGGTCGGCCGCCGCGGCCAGCCGGGGAGCGGTCTCGCCGATGAGGAAGAGCCGGCGCACCCGGGAGCGGATGCGGTGGACGAAGGCCGCCAGATTGCCGCCTTTGGCCTTGCCGCCGGCGATCAGGAGGACCGGCTGGGCGAAGCGGGTCAGGGCCGCCTCGACCGCGTGGAAATTGGTCGCCTTGGAGTCGTTCCAGTAGGTGACGCCGTCAATCTCGTCCACGCGGGCCAGCCGGTGCTGGCCCACCGCGAAGGTCCGCGCCGCCGCATAGAGGGCCTCCGGCTCGAAGCCGCTGGCGCGCCACCAGGCGGCGGCGAGCAGGAAATTCTCCCGCTGCGGGTAGTCGGCGAAGGGCGTGTCCGCCAGCCGCGGATCCGCTGGCTGGTTCTCCGTGGGCACCCAGGTGAAGCGTTCCTGCGCCTCGGCGGCCAGCGGGTGGCTGCTCGAGAAGGACTGCACCGAGGAACCGGCCCAGACCGCGTCCGACCGGCGCACGAGCTCCGCCTTCGCGGCGAAGTACCCCTCGAGCGATTCGTGGCGCTCAAGATGGTCCTCGGCAAAATTGGTCCAGAGGGTCGCCTCCGCATGGAAATACCGGAGGCTCTCCGCCTGAAAGGAGCTGATCTCGCAGACCGCGATCGACTCGGGGGCGCCACCCTCCTGCTCCGCGGCCAGCTGTGAGAAGGCATGGCCGATGTTGCCCGTCGCCACGGCCTCGCGGCCGATGCCGGCCAGGGCATGGGTCAGGAACTCGGTCAGGGTCGTCTTCCCGTTGGTGCCGGTCACCGCGATGATCCGGCCCTGCCAGCAGAGGGACGCAAAATCGATCTCGTTCAGGCAGGTTCCGCCGGCGGCGCGGGCGAGGCGCAGCCAGGGATGATCCGGCGCGAAGCCCGGGGAAAACACGAACAGGGCGTGGTGCTCGGCGTCCGCCGCGGTGAACGCTCGCTCGCGCGCGTCATAGACCACCGCCTCGGCGCCGAGGGCGGCGAGGAGCTGGCACAATCCCCGGCCGCTGACGCCGGCGCCGAGGACGGCGACGGGACGGTCGAGGCGGGACTGGAGGAATCCGGGAACGGCGAGAGGCATGCGGATCGGCGTCATCGAAGTTTGAGGGTGCCCAGGCCCACCAGGGCAAAGATCACCGAGAGCACCCAGAAGCGCAGGACCACCTTGGTCTCCGGCCAGCCTTTCTTCTGATAGTGGTGGTGGATCGGGGCCATGAGA
Source organism: uncultured Opitutaceae bacterium (assembly GCA_903916755.1). Taxonomy (GTDB): domain Bacteria; phylum Verrucomicrobiota; class Verrucomicrobiia; order Opitutales; family Opitutaceae; genus Palsa-1447. Next base: position 13,075 of record CAIWXW010000045.1, on the reverse strand, counting down.
AAGAAGCGGCGGCCCTCGCCGTAGCAGCGGCGCGTCGCCTTGAAATACCCCACCTGGATGATGACGGAGACGGCCTCCCAGACGAAGACCCCCCCGACGATGATCAGCGTGAACGGCTGCTGGACCATGAAGGCGATGACCCCGAGGAGCCCGCCCATCGCCAGCGAGCCGGTGTCGCCCATGAACACCTCGGCCGGATAGGAATTATACCAGAGGAAGGCCAGGCCGGCCCCGACTACCGACCCGCAAATCACCGTGAGTTCGTCCGTGCCGGGCACGTGCCCGATCAGCAGGTAGTCGGCCAGCTTCGAGTTGCCGGCGATATAGGCCATGATGCCGTAGACCATGGCGACCGTGATGGTGCAGCCGATGGCCAGGCCGTCGAGCCCGTCGGTCAGGTTGATGGCATTCGAGAAGCCGACCAGCCACAGGTACCAGAAGACCAGGAGGGCGCCGATCGGGAGGCTGGCGATGACCGGGTGCTTGACGAAGGGCACCCACAGCTCGCGGATCTTCGGGGCGCTGGCGGGATGCCAGAGCAGCACCGCCAGGGCCACGACCGTGGTCAGGCTCTGCCAGAAGATCTTCTCGCGCGAGGAGATGCCGTTGCGGCTCCGCCGGACCACCTTGAGATAATCGTCGCGGAAGCCGACCGCGGTCAGCGCCGCATAGACAAACAGGGCGACCAGCACCCACACGTTCGGGGCGGCCCACAGCAGCGAGCTCAGGAAGACGCAGCCAAAGATCAGGAGGCCGCCCATCGTCGGGGTGTTCTTCTTGTCGAAACGCTGGGCCAGGTCACCCGTGCGGTCGTCATCGTAGTGCTGCCCGAATTTCAGGCGGCGCAGCCGGGCGATGAGCCACGGGCCGATGATGAAGCCGATCAGCGCGGCGGTGCCGGCGGCCAGCAGGGTCCGCGGCGTGACGTGCTCAAGCACGCGCAGCGGGCCGAAGAACGCCTGGTAGTGCACGAGGTACCTAAGCATGGACGGCCTCCCCGAGCAGGCTTTCCAGGGCGTATTTGCGGCTGCCCTTGACGAAGACCGCCCCGCGGAATGAAGCCAGGCGGTCCGCGATCGGCGCGAGCGAGGCCACAATCTCGATCTGACCGGCGGCGACGCCGTTTTCCAGCGCGCCCTCGCGCACGGCCGCCGCCTCGGCCGCGATGATGAAGAGGAAATCGCCCGGCCGCAGGTGGAGGCTCCGGCCCAATTCCCGGTGATACCGCGCCGAATCGGCCCCCAGTTCCTCCATGCCCCCGAGGACGAACAGCCGGGGCTGGTCGGCCGGGGCGTCCGTGACGAACGCCGCCACCGCATCCGCCATGGCCGCGGGGTTCGCGTTGTAGCAATCGAGGTAGAAGAGCTTGCCGTCGGCGCGGCGCTGCTCGCCGCGCAGCGGGGCGGGCTGCCAGCCGGCGAGCCGGTGCCGGATGAGCGCGTCGGCCACCCCGAGACGGCGGGCCGCGCAGATCGCAAGGGCGGCGTTCTGCGCCATCCCGTCGGACACGCGCCGCAGCCCAAAGGAAGCCGCCGGCTCGCTCCCCAGGGTGAGGGTGGTCCCCTCGCGCCGGTGGGCGGTCGCAAAGGCCACGCGCTCCTCCCCGGCCCGGGCGGACGGCAGGGCGGCCAGTTCAGCGGCGCGGCCCACCACCAGGGTGGCGCCCGTCAGGGCGCGGAATGGCGGCCACGCGGCGCAGCTGGCCGGGAAAAGCGCCAGTCCCCCCGCCCGCACGGCGGCGGGCAGGATCGCCTTTTCCCGGGCCACGCCGGCCAGGTCACCCAGGCCGCCGAGATGGGCGGGCGCGACCAGCGTGATGATGGCGATGTCCGGATCGATCATCGACGCCAGGGGCGCCATCTCGCCGGTCGCGCCGATCCCGGCCTCGATCACGGCATAGAGGTGCACGGCGGCATCGAGCCGGGTGAGGGTCAGGGGCACTCCGAGGTGAGTGTTGAGGTTGCCGATGGTCGCCAGGACCGGGTCGGCCGCCGACCGGTCCTCGGCGCCCACCGGCCGGCCGCCGAGCAGGAGGGCCAAGAGCTCCTTCGTCGAAGTCTTGCCGGCGCTGCCGGAGATGCCGACGACCGGTCCGGCAAAGCGCTGGCGGTGGCGGCGGGCGACCGCCTGGAAGGCGGCCAGGGGGTCGGCCACCACCAGCTGCGGCAAGTCGACGGAAGCATCCGGCGATGCGACCAGCGCCGCGCTGGCCCCGCCCGTGCGCGCCGCCGGCAGGAAAGCATGCCCGTCGCGCCGCGCGCTCCGCAGCGCGACGAAGGCCTGGCCCGCGCGCAGGTGCCGCGTGTCGATGGCGAAGCCGGTCGGGGCGGAGGGCGGCGGGGCGCTCCAGCGCCCGCCGGTCGCGGCGGCCAGTTCGTCAGGGGAAAATTGCACCATGAAAGGAAGATTAGCCTTCGCGCAGCGCCTTGACGCCGATGAGCTCACGCACGGTCTGGCGGTCATCGAAGGGTATGACCGTGTCGGCAAATTCCTGGTAGCTCTCGTGCCCCTTGCCCGCGATGAGCAGGCAATCGCCGGGCCGCGCGGCATCAAGGGCGAGGCTGATCGCGCGGCGCCGGTCCTCCACCCAGGCGATTTTTTCGGGCGCCGCCACCCCCGCGCGCATGTCGGCGAAGATCTGCGCCAGCGGCTCGCCCCGCGGGTTGTCCGCGGTGGCGAAGGCAAAGTCGGCCGATGCCTGCACCGCGCTCACCATCAGCGGGCGCTTCGAGCGGTCGCGGGCGCCGCCGCAGCCGAAGACCACGAGGAGGCGGCCGGGCGTGATCGCCCGCAGCATGCCGAGCGCATTGCGCAGCGCGTCATCGGTGTGCGCGTAGTCCACCAGGACGTTGAAGGGCTGGCCCTCCTCGATCCGCTCCATGCGGCCGGGCACGCCCGGGAAGCCGGCCAGCCGCTCCTGAAAGCTCGCGGGGTCGCGGCCCAGGCCCCAGGCGGTCGCGGCGGCCGCGAGCAGGTTGCTCACATTGTACCGCCCGATGAGCGGGGAGTTGATTTCCACGGAGCCATCCGGCCACGCCAGGCGAAAGACGCTGTTCTTGAAATTGAGGGCGATGTTTTCGGCGCGCACCATCGCCCCGGGGTCCTCGCCGAACGTGATCAGGCGGATCTGGTCGCCGCGCGCGGCGATCATGGCCGCCAGCCGCCGACCGTACGGGTCGTCGATATTCACCACCGCCAGCTTGGGCGGCGCACCGGTCTCGCCGGTGAAAAGGCGGGTCTTCACCTCGAAATAGGCGTCGAGCGTCTGATGATAGTCGAGGTGGTCGCGCGTCAGGTTGGTGAAGATGGCGGCGGCGAACTGCAGGCCCAGCACCCGCTGCTGGTCGATGCCGTGCGAGCTCACCTCCATCACGGCCCGCTTGCAGCCGGCATCGCGCATCTGCGCCATCATGCCGTAGAGATCCAGGGATTCCGGCGTCGTGCGGAAGGACGGCACCGTCCGGGCGCCCAGGTCGTAGTTGATCGTGCCGATCAGGCCCACCCGCCGGTCGGCGTCGAGCAGATGCTTCAGGAGGTGCGTGACCGTGGTCTTGCCGTTCGTCCCGGTGACCCCGACGACCTCAAGGTCGCGATCGGGATGGCGGTAGTACCGCTGGGCGACCCGAGCCAGGGCCACGCGGGCGTCCGCCACCTGGATGAAGGTGACCTTGGCCTGGGAAAAGGCGGGCAGGCGCAGCGCTACCACGGCGGCGGCGCCTCGGCTCACCGCCTCGTCGATGAACGAGGCGCCGTCGGAACGGCGGCCCGGCAGGGCGAAGAAGAGGTTGCCTGGGACCACCCGGCGGCTGTCGAGCGCGATGCCGGTGATGGGCCGGTCGAGGCTGCCCTTCGCGGCGATGATCTCGCCGTCGGCAAAATACTGGGAAAGGTTTTGGGCCATCGGATAGACGGGGGAGCGGGCGGTGGTCCGGATCGCACGGCGCGCGGGGACCGGAAGGACGGGGAAAAAAGTGCGGTGATGGGTCAGGTAGCCGATCATGGAAAGCTCCCTCCCATGGCCAGCGGGGCGCGCGACGGGGCGTCGGCGGGGCGAATGTCGAGATAGGAGATAAGCTGGGTGCCGATGTGGACGAACGACGGGCCGGCCACCTGGACGCCGTAGCCGGTGCCGCCGATCGCGTGGGCATCAGCATCATCCACAATGACCGAAATCACAACCTGCGGGTTGCGGGCGGGGAAGAAGCCGACGAACGAGCCGACATGGTGGTGGGTGGAATAGCGCCGGACCTTCTTGCCGGAGGGCAGCGTGACCTCCTCGGTCTTCTGCGCCGTGCCCGTCTTCCCTGCCACCTCGAAACCGGGAATGGCGAGGGCCGCGCCCATGCCGCCGTCAGCCTCGCCGCTCGGGGGGGTCGCGACCGTCGCGAGCAGGCGCCGCATCGTGTCGGCCGTGTCCTTCCGGATCACCCGGCGGATCTCGGAGGGCCGGAACCAATAGACGATCGAGCCCTGGGCGTCGCGCACCTCCCGGATCAGCTGCGGGCGGAGCAATACCCCGTCGCTGGCGATGACACTCATGGCCTCGTGCATCTGGATCGGGGTCAGGGCCACGCCCTGCCCCATCGGAACCCGGGTGATCGTGAGGGCGTTCCATTTCTCGGGCGGGGCGAAGGAGCCCCGGATCTCGCTGCCGACGGGCAGCCCGCTCAGATCACCGATTCCGAAGGCCTTCGCGTAGGCATACAGGCGCTGCCGGCCGAGCATCATTCCCAGTTGCGCCGCGCCCTTGTTGGACGAGCGCCCCAGGATCTGCGCCACGGTCAGGGGATGGACAAAATGATCGCTCGCATCCTCGCGCGGCAGCTTTAGGGTGTGGACCGAGCCGGCGTCGTTGTACACGACGGTTTGCAGGGAACAGTCGAACTTGGTCTGGGGCGTGACCAGCCCCTCATTGAGGGCGGCGGCGGTGGGAATGATCTTGAAGACGGAACCCGGCTCGTACTCGTCGGCGACCGCGACATCGCGCAGCGCGTCCTGCCGGTCGCGGCCCACCTTGTTGTACTCGTTGAGGTTGAAGGTGGGATAGTTCCCCATCCCGAGGATGAACCCGGTCCGCGGATCGCTCACGATGATCGTGGCGCGGAGCGGCTGGTATTTTTTCCCGATATAATCGAGCTCGGCGTCCACGATATGCTGGACGGTGGAATCGATCGAGAGCGTCACGCTGTAGCCGTCCACCGCCGGCACGTCTCGGGTTCGGAACTGCGGCAGCTCCTGGCGGCGGCCGTCCTTCTCGGTTTCGACCCAGCCGTTCTGGCCGCGCAGGTAGAAGTCGGCGTAAGACTCGATGCCGGTCATCGGCTTCTGCTCCGCGTTGACGTAGCCGAGGATATGCGCGGCCGCCTCGTTTTCCGGATAGGTGCGGCGATACACCCGGCTGCCGTAGATGCCGGCGATGGCCAGCTTCTTGATCTCGACCAGCGCGGTCTCGGAAACGGTGTCGCTCAGCTTGGCCCAGCGGATCGGGCGATTGCCCTGGGCGTCGGCGTCGTCGACCACGGTGTCGTCACCGGCGGGGTCGGACTCCGCCGCAGCGGCCGGCGCGAGCGACGCCGCCGGGCCCGTTGCGGCCGTAGCGGCCTCTAGGGTCGCCGGGCCGGCGGAGGGCGCGGCGGGGGTCAGATTGAACACCAGGCTCCCGGGACCGGCCGGGGCGCGGTTCACGTCGCCTACTCCCGTGGCGGCATGAAGCGGCGCCGAGGCCGGACGAAACCTGGTGGTTAAGATCTTGGTGACTTCGGGCAGCGGCCGGCCGATCAGGGCGGCGAGCGCCGGCCACTTTTTTTCGTCCTCGGGCCGCAGGGACTGCGGATCGACGCCCAGCTCGATCAGCGAGCGGCTGGTCGCGAGCTTGTTGCCCCGGGAGTCGAGGATGTCGCCCCGGCGGGCGTTCTCGACAATGACCTGGCGGCGAGCCCGGCTGACGGAATCGAGCAGCGCCACCCGGTGGATGACCTGCAGCCAGACCAGGCGGGCGCCCAGGCCCGCGAAGCTAACGAGGACGAAGGCCGCGAGGAGGACGACGCGGCGGTTGGCAAAGCCCTTCGACATGTCGGCCGGTGGTCAGGGCTGGGCGGCAACCCGGAAGGAGACGGCGGCCCCGCGGTCGCTGTACAGGCCCTCGTTGCGTTTCGACGCCAGATGGATGGCCGCGTCCTCCGTCAGCCGGCTCTGCCGGTCCGGACTGGCCTGCACCAGACCGAGACGCAGCTGGGCGTTGCGCTGGAGCAGCGTGGCCGGATCCTGCTGTTCGGCGATTTCCGCGCCGAGCTCCTGCGAGAGGCGGTCGATCTCGGCGATGCGGGTGGTCAGGGCCTTGTTTTCCTGGGCCAGGACCGAAATCTGCCGGCGGGACCAGACCATGCCGAGTCCGACCGAGCCGGTGCAGCCGATCGCCACCAGGCTGTAAACCACCAGGGAATTAACAAAGGCGTGGGAGGATGCGGTCTTCACGCGCGGTCAGAGTTTGCGGAGGGCCCGGAGCTTGGCCGAGCGGCTGCGCGGGTTGGCCGCGATCTCTTCGGGGCTTGGCGTCACCGGCTTGCGCGTCAGGGGCTCGGCCAGCCGCACGCGATAATCCTGCGGGAGCCCGTCGTTGGCATCCTCGGGCTGGCCGCACTGGCGGCGGAAAAACCGCTTCACCGGCCGGTCCTCGAGCGAATGAAAGCTGATGACGCAAAGCACGCCGCCGGCGCGCAGGCGGGCAAACGCGGCGGGCAGCGCCCGGTCCAGGGCGCCGAGCTCGTCGTTCACCGCGATCCGCAGGCCCTGGAAGGTGCGCGTGGCCGGATGGATCTTCATTGTGCGCCGGTCGCGCAGGGGGATCGCCGCGGAGATCACCTCCGCCAGGCTCGCCGTGCGGCCGAGGGCCCCCGTGCCCCGGGCGGCCAGCAGGGCCGCGACCACGCGGCGCCAATGGGTTTCCTCGCCGAAGTCACGCACCGCCCGCACCACCATCTCCTCGGTCGCGGTCTCCAGCCACTGGCCGGCCGGGACGCCCGAACGGGGATCGAGCCGCATGTCGGCCGGCGCATCGTGGCGGAAGGAAAAGCCCCGCTCGGCGTCGTCGAGCTGGAAGGAGGAAACGCCAAGGTCGAAGAGGATGCCGTCGAATTCGCCGTCCGCCGGCAGTTCCGCCAGCCGGCGGAAGTCGCGGTCCAGCATTTCGAGCCGCCCCGCGAATTCCTCCCGCAGGCTGGCGCCGCGCGCCAGGGCCTCCGGATCGCGGTCGAGTGCCAGCACCCGCAGGCCGGGGGCGGACTCCAGCAGCGCCCGGGCGTGGCCGCCGCCGCCAAATGTGCAGTCAAGGTAGCGGCCGCCGGGCTGGGGCGCCAGAAAACCGAGCGCCTCGCGCAACAGAACGGGCTGGTGACCGGGCGTCATGGCGGCGGGTCGGTCAGCGGTGGCGGGACGCATGGGGGGAAGTCCGGCCACGGCCGGACGGGATCGGTTCGACGACGCGCAGGACCAGGCCGGCGCGGACCCGCGGGGTGACGATGGCGACGAAGGCGGGGCCGCTATCGGCATCGATCCAGGCGGGAAACGCCCGGCGCGGGCCAGCGTCGTCGGACATCGGGTCCTTCCGGACCTGAAGCTTGGCTGCGGGGTGGGCGCGCATGGCTCAGATCCCGAGTTGGCGCATCACGTCGCCAAAGTTTTCGCCCGCCGTCCGGGCCTCCACCTTCGCCCAACGCGAGGGCGAGTAGAGATTGAACTTGTTCGCGGCTCCCACGAGGACGGCATCCTTGCTCACGCCCGCGTGCTGCAGCAGCTCGGGGGTGAGGCCGACGCGGCCCTGCTTGTCGAACGAGAACGACTGCGTCTGGGCGAAGAACCGCGCCGCGAAATCCTGGCCGGCCCCATTGCTGAGCGCGATCTCGGCGATCTTGGCATGGAGCTTCTCCATCTCGGCCGGGGGCAGCACCGCAACGTAACCGTCCGGATGCGGCGTGGCCAAGAAGGCATCGGCATCGGCGTGCGCGGCCCGCCACGCCGACGGGATCGTGACGCGACCTTTGTCGTCCAGGGTGTGCCTAAAAAGGCCGGTGTAGAAAGCTTTGCCGGGATGAGCCATGTGCGGGGAAAGGCGGATCCTTGCCCCAAAGTGCCCCATTTCTCCCCATTTTCACCCACACGGTCAAGCGCTTAAGTCACTGAAGCCGTGAAATTTTGTTCACATTTTGTTCACCGCGGAAGACCTTGGCCGCTTGGAGCTCTTTCGCGTTTCTTTTCGCCCCCTCCCGTTTGCCGCCGTTTTCGCCGCGTTCGCGCTGGTGGCGGGCCCGGCCGCCGCCGCCGCGACACGCGTCTTCCGCGACGCGATCCGATCCGAGGCGGCCGCCGCTGCGGCCGGGACCCACATCGTCCGTCGCGAGCTGTCCAATCCGGAGCTGACCGCGCCCATCGTCTTTTCCATCAGCCTGCGCATGCGGGACGTCGACGGGCTGCAGGCGCGGGTCGCCGCCGGCGAAAAAATCTCCCCGGAGGAGATGGCGTCGCGCTATCTGCCCCTGGCGTCGGACTACGACCAGGTCGTGGCCTGGCTGGCGGGCCAGGGTTTCACGCCCGCGCTGACCGACCGCAACCACACCGTCATCTTTGCGCGCGGCCCCGTCCTCCGCGCGGCCCAGGCCCTCGGGGTCACCTTCGCCCGGGTCACCGCCCCGGGATCAGCCCTGTCTTCACAAGTTGAATACACCTCCGCCGTCACCGCCCCCAGCCTGCCGGCGGAACTGGCCGATTCCGTCCTCAGCGTCGACGGGCTCCAGCCCGAGGCGCGGCTGCGCCACGTCCGCCCGCGCTTTCTGCCGGACGACGCGGTGGCCGGGAAGCTGTACGTCACCCCCAACGACGTGGCCGCCGCCTACCACACCTCCGCCGCCTGGACCGGAAAGGGCCAGACGATCGCGATCATCGACGAGGGCGCGGCCACCACCAGCGACCTGAGCACCTTCTGGGCGACCGTCGGGGTCACCCAGACCGTGGCCAACCTCACCACCGTCAATGTGCTCGGCGGCCCGAGCGCCTCGGGCGACACCAGCGAGACCGCGCTCGACGTCGAATGGGCCGGGGCTCTCGCCCCCGACGCCCAGCTTCGGCTCTACCTTTCCTCGAACGCGCTCAACTGCTTCACGCAGATCCTGAACGACCTGCCGACCCATCCCAGCCTCTCCATCGTTTCGCTCAGCTTCAGCGCACCCGAGCTTTTTGAGCCCACGTCCGGGATCGCCTCGCTGCGCCAGACCCTGCTCCAGCTCGCGGCCGGCGGGCTGACCGTCTTCTGCGCCTCGGGCGACGGCGGCTCCAATCCCAACAACAACACCGGCGCCTATGCGGCCAGCAACGCGCTGTCCGCCGAATACCCCGCCAGCGATCCCAGCGCGACCGGCGTCGGTGGCACCGCCCTGGCCCTCACGTCGAGCTTCGTGGCCTCCGGTGAAACGGTCTGGGACCAGCGGACCAGCAGCAATCCGTCGGCGTCCGGAGGCGGAGTCAGCGTGCTTTTTTCCGCGCCTTCGTGGCAAACGGCGGCCAGCGGCCGCGCCCAGCGCTGCGTGCCGGACGTCGCCGCCATTGCCGCGGGGTCCCAGTCCGGCTCGCAGCTCGGGGCCTACGCCTTCGTCGGGGGCGCCGGGGCCGCCCTGGTCGGCACCAGCCTGTCCGCCCCGGTCTGGGCGGCCTTCGCCGCCCAGCTGAACCAGGCCCGGGCCGCGGCCGGCCTCGGCCACGCCGGCCTCCTGGGACCGCTGCTCTATCCCCTGCTCGCAACGTCCGTCTTCACCGACATCACCAGCGGCAGCAACGGCGCCTACAGCGCGGGGGTCGGCTATGATCTCTGCACCGGCCTGGGCTCGCCCAATGTGTCGAACCTGATCGCGGCCCTCACGCCGCCGACCATCACCACCCAACCCCAATCCCTCGGCGTCAACGCCGGTTCCGCCTTCAGCTTCAGCGTGGTCGCCACCAGCGCATCGCCCCTCAGTTATCAGTGGTCCCAAAATGGCACGGCCATTTCCGGCGCGACCGCGTCGACCTACGCCAAGGCCGCAGCGACGACGACGGATGCGGGCAGCTATACCGTCCTGGTCTCGAACTCCTCGGGCAGTGTCACCAGCAGCGCCGCCACCCTCACGGTCACGGTTGTTCCGCCCCCCGCCATTACCACCCAGCCCGTGTCATCGTCGGTCAACCTTGGGTCCCTATTTTCCTTCAGCGTGGTCGCGACCGGTGGGAACGCGCTCACTTACCAGTGGTTGCTCAACGGAGTCGCCATCGCCGGCGCCACCGGATCGAGCTACGTGAAGGGAGCGGCGGCGGCGGGAGACGCCGGATCCTACACCGTGGTCGTGACCAACAGCGCCGGGACTGTGACGAGCGCCGCCGCCACGCTCAGCGTGAGCACGCCGGCGGCCGCCTCTTCCGGCGGCGGAGGAGGCGGCGGCGGCGGCGCGCCCAGCGCGTGGTTTTACGGCGCGCTGGCGCTCCTCGTCCTCGGACGTCAGGCGACCCGCAGGTCGGCCTGATCGTCCGCGGTGCTCGGCTCGTCGCGGTCGGCCATCAGCCGGCGCATCTTCATCAGCGCCAGGTGCTCGAGCTGGCGGATCCGCTCGCGGGTGACGTGGAAGCGCTCGCCCACCTCCTGGAGCGTCATCTCGGTGCGGCCCTCGAGGCCGAAGCGCAGCTTGATGATCTCGGCCTCGCGCTGGTCGAGCGAGTCCACTACGAGCTTGAGGTCCTCGGAGGCGTTCTTCTCCCGCAAGCGGTCGGACGGATTCACCGCGTTCTCGTCGCGGACGATCTCACCGAGGGACGAGGAGTCGGCCTCGTCGCCCACCGGCGCATCGAGCGACGCGGGCTGGACCGAGACGGAACGCAGGTGGGCGACCTTGTGCACCGGCAGGACCAATTCCCGCGCGAGCTCCTCGTTGGTGGGCTCGCGGCCGAGCCCCTCCGACAGCGTCCGGGCGGTGCGCCGCATCTTCGAGATCTTGGCGATGAGGTGGACCGGCAGGCGGATGGTCTTGGACTGGTTGGCGAGGGCGCGCTGGACCGACTGGCGGATCCACCAGCCGGCGTAGGTGCTCAGCTTGCCGCCCTTGTTGGGATCAAAGCGATCGACCGCCTTGATCAGGCCCACATTGCCCTCGCTGATCAGGTCGAGCAGGGGCAGGCCGAAGTCCTTGAAATCCATCGCGATCTTAACCACCAGGCGCAGGTTGGCCTGGATCATGTGCTGGCGCGCGGCGGCGTCGCCCTGGCGGATCCGCTTGAACAGCGCGACCTCTTCGTCGCGGGTCAGCAAGGCGGTCTTGCCGATCTCGCGGAGGTAGAGCTGCAGGCTGTCGCGGTCCCCGGTTTCCTCGCGTTCGCGGGCCGGGGCGGCCGTATCCTGGGCGGGAGCTGATGGGATGGTGGTCATGTTAGGAAAGGAAAAGGTTAAGCGTCCTTATCTATTACGTTCTTCGGATGTGTCCCACACGGTGAAGATAACAAGTGTGGCGAGAAGTATGACGGGGAAAATCACTGTATAGTTGACTGGTTAGCTAGCAATTTGTTCCAAAAAAAAGCGTTGGGAAACGCCAGGGTCGGGAAGGAGTCAGGCTTTGGCGGTGGCGAGGGCCTTCGGGCGCAGGAGATCGAGGATCATGGAAGGCAGGCGGCCGATCAGCTGGGGGTCGTTCATGATCCGGCTCTGGAGAATCACGCCCTCGATCAGGGCGGCGAGGCTCGCCACCTTTTCCGCGGGATCGCAGGGCTCGATTGCCCCTTCGGCCAGCGCGTCCCGGATGGCCGACTCGAAGTAGCGCCGCTTGCGCCCAAAGATCTCGCGCACCTTCGCCCCCAGTTTCTCGTCCTGGGTCGTCACTTCGGACCCGAGGCAGCAGATGGGACAGCCGAGGATCTTGCCGCCCTTGAAGTGCGCGGCGGACTGCTTGGCAAAGACCGACTCCAGGTAATCCGTGAGCCGCCGGAGCGGCTCGACCGAGGAGGAGAACTGCGCATCGAGCGCCGGCTTCCACTCGTGGACCCAGAGGTGCTCGAGGGCGGCCACCGCGAGATCCGACTTCGAGTCGAAGAAGTAATAGAAACTCCCCTTTTTCACCCCGGCGCGCTGGCAGATGTCGTCGATTGTGATCGCGCCGTAACTCTGCTCCCAACTGAGGTCGAGAGCGGCCGCCATCAGGCGTTCTTTGGCATCACTGGTCCTGCCCATGCCCAAATTGTTGACCATTTAGTCTAATCAGCAACTCAAATTATTAAGTATTTTGTAACTCATTATATTGCAGTTAGTAACATTTAAAAATAGAAGAAATGCCCGTCGCCCTCCCGTCCCCTGTTCGCCGATTCTTCGCCTGCGGTTCGTCACGGAAAATTCCCTATCGGCACTTTATGCGAATTCCTCCGACCCGTTCGGGACTTCCCGCGGTCTAGGCAGGGGTAGCGTCCTACACTTCACCTTTGCCCGCCAATGGAGCCTTCCGAGCCTTCTTCGTCCGTCCCTCCCTCTCCTCCGGCCCATCAGCCGCAGCCGCTCAAGGCGCTCCCTTCCGCTGAAGCCCGCAAGTCCCTCATGCCGCCGCACGACCGCGCGGCCGAATCCGCCGCGACGGCGAAGCCGTCCCGCCGAAGGCACGTGATCGTCTGGATCGCGGCGGGAGTTGTCGTTCTGCTCGCGATCCTGATCGCCACGCGGATGATCGCGGCCCATCGCCGCGCCGAGGAAGCGATGCAGCAAAAGGCGGCTCCAATTCCCGTCAGCGCCGCGGCGGTGCGCCAGGGCGACCTGGGCGTCCACCTCGACGCGCTCGGCGTCGTCACTCCGCTGCAGACCGTGACCGTGCGCTCCCGCGTCGATGGCGAATTGCAGGAGCTGCATTTCACGGAGGGACAGGTGGTCAAGCAGGGCGACCTGCTGGCCGTGATCGACCCGGCGCCTTTCGAGGCCGCCCTTGAGCGGATCCACCTTTTCGAGCCACCCCCAGAGTCGGTCTGGATGGTTGGTTGATGTTGATACGACTGACGCTGGTTGTCCATCCCTGGCGGAGGGAAGGCC
>CAIWXW010000044.1 GCA_903916755.1 uncultured Opitutaceae bacterium | reverse complement strand
GGGCGAAAGACGACACGGCGAACAGCGCGGAACCGGCCAAGGCCAGGCCCGTGTGTAGGAGACGGTTTTTATTCATTTGGGGTGTTGAGTGTCGGATAGACGCAGTAAAAGCCGGAAGGGTACGCAGATTTGACTGACCGACGGATCTATCCCCTGCCTTATGCCCTTGACGCCCGCGGGGTTTTAGTACCTTGTTACATAAAGGTAGCTTGGCTTAACCCTCTCGCGTGCACATCAACGAAAAATTCAGCCCGATCCGCAAGGGCCTCCTCGAGTTCCTGGTGCTGAAGATCATCGCCGCCGAGCGCGTCTACGCGGCCGACGTGCTGAAGCAGCTCAGCGGAACAGAGTTCGCGACGCCGGAGGGCACGCTCTACCCGCTGCTCAGCAAGCTCCGGCGCGAGGAGTGGGTGGACTATGAATGGACCGAGTCCGAGGCCGGACCGCCCCGCAAATACTACGCGCTGACCGCCAAGGGCCGGGAGCAGCTGCGCGAAACCGCCGACTACTGGCAGAAGATCAACGCGACCGTGAAGAGCCTCGGCGCCAAAACCGGATTTTAACCCGCCGCCCATGAACAAAGTGATCACCATCAACCTCGGCGGAAACGCCTTCCCGCTCGAAGAGAGCGGTTACGAAGCCCTGCAGGCCTACTTGGCGACCGCCACCCGCCGCCTGGAGCGCAATCCCGACCGGGTGGAGATCATCGCCGACATCGAGCAGGCGATCGCCGACAAGTTCCGCGCCACGCTCAACGCCCACAAGGGCGTGGTCCTCGCCTCCGACGTGACCGCGATCATTGCCGAGATGGGTCCGGTCGAGGACGGATCGGCGGGGGCGGAGGCCCCGGGCTCCGCCGCCGCACCGCCCCCCAAGGCCGGCCCGCCCCCAGCCGACGAACCCCCGGCCCCGCGACGGCTGTATAAAATACGGGAGGGCGCGCAACTGGCGGGAGTATGCAACGGGCTGGCCGCATTCGCCGGCCTCGATGTCGGGCTGGTCCGCGCGGTCTTCGCCATCTTCACGGCGATCACCTGCGGCTTCGGCATCCTGGTCTACGTCATCCTCGCGCTGGTCCTCCCGCCTGCCCTGACGCCCGCGGAGAAGACGGCCGCCACGGGAGCCCCCTCCACGACCGAGGAATTCATCCGGCGGGCAAGGGAAGGCTACTATGCCGGGATGAGGACCTTCGGGGACAAGCAGGCCCACCGGGCCTGGCGGCGCAAGTTCAAGCGCGAGATGCGCGGCTGGAAACATGACTTCCGCCGGGAAATGCGAGCTCACCGCTGGGATCGCACCGAAGGCCCGGCGCCCGGCGCGGACCGCCCGGACGCCTATGTCCGCCCGCACCCCGGCCCTGGCATCGCCCGTCCCGTCCTTTCGCTCGTGATCTGGATGATCTCCCTGCTGGCGATCTGGGTGGCCTGGTCGTTGCTGACCTCACGCGCCGTCTGGGGCGTGCCGCTGCCGGACGGCACTCCCCTCTGGATCGGTCTCGTCTTCCTAGTGATCGCCTACCACATCCTAGTCTGGCCGTTGAAGACCCTTCGCTACTTCTGCTTCTTCCGGGGCTCGGATCGAGCCGCCTGGAGGCTGCACCACGACACCGGCGGCGGCTTCCTGGGGCTGGCCTGCGTGCTGCTCGTGCTGTGGTACGCCAACGGCCACATTCCCGCCGCGCACCGTGCGCTCGAAAACCTGCCGCCTGAGATCCATCACACCGTGGACGCGCTGCGGGCCTGGTGGGCGCGGCGATGATTCTCAGCACCTGCCAATCCGGCTATGAGGCGGTGCTCGCCCGCGAGCTCGCGGGCCGGGGCGCGCGCATCGCCGCCCAGGGCCGCGGCTGGGTGCTGGCCGATCCCGCGGCCGGGTTCGCCCCGGCCACCCTGGTATTCGCCCACCTGTCCCTGGAAGCGCCCCGGGCGGTGGCCGAGGCCAGCGTCAACGGGCTGGCGCACGCCCTGTTCGAGGCCTTCGCGGCCGGCATCCGCGACGAACAGATCACCGAGCCGTGGTGCTGCTGGTTTGCCGCCGCCGGCGAGCCCGAGGGGCTGGGCCAGCGCGTGGCCTCGGTCGAAAAGGCCTTTCATGAGATCCTGCGCAAGAAGCTGGGCCGGATCGGCCGCCTCGCCAGCCCGCACCTGCCGCGCGGCGTCGGGCCGACCCGCGGTTTCTTTGTCTGGTTCACGGATTTCGGGCAGGCGTCGGTCGCCCGGGCCGCCGAGCGTCATGGGTCGCGGCGCATGGCCGACGATCCCCTCGCCCCGTCCCGCTCCTACCTCAAGGTGGAGGAGGCCTACGGCATCCTGGGCCTCGAGCCCCAGGCCGGTGAATCCGTCTGCGACCTCGGCGCCGCCCCGGGGGGCTGGAGCTACAGCGCGGCCCGGCGCGGCGCCCGGGTGGAGGCGGTGGACAATGGCCCGCTCAAGGGCGGGGCGCTCAACCATCCGCAGATCCAGCATCGGCGGCAGGATGCCTTCGCCTTCGCGCCGGCTGCGGGAAAACGCTTCGACTGGCTCTTTTGCGACATGGTGGAGGAGCCGCACCGCGTGCTGCGCTCGATCGTCGAACCGTGGCTCAGCCGCGGCTGGTGCCAGCGGTTCGTGGTCAATTTCAAGCTGGGGCGCGTCGATCCCATCGCCCTGATTGACGAGCTGCGCGCGGCCGGTTCCCCCCTGCAGCTCCACGCTCCCGGTTTCCGGCTGACCCATCTCTACCACGACCGCGACGAGATCACGGCGATGGGAAGCGTGCGCGCGCCGGCCGCCGCGCCCCGAAATTGAGCAGCGGCCCGGTCGGGAACGCGGGCGCCGAGGAGCCCGCTGCCCAGCCTGCCCGGCGGGAGGACGAGGATGATGCCGGCCCGCGACATAAAGCGTGGCACCGGCCGAAAAAGCATCTAGAGCGTCAACCCGTACTCCCACCACCCCACCATGACGACCCTCCCCTCGCGTCTTTGCCGCGGCGCGCTTCCCGCGTTGATCGCGCTCATCGCTCCCCTCGCCGCCAGCCCCGCGGCCGAATCTCCCGGCTGCTACGCCCCCGCCGACTTCGGGGCGGTCTACGACGGCAGGACCAACGACGGCCCGGCGCTGCAGAAGGCGATCGACGCCGCGGCGGCGGCCGGCGGCGGCACCGTCGTCCTCCCGGCCGGGCGCACGGCGCTGGCGGGATCCTTCGCCATCAAGTCCCATGTCACGCTCCGGCTCGATCCGGGCTCGCGGATCGTCGCCAGCCTGAACCAGGCCGACTACACGGAAGAGGTGCTGATCCGCTCCCGCGACGCCGAGGACATCGCCATCACGGGCCCGGGCACCATCGAGGGCCAGGGCGACGCCTTCATCGCCAAGAAAGGCCCGTACATCTCCCACATGAAGGACTGGCGCCCCAAGCTGGTCATGCTTGAGCGGGTCCGGCACGCCCGCCTGGGCGAGATCACGCTCCGCAACTCGCCGCGGTTCACGGTGCAGCTGCGCGGCTGCGACGACGTCACGATCCAGGGAATCTCCATCTACAACAATCCGGAGCTGCCCAACAACGACGGGATCGACCCGGTCTTCTCGCACAACGTGCGGATCGACGGCTGCACCATCGTGACCGGCGACGACTGCATCGCGGTCTCCAACACCGAGAAGACCACCCAGTACGGGCCGTGCGAGAACATCATCGTTTCCCACTGCGTCCTCGCCTGCCAGGACAGCGCGCTCAAGATCGGCAGCGGGACCTTCAGCGACGTGCGGAACGTCATCTTCAGCGACTGCGTCGTCAAGCTGGCGCTGCGCGGGGTGGACATCATGGCCCGCGACGGCGGCGACGTGGAGAATGTCGACGTGCACAACATCATCATCGAGACCCACCTCTTCGCCCCACCCTGGTGGGGCGCCTCGGAGGCCGTCTATATCACGGCCGTGCCGCGGGTCGCCGGCCAGAAGATGGGACACGTGCGCCATGTGCGCGTCTCGGGCATCATCGCCCGCGGCGAGTCCGGGGTTTTTGTCCGGGGCACGCCGGCGTCTCCGATCGAGGATCTTCTGCTGGAAAACATCACGCTCGATATCGCCAAGACCACCGCGTGGCCGAGCCGGATCGATCTCCGGCCGATGGCGGGCGAGAAGGGCCCGCGGGAGAAGGACATCACCGTCGCCGGCTTCGACCTGCAGGACGCGCAGGACGTGACCATCCGCAACAGCGTGGTCCGCTGGGCGCCCAACGCCCCGCCGGAATTCGGGCCGGTCCTGCAGGCCGTCCGCGTCGCCCGGCTGCAGCTGGAGAACCTGCAGGGCAGCGATGCTCACCTGACGCCCCCCGCGCCGGCGGTCGCTGCGCCCGCCGCGGCCCTGGCGCCGGCCGCCGGCTCCTGACCCCGCCCTGATTCTACCCGCGATGAATCCGCCGCCCGCCTGGTTGCCGCTCCCCCTGCGTTCGCTCACCTCGCTCCAGCTGACCTGGGCCCTCCTGGCCGCCGGGTGGATCGCGCTCGTGGCCGCGTGGCAATGGCCGCTGTTCGCCCCCGCCGACCCATCCGCCCTCACCTTTCTCCTGGCCGCGGCGCTCTATCTGGTCGTCGCCGTCCTCGGCATCGGCGGGCTGCTGGCCCTGACCGGCCGCGAGCGGGAGCACACGGTGGAGAGCAAGAACATCGAGCGCATCTCCCGGCTCGACCACCTGCGCTTCTTCGCGGCGGCTTTGGTCATCTTCTACCACTACTTTGGCAAGATCGTGCCGCCCGACCCCCATCGGCGGAACCTCGTCTCCAACCTGATGATGGAGGGCAATTCCGGCGTGGACGTCTTCTTCGTCCTGAGCGGCTTTGTCTTCGGGCTGATCGGCTACCGGAAGCGCATCCGTTATTTCGATTTCATCTGGTCGCGCGTGGTGCGGATCTATCCGCTCTACCTGCTCGCGATCGTCCTGGTTCTCGCCTCGCACGCCGAGAAATTCCTGCCGATGGATTCGGTGCTGCTGATGTTCCCCGTCTTCATCGTCAACTATCTGGTCGCGCTGCCCGGGTTCGGCCAGCTCTGGACCGTCGGGCTTGAATTCCAGTTCTATCTCCTCTTCCCCTTCCTCGCGGCCTTTCTCCTGCGCAACGGGTACCGGTATCTGCTGGCGGTCCTGGTGGTCGCGATCGGACTGCGGGGATTGTACTACATGGAACTGGGCGGGGTGAAAAACTTCGCCTACGGCTCGCTGCCCGGCCGGATCGACCAGTTCATCGCCGGGATCGGCGCCGCCTGGTTCTATCTCAGGCGCCGCGCCTTCTTCTCCCATCCGATTCACCTGCTCGTCTCCGCCGCGCTGGCGGCGGGCACCTTCGAATGGCTGACCGCCTGGGATGGCCTCGGCGCCGGCGCCGCCTCGCCCCTGTGGATCGTATGGCCGACGATCTCGGGCGCGATCTGGGCCTATTTTGCGCTCAGCTATGTCAGCTGCCGGATCCCGCTGCCGTCCTTCGTCGACCAAAGCCTGGCCCGGCTCGGGGCGTTGACCTTCTCGCTCTACGTCATGCATGACTTCGCGGTCGTCTGGTCCCTGAAGCACGCGCGCACCCTCGCACCCACGGGCAATGGCGACACCAACGCCGCCCTCCAGGCCGTCCTGATCGCGCTGCCCCTGTCGGTCGGCATTGCCTGGTGCACCTATCACCTGATCGAGAAGCAGTTCTTCATCTTCCGCCGAAAGTACGTCGAGCCGGGGCCGGCTTCCGAGCCCGTCTGACGCTGGGGGAGAAAGTACGCGTGGCGCTTTGGCGGTACCTGGATTAGGGTCCGGGCACATGAGCGCCACCCGCCAGGAACGTCAGCAGGAATCCCCCCCGCCGCACTCCGGCAACACGCCGCACCGCCCCTACTGGCAGCGCGCGCACCGCGACTGGAAGTTCTGGGTGGCCGTTGTGCTCATGCTCACCGCCATGACGGTCTACGTCGTGACCAACAATCTCGCGCTCGCCCCGGGCCGGCCGCCGCAGCCGCCCGTTCCCGCGCTCTCCGGCCCATAGGCGGTCAGTCGCCCGCCAAGGGGGGGCGGCGCGCCCAGAAGATCCGGCCGGTGAAGGTAGGATCGCAGGTCGAGCCCCCGATCCGGTTCTCGCCGACGACGATGTCTCCCGCCGGGGCGGCGTAGGCGGCCCAGGGCGCGTCGAGCACGACGGCGCCGTCGAGCCTCACCCGCAGCTGGTCGCGCCGGTCGTGGCGGATCGCCGCCGGGAGGCCGCCCCAGGCCGGATCCGCGGCGGGGGGATAGAGCGAGCCCAGGCTGATTTCGATCTCGTGGCGGGCGGCGTAGTCGAGCGGAATCGGGGCGCTGAGGGCGCCGCCGCCGCCCCAGTGATCCACGCCCAGGCGCACGTGGGTGGCATCGGCGTAGACAATGTAGACCAGGTCGGCCGCGCCTGCGCGGCCCGAAACCAGCAGGGGCTCCGCCCGGCCCGGCCGATTGCGCGGGAGGGCCAGGCCGAGGTCGTAGGCGCCAAAGGGGGCGGGGGGCGGAGACACGGTCGTCACCTCGCCGTGGAGGGCCGCCCCGGCGAATTGCACCTTGACCGGATCCGCCGGCCCGAGGCTGCGGCCGATCACCCCGGTCAGCGGGTACAACAGCGGGTGCAGGCCCTTCGTCCCGGCTAGGACCAGGCTCCCGGCTCGAATCGCCAGCGCCTCGGCATCCCCTGCGGCATTCCGGCGGCCAGCCTGGACCTCGAGCGCGAAGGGCGCTCCGGCGGGCCAGGGCAGGTCCGGCGATTCCGAACTTTGTCCGTTGAAATCCACCCAGCCCACCCGGGCGGTGCGGGCAGATTCCGTCCGAAGATATACGAGCGCCGGCCCTGGCCGGCCGGCCAGCGCCAGCACCGGCTGGGGGGCCCGCCGCAGATCCGGCGGAACCTCGCCATGGATGGCAATCGCCTGCCCGGCCATCAAGGTGACGGTCGGCGAGAGGGGCAGTCGGGCGGTCGACAGGATCTGACCGGTGAAGCGGCGTTCCGCAAACGAGCCGCCAAAGGGATTCTCCCCGAATCGCGTCTCGGCGGATTCCCCCGGGGGCGGCGGGAGGTCGACGGCCAGCACATTGGCGCCGTTGAGGTCGATCTGCAGGCGGTTCCGCCAGGCGCGCATGTCGTCCGGCCGGGCGCCGCGCAGCTGCGGATCGCCGGGCGGATAGAGCGCGCTCGCGCTCACCACCAGTTCCTGGATCCGGTTATAGTCGACCGCGATCGGCGGAGTCTCAAACAGGCGGCCCCACCCGTCGGCGCCCACCCGGACATGATGGGCATCCACCAGGTTCACGAAGACGATCAGGCGGTTGCCGCGCCGCCCGGTCACCAGCAGCGGCTGATTGTGGCCGGTCTGGTCGACCGGCAGGAGATAGCGGATCCGCACCGGTCCCACGTGAACCCGCGCCCCGGGCAGGCCCGGCCAGGCCAGGGTGCCCGCCGCCAGCAGCACGATGGCCACCGCTCCCGCGCGAAGGATCCGCCCGCGGCGGGGCGCCGGCCCCACCCGGACGAAGGGGACGCTCCGATGGCGGCGGGCAGCGCTCAGCAGCAGGCCGGCCCCGAGCCCCAGCCACGAGGCCGCGCTCACCCAAAAGGAAGCGCGCAGCAGCCGGGAGCCGACATAGCGCACCTCGACCTCGCTGCCGCCGGCCGGAATCGGCACCATGACATTGCCGCGCGGGGAGCGCGCCACCGCCACCGTCCGGTCGTCCACCCTCGCCTGGTAGCCGGAGAGATAGCTGCGAAAAGTCTCGAGATAGAGGCCGTCCCGCGGGGCATCCACCGTGGCGGTGAGCGGCAGGTAGGAGCGCAGCCGGGGCAGCTCGCCCAAATCCACTTCCCGCAGGGTGAAGCCGGCAAAGTCCACCGCGTCCACCATCGGCCGGCCCGCTTCGAGCCAGTAGTGGAGGCGCGCGGTGATCTCCTCCGCCCGCGGCAGGTCCGTCCACAGCTCGACCCGGTGGCCAAAGCCCGGGCCCATGCCGAAGCCGGACAGGCCGCCCGCGTCCGGCAGCCGGTAGCTTCGGGCCATCCGCACGCCATCGAACCGCAGGTAGAGATTCAGGGGCTCCGTCCGGAAATCAAAATCGAGGAGGTAGTGCTTTCCGGGCTGCAGGGTCAGCGTGGGCGTCAGGATCTCGCTCGTCGCCGAAACCCGCCGGAAAATCCCGGTTTGCACGACCCGCGCATGGTCGAGAAACGACTGGCTGTAATCAGTGACGATTTGGCCCGCCGGGGCATCGATCACGTGGAGGCGCAGGGCCGGGTCCACCGTGCCGCTCGTAAAATCAAGGGGCATCCCGAAAAACGCGTAGGAGGTGGGCGAAAGATCAATGTTCTCGGCGTGATGGCTCGCGGCCGTCTCCGCGGGGGACGCGCGCAGCGCGAAACCGGCGGCGAGGAAGGGCCGGGTTTCCGCCAGCGTCCAAGCGAGGCCGGCGACCAGGCCCGCGGCCGCCACGCCGCGGCCGACCGCTTCCACCGGCGTGAGGGCCGCCGCAAACACCACCAGTGCCGCCGCCACGAGGTAGAGCCGCTGCATCGGCCAGATGTTCGTCAGCAGATGGACGGACGGCGGGAGATGAACCCAGAGGCCATAGGTCAGCCCCGGCACCGGCAGGCAGAGGAGCAGCAGGATCACGCTGCAGGCCACGAGCGCGAGGACGGCGACCTTGCGCCCATCCCAGCGGCCGCGCGCCAATCCCGCCGCGGCCAGGCCCAGCAGCAGCCAATGCGCGTATCCCAGCTGCATGTTGCCCAGGTCCCGCACCTGGACGGAGACCGGCCGGAGCACGGCCGGGAAGGCCTCGCGCAGGTTGGCGACGACGGTCCGCGCGAAATCCTGCTTGAAGGCGCCGCCGGCCGCGAGGAGCGAGAGATCGTGGCCGACCGACGCAGCGGACACAAAGGCAAAGCCCGCCAGCGCGAAGAAAAGGACGGCCGCCCCTGCCAGCCCCGCCGCCGACCGGACGGAGGGCTGGCGCGCGAAAAGCGCCATACGCACCAGCGCCGCCGCCGCCGTCGTCCACAGCGCCACCGGGGGATGCGCGAGCCACGCCGCCGCCAGCGCCGCCGCCAGGAGAAGGTCATTTTGCCGGGCTGGCTTCCACGCCTGGCGCGCGCAGGCGCCGAGCGCCAGCGGCAGGAAGGGACTGGCATGCACCGTCATGAACAGGTCATGGGCGTGCGCCGCGACCAGGAGGCCCGGACACCAGGCGTAGGCCGCCGCCAGCGCGAGCGCCCAGGCCCGCCCGCAGCCGGTGCCCCACCGCAGCCCGAAGTAGCAGGCGAAGGCCGCCCCGATCAGGCTGAAGGCCAGGGAGAAGTTCTGCAGCTCCCAGAACGTGAGCCGATGCCCGGAGAGCAGATCAAGCATTCCCCCCAGGTAGAACATGTACGGGGCATTGCGCAGCGGATGGATCCGGCCGTTGAATGCATAGGGGGTCTGGCCCACCAGGGGCGGCAGGATCCCCGCCCGCATCTGGCTGACCGCGTCCGCCAGCGCCAGGCTGTAGTTAAAGGCCTCCCCCGAGCCCACGGCCCGGCTCGTCAGGTAGGGCGATGCCGGCACCAGGCCAATGAGGAGGAGCAGGAGCGCGATCCCGCCGCATCGGAGCCGGGGCCCAACGGACGAAAGGGCGGCACTCATCCGGCGCTCCGCGCGGGATCACACATCGATGCCGACCACCTCGTGCACGGAGATCGAAGGGACCGCCAGGGTGACCCAGGGGCCGGCCTGCTGGAAGGCCGCGGCGCCGCCCCCCACCAGCAGCCGGACGCGGCGGGCCTGGAGGCCATCCGGCAGCCGGACGCGCAGGCGCTGCTCGCCGAGCGCCAGCACCTCCCGGAGCGGTCCCTTCATCATCATTGGGTTGGTCAGGTTGACGAGGTGCACCGTCAGCGAATGCCGCTGCTGCCAGTAGGTGACCTCGACCAGGCCGGGACCGGTGACCGCCACCGGCACCGGCTCATGGGTCGCCCAGGCCACCGCGTTGCGCAGCAGCTGGCCGTGGTCGACGCCGAGGATTTCCCAGTAGGTGCGGTCGATGTCCCAGGGAAAATAGGCCACCCGGCCCCCGCCCGGCAGCTCGCGGAGGAAGACCTGCGGCACGTGGCTCGGGGCCTGGCGCGCGTACACCTTCTCCATCGGCAGGTCGGGATAGGAACGGATCAGCGTGACCGGCGAAGCCGCGGACGGGCCCGTCGCCGCCACCTCGACCCGCCAGACGCCGTGGATGATCCGGGGCGCGTCCGCCAGGCCCGCGAGCAGCGGGTGATCCGGAAAGGCGGCGTGCTCGAGTTGCAGATAGGCGTTGTGCATCGGCCCCTCGGTGCGCCCGCCCCAGCGGGCGCCGAAGAGATCGCCCAGCCCGAAATCGCGCCGCAGCTCGCCCCGCTCGTTCTGCAGGGAAGTCTCGGAGGTCGCGATCAGCCCGCCGCCGCGCGCCACGAAGGCGCGCAGCTGGTCGCATTGCGCGTCGGAGAGGGCCACCAGGTCAGGCAGGATGAGCGTCTGAAACGGAGCCAGGTGCTCCGCGTCGAGCCGCCCCTCATGCACCATCTCAAAGGGGATGCGGGCCTCGATCAGCGCCTGGTACCAGCCGAGGGCGGCATCCTCGGAGCTTTCCGCGCCGCCCCGCCGGCCGCCGGCATAACGGGCGGTCTGCTGCGAATACACGATTGCGACGCGGGCCAGCGGCCGCTCGTTGCGCAGGTAGGGCTCCGCCGCGGCGCACCAGTTGTAGATCTCCGCCACCGGCTCGAGCCAGCGGGGGTCATTGATCGTGCCTCCGAATTTCGTGAACCAGGGCCGGGTGCCATTGGCCACGCCATCGGCCACCCAGAGCCGGATTTCCGCGGGGCTTTGCACGGAATCCTTCCAGCGATACGCCTCCTCCAGGCCGATGCTGAAGCAGCTGATGACCGGCTTGCGTCCGAGCGTGGCGCGGAATTCCTTCCCGCTCTTGCCATTGGCCCAGGGCGGCATGAGCCCGTGGCGGGCCTGGCGGTCGGCAATCAGCGAAGGCGCGAGTTCGCCCACCCGGACCATGTCGAGCGGGAAGCTCGCGCCGCCGCCCGTGTTTGGCACGACACAGGAATCCGGGTTGATCTGGCGCACCGCGCCGTCCCAGCGCCCCCATAGGCTGAATAGCCGCTCCTCGCGCCAGGTTTCGAAGCTGCGGCGGACGGGATCGCGCGGGTCGCTGGTGCGCGGAAGGTCATGGCCGGTGGCCGCCTTGAAATTGGCGCGGCAGTGCTCGCAGTAGCACATGCCCGAGCCGTCCCAGCGGTTGACGAAGATCCCGTCCACGGGGTAGCGGGCGGCGATCTCCTTCGTCACGTCGGTCATGAAGTCGAAGTTGTAGGGCCCGAGCCCGCAGGTGACCCACATCTCGGGGGAGGCCCAGTGGCGGCGGGGCTGGCCGTCCGCGGTCACCGCGATCCAATCCGGGTGGGCCGTCTTCGCGTCCTCGTAGGTGGCATGCGGGTCGGTCCGCGCGACCACGACCATCCCGAGCTCGCGGCAGCCGGCCACGAGCTCGCCGAAGACATCGCTGTCGCCGAGCCAGGCGCTGCGGTGGTGATACGGCACGGTCGTCGGATAGTAGGCCACGCAGCCGCCGGCGCTCAGGCAAACCGCGTCGGACCGGATTCGCTTGAAGTATTCGAGCCAGAACTTCGGGCTGAAGCGGCCGGGGTCGTTCTCGACCAGCGTGAGCTGGGACCAGCGCATCGGCCGGTCCGCCCAGGCGGGGGACGGGGCGGCTCCCTTGGGCCCGTCGGCGCGGGCCGGCCGGAGGTCCATTTCCCCGAAGGTCAGAGCGGCTCCCGCGAGAGCGGAGGATTTCAGAAAATGGCGGCGGCTGAGGTCGGGCATGAGGGGAGGCGGGCGGGGTTCGGACGGGGGGTCGGAGCGTTCTATCCGCCCGGCGGGCGTGGGTAAGCAAAAAACGAAACCGCCCCCACTTTCGCCGCGGTCGGTTTGCCCGCCGTCTGCGTCTAGCGGTCACCCCCATGCTGACACGATTCGCGTTTCTGGCCTGCCTCGTCGCTGTCTCGGCCGCCGCCCATGCGATGTCCCCCGCCGAGCGCCGCACCTATGTGGACTGGATGCTCAAGACCCTGCCGGACGATCCGGAATGGACCGCCTGGCAGCGGGCCAGCGGGGAATTGCCGCCCGACTTCGACGCCCTGCCCCGCGTCAACGGCCTGCCGGATCCCCTGGTGAAAGCCGATGGCTCGCGGGTGCGATCACCCGCCGACTGGCCCGGGCGCCGCGCGGAGATCCTTCAGGCCTTCGAGCACTATGTGACCGGCTCGTTTCCCGCTCCCCCGGGCCTGGGGCGGGCCGTCGTCCTCGGCGAAACGCGCGGACCGGGCTACCTGATCCGCAACCTCCGGCTCGAGTTTGGGCCCGGCAACCGGGGTTCGGTGCGCGTGGCCGTGGCGATGCCCGATGGTCCCGGGCCCTTCCCCGCCCTGATCCATCCCGATCTTTCGGCGGCCGGCGTCGCGGGCGCCTGGGAACCGATCCTCCTGCGGCGCGGGTATGTCTCGGTTGCGTTTGCCGGCAACGACCGGATGGACGATGCGGATCCGCTCGCGCAGGTGTACCCGGCAAATGACTTTGCCACCCTGCCCCGGCGGGCCTGGTCCGTGCATGTCGTCCTCGACTACCTTGCCACCCTGCCGCAGGTCGACCCCAAGCGCGTCGCCCTGTTTGGATACTCGCGCGACGGCAAAATGGCGACGATCGCCGCCGCCATCGACGAACGCATCGCGGCGCTGATCGCGGGCAGCACGGGCGTCGGCGGCATCCTGCCGTGGCGGATCGCCGGCGAGCGCGGCACAGGCGAGGGCATCGAAACCACCACGCGCATGTTTCCGACCTGGTTTGCGCCGCGCCTGCGCTTTTTCGCCGGCCATGAGGACCGGCTGCCGGTCGACGGCAATTCGCTCGTGGCCCTGATCGCCCCGCGCCCGGTGCTGATGGAATACGGGCTCAATGACGAGGTCTCGAACTCCTGGGGCAGCGAGCAGACCTATCACTCCGCGCTGCCGGTCTATCAGCTCCTCGGCCGCCCGGACGGCCTCAGCCTCATGCGGGTTCCAGGCTTCCATGGGGCGAACGATGCCGAGCTGGACCTGGACTGGCTCGACATCCAGTTCGGGCGCTCCCGCCGCGTCTGGGTGAACAGCTTCCTGTTTCCCTGGGACTACGCCGCGTGGCGCCGGCAGAGCGGAGAGACCGTCGATCTCGCCCGGTTCCCGGCCCCGGCGGCGGATATCCTCGCCGGCGACCAGGGGCCGCTCCGCACGCCCGACGGCTGGGCCCGCCAGGCCGCGGCGATCCGCGCCCGCGTGACCTGGATGCTGGGCGAAGCCCCGCCGACCATGGCGGCCTTCGCGGGCCGCAGCCCGTTCCCGGGCCGGCCCGGCCGCGGGCCGGCCCCGGGGCCGACCGTCGTCGCGCTGGGGACGCTCGGCAATCCGGGACAGCTGGGGCCGGACGTGCCGGCCTGGGTCATCTCCCGCGGCGGTCCGGAATTCGGCTGGGTCGAACCGGAAAAGAACCAGGTCGAATCGCGCAAGCTGCGGTTCGGGATCAACCTGACCGGCGACCTTTTTCTGCCCGCCCATCGGACCAAGGGCCAGAAGCTGCCGACCGTCATCTGGCTGCACGGCTTCAGCTACCCCCTCGGCTACATGTGGGTCTACCGCCGCGACCTCCATCCCATCCTGGCCCTGGTGAAGGCGGGCTACGCTGTCCTGGCCTATGACCAGAGCGGCTTCGGCAGCCGGATGGCGGAGAGCGCGTCCTTTTACGACCGCTACCCCCATTGGTCGCAGATGGGCCGGATGGTCGAGGACGCGCGCAGCGCGATCGATGCCCTGGCCAAGGACGATGCCGTCGACGCCAGCCGCATCTCGCTCTTCGGGTACACCCTCGGCGGCACGGTCGCCCTTTACACCGCGGCCCTCGACGCCCGGGTGCGGGCGGTCGTCGCGATCGCGGCCTTCACGCCCCTGCGCACCGACACCGCCGACCGGGGCACGAGCGGAGTCGCCCGGTTCAGCGAGCAGCGGGGGCTGATGCCGCGGCTCGGCTTCTTCGTCGGCCATGAGGCGCAGATCCCCTACGACTATCAGGATCTGATCGGCTTGATCGCGCCGCGGCCCGTCCTGGTGGTCCAGCCCCAGATGGACCGCGAGGCCAACCCCGCCGACGTGCGCGCCGCCGTCGCGCAAGCGCGCCAAGTCTACGCGCTCTACGGGGCGGACGAAAGCCTCGGGCTGGACGAGCCCTATGACTACGCGCGCCTGCCCAACGCCACCCAGGAGCGCGCGGTCGCCTGGATGCTCGCCCACCCCTGAACCGTTCGCGCCGGCCCCTTCCCACCCCATGCGCCTTCCTCTCGCCCCGGCCTCGTTCCTCTGCGCCCTGGCCCTCTCCAGCCTCACCCCCTTTGGGCTCACGGCCCAGCCCGCGGCGGCCCCCGCCGACGTGACCCTGCGGCAGGATGCCGACACCTTCATCCTCGATAATGGCGTGGTCACGGCGATCGTGGCCAAAAGCTCCGGCGACTTGGTCGCGCTGCGCTACCACGGCCTGGAGGTGCTCGCCACCATCGAGGGCAGCGACGGCCAGCCGGACCTGCGGAGGGACCCGCCCGGCGACAATCCCAACGGGCTGAACCGGGGCATGACCGATCACCAGTATGGCTTCTGGTCGCACGACGCGATGGGCCCGCGCGGCACCGGCGATGCCCTGGCGCGGGTGACGATCGATCCGCAGGCCAATGGCGGCGAGCGCGCGGAGGTTTCGGTCAAGGGCATCTCCCATGGGCGCAAGATGGGCACCGGGCCGGGGGCCCGGCAGGGCGAGTTCATCTCCGACATCGACATCCGCTACACCCTGGGGCGAGGCGACTCGGGGCTCTACACCTACTGCACCTTCGAGCATCCCGCGGATTACGCCTCCACCACTCTGGGCGAGGCGCGCTTCGGCCTGAAGCTGAATGACGTGTTCGACTGGATGCTGATCGACGCGCATCACCATCTGCCCTATCCGCCGGAACTCGAGCGCAACGGCGACGACAAGTACAACTACACCTCGGTGCAGTTCGAGCATCCCGCGTTCGGCTGGGCCAGCTCGACGCGGAGTATCGGCTGCTTCATCGTCAACCCCTCCGTCGAGTACCTGAGCGGTGGCCCGACCAAGGTGGAGTTCCTCTGCCATCGCGACACGAACCGCGTGACCGCGCCGGTGATCCTCAACTACTGGCGGAGCAGCCACTATGGCGGCAGTTCGGTCGATGTCGCGGCGGCCGAGCACTGGACCAAGGTCATCGGACCCTTCCTGATCTATGTGAATTCCGGAGCCGCGCCCGAGGCGCTCTGGCGGGACGCGATCGCGCAGGCCGACCGGGAAAAGGCCAAGTGGCCCTACGACTGGGTCAGCGGGGTCGACTACCCCCATCGGAACGAGCGCGGCACCGTCACCGGCCAGCTGGTCCTGACCGATCCCCTCATGCCGTCGGCCGGCATGTCGCGCCTGCGGGTGGGCCTGGCGCATCCCGACTACCACGTGACCACGAACCGGGCCGCCGCGGGCAACACGCCCGCCGACATCACCTGGATGACGGACGCCAAACATTATGAGTTCTGGGTCTGGGGCGACGACGATGGCCACTTCGCCATCCCGCAGGTGCGGCCCGGCCGCTATACCCTGCACGCGAT
Organism: uncultured Opitutaceae bacterium; assembly: GCA_903916755.1. Taxonomy (GTDB): domain Bacteria; phylum Verrucomicrobiota; class Verrucomicrobiia; order Opitutales; family Opitutaceae; genus Palsa-1447. The sequence continues at coordinate 367 of CAIWXW010000044.1, read as the reverse complement.
CGCCGACGGCGTCCTCGGGGAATATGCGCAGGCGGAGGTCACAGTCGCGGCCGGACAGGCCCTCGACCTCGGCCGGCTGGCCTGGACGCCGGTGCGGCGCGGGCGGCAGCTGTGGGACATCGGGATTCCCAACCGCAACGCCTCCGAATTCCTGAAGGGCGACGATTACTTCCACGACGGCATGGGGTTGGTCTACGCGCAGCTCTTCCCCCACGACGTGAATTTCGTCATCGGCCATAGCGACTTCCGCAAGGACTGGTACTTCCAGCACGTCCCGCACTCGGAGAACCCGGAGGCGGCCATTGCCGCCACGGAGGCCTGGCGGGCCGCGCGCCGCGCGGCGCCGCCCCCCACCGGCGCCCCGGCG
>CAIWXW010000043.1 GCA_903916755.1 uncultured Opitutaceae bacterium | reverse complement strand
TGAGGGCGTCGTCCGGGGTGATGCGGCCGTCGGTCCAGACCTCGAGGATCAGCTTGTCGTAGTCGGTGATCTGGCCGACGCGGGTGTTCTCCACCGCGTACTTGACCAGCTTGACCGGCGAGAAGAGCGAGTCGATCGGGATGACGCCGATGGCCTGCTCCTCCTTCTTGTTCTGCTCGCCCGGGTAGTAGCCGCGGCCGGTCTTGATCTCGATCTCGGCCTCGAAGGAGCGCTTCGAGTCGAGGGTGCAGATCAGCTGGTCGGGATTGACCACCGTGATGTTCGCGTCGGCCTGGATGTCCGCCGCGGTGACCGCGCCGGCCTTGTTGACCTTGATCAGCAGGTTGATCGTGTCGCGCTTGGTCGAAATCAGGAGGACCTTCTTCAGGTTGAGCACGACGTCGGTGACGTCCTCGACCACGCCGTCGATGCTCTGGAACTCATGGTTGACGCCGTCGATCTTGACCGAAGTGATGGCTGCGCCCTCGATCGAGCTGAGGAGGATGCGGCGGAGCGAATTGCCGATGGTGTGACCGTAACCCGCTTCAAAGGGCTCAGCGATGAACTTGGCAAAGGTCGGCGACGAGCCTTCCTCGACCTTGGTGAGCTTGTTGGGGAGTTCGAACTTTCCGAGGCGTTTGGGCATGGGAGGGAAATAGCGGGATTAGAAACGGGAATAGAATTCGACGATGAGCTGCTCGTTGATGTTTTGGTCCATCTCGTCGCGGTTGGGAAGGCGGACGACTCCCGCCTTGAACTGCTCGGCATTGAGCGAGAGCCAGCCCGGAACGGTCCGGATGCGGTTCTCCTCGAGGTTGCGGGTCGCCATCTGGCGGGAGGCCGGGGTGTTCTTCACCTCGATCTCGTCGCCCGGCTGCACATTGTAGCTCGCGATGTCGACCTTGTGGCCGTTGACGCGGATGTGCCCGTGGTTGACGAACTGGCGGGCGGCCGCGCGGCTCTTGGCGAAGCCCAGCAGATAGATCACGCTGTCGAGACGGGTCTCGAGCAGCTGCAGGAAGCGCTCGCCGGTCACGCCGCGCTCGCGCTTGGCGATCTCGAACATGCGGCGGAACTGGCGCTCGAGCAGCCCGTAGGCGTAGCGCAGCTTCTGCTTTTCGTTCAGGCCGACAGCGTATTCGCTGTATTTGCGGCGGCTTTTGGGACCGTGCTGGCCAGGGGGATAATTGCGGCGCTCCAGCGCCTTGCCCGAGCCGAGGATATGCTGGTTGAAGCGCCGGCTGATGCGGGTGCCGGGACCGAGATAACGAGCCATGTTAGGAAAGAAAAAGGATGAAGGGTGGAATTAGACCCGGCGGCGCTTGCGCGGCCGGCAGCCGTTGTGAGGAATGGGGGTCACGTCGATGATCGATGTGATATCGAGGCCGATGGCCTGAAGCGCGCGGATGGCGCTGTCGCGGCCGAGGCCGGGACCGGAGACGCGGATGACGACGTCCTTGAGGCCGTGCGACATCGCGTTGCGGGCGGCGTCCTGCGCCACGACCTGGGCGGCGTAGGCGGTGGACTTGCGCGAGCCGCGGAAGTTGCACTTGCCGGCGCTGGACCAGGCGATCACCTGGCCCTTGTGGTCGGTGATGGAGACGATCGTGTTGTTGAAGGAGGCGAGAACGTTGGCCACCCCGGAGGTGACGTTCTTGGAACCCTTGGCCTTGCGGACCTTGATCGTGCCGAGCTCCTCCTTGAGGAGATCTTCGGCCGTGGGCTGCTTGGCCACGCCGCCGACCATCTCCACCTTGGCGGCCGGGGCGGCCTCCTTGGCGGTAGCGGCGGGCGCCGCGTCGCCTGCGGGGGCGGCGCCGGCGGTGGCGTCATCAGCCGCGGCCTTGGGGGCGCGGGGCTTCTTTTCCGCCTTGGCAGCGGCAGGGGCGCCCTCTTGGGGGGCGGTTTTGGAGGGTTTCTCCTTCTTAGGTGCGGACTCGTCGGCCATGAGAGATTATTCCTTGGTTTTGGTGACGCCCACGGTCTTGCGGGGCCCCTTGCGGGTGCGGGCGTTGGTGCTGGTGCGCTGACCGCGGACCGGCAGGCTGCGGCGGTGGCGGATGCCCCGGTAGCAGTTGATGGCCTGGAGGCGCTTGAGATTGGCGGCGTGTTCGCGGCGGAGGTCACCCTCGACCACCCACTTGTGCTCGGTGATGACGTTGAGGATCTTGTTCAGCTGCTCCTCGGTCAGGTCCTGGGCGCGCATGTCCGGATCCAGGCCGACTTCCTTGACGACCTGGTCGGCGCGCGTCGGGCCGACGCCGAAAATATAACGGAGGGAGTACGCGATTTTCTTTTTCGCGGGAATTTCTACACCGAGAAGGCGAGGCATGTTGGTTTAGGAATGAGGGCTGATAGCGGGCGAATAAATGAGACGGAAAGGGAAAAGGGGTGTCAGGCGGGCGGGAGCGTGAGGATCTCCGGGCCGGCGTCGGTCGTGAGGACGGTATGTTCGAAGTGAGCGGAGGGGGAGCCGTCGGCGGTGACGACCGTCCACCCATCGGCCAGCGTCTTGGTCCGGTAGCCGCCGAGATTCACCATCGGCTCGATGGCGAGGGTGAAGCCGGGCTTGATCTTCTCGCCGGTCCCGCGGCGGCCGAAGTTCGGAATCTCCGGGGGCTCGTGCATCGTGGCGCCGACCCCGTGGCCGACCATGTCGCGGACGACGCTGCAGCCATGGCTTTCGACGTAGGCCTGGATCGCGTGGGAGATGTCGCCGATGCGGTGGCCGACCTGCGCGGCGCGGACGCCGACGTCGAGGGCCTCGCGGGTGACGCGGAGCAGGCGCTCCAGGTCGGGGGTGATCGGCGCCAGCGGGACGGTGACGGCGTTGTCGCCGATGAAACCGTTGTACTCGACGACAATGTCGAGGGAAACGATGTCGCCTTCGCGGAGGATGCGGCGGAACGAGGGGATCCCGTGGACCACTTCCTCATTGACCGAGATGCAGGTGTGCGCCGGATAGCGGCGGGCGTTGTGCTGGTACCCGTAGCAGGCGCTGCGAGCCCCGAGGCGCTTCATGGCGTCCCGGCCGGCTTCGTCCAAGTCTTGTGTGGTGATGCCCGGACGAACGAGAGGCTGCAAAGTGGCGAGCACCTGGGCGGCGATCGCGCAGGCCTCCCGCATCCGGGTGATTTCCTCCCGGCTCTTGCTGCGTATCATGAAGAGCAGGGGCCCCCCGCCACGGCCTCCGGCGCAAGCGGGAGGAAGAACGGGGGAGCGACGTCGGCGGTGAGGCCGAGGCCGCGGTAGTGGGCGACGACGTCCGCGGGAGCACCGGGACCGGCCAACACCGCATCGAGACTTTCGTCCCGGGCGTCGAGCCATTCGTCGAACACGTGAGCTTGGAGCAACGTAGCCGGGAAGTCGGTGAGGACAAATCCCGCATCAGGTTTGCGCGCGAAGAACCACCGGCGCGTGAGCGCTAAGATGGGTTCCCCCATCCCGGGGCGGCGCGAAATCCCCCGTTGCATCAGGCCAACGGAAGAGACGTGCTCAATGTGCAAAGAACGGGCCCGGCGCAGGAGATCTTCCCCGTGGAAATCAGTGGCACCGAGCAAGAGTAGCTTCGATCTGGCGGCTGCGCCAATCGACGAAAAGGGTCTATTGATGGCGACCGTGGCCACCGGAGTAAAGAACTTATTTGGAGAACGTCCGGTAGGCCCATATCGCCATGCCCAGGAGGAACATGCCAACGAGAGGCCAGACGATCTTCATGACCGCGTCGATCGCCAGGGCATCGCCGGTGGACCCCTGCCCGGGATTGGCGCTGCGGGCGCGGACTCGCCCCTTCTTGAGGAAGCCGTCGTAGTGCCGCTGCAGGAGGAAGGTCTCGATCTGGCGCATGGTGTCCAGGATGACGCCGACCGTGATCAGCATGCCCGTGCCGCCGAAGAAGTAACCCACCTGCTGCGGGACGTTCAGCTTGAACTCGACGATGTTGGGCATGACCGCGATCAGGGTCAGGAAAATCGCGCCGGCCAGGGTCAGCCGGGTCATGATGAAGTCGAGGAACTGCGCGGTCGGCTCGCCGGGGCGCACGCCGGGGACGTAGCCGCCGTACTTCTTCAGGTCATCGGCGATCTGGATCGGCTTGAACATGACCGACACCCAGAAATAGCTGAAGAAGAGGATGAGGAGCGAGTAAACGGTGTAGTAGACCCAGCGGCCC
>CAIWXW010000042.1 GCA_903916755.1 uncultured Opitutaceae bacterium | reverse complement strand
CCGGCCGAAGGGAGCGGATTCTATATGGGATTCGACACTGCCCCCTTACCCCCACGCCCTGGGCCGTCATTCACGGCGGTAGTGTCTAGGATTTTTCGCACATTCTGTTTGGCGTAGCAGAGTCGGAGGAAGGTTTGGTTCTCTATCGGAAAATAAGGGAGGGGGTTTAAGGGGGAGGCGAAGCCGCCCCCTTCCCTGAACCGAGTCGACTGGTGATTTAAGCGCTCTCGGTTTCGGTCTGCTCGTCGGAAACGTGGGCGAGCCGGCTCATGTCCATGTAGCGCTTGGTGCCCCAGTTTTTGCCGGCGATGTGCCTGAGTCGTGCGCAGACAAGCAGCATGGCGCTGTTGCCGTCGGGGAAGGCGCCGACGACGCGGGTACGGCGCCGGATCTCGCGCATGATCCGCTCGAGGGGGTTATTGGTCCGGATCGAGCGCTGGTGCTCGCTCGGGAAGGCGTAGTAGCTGAAGGTCTCCTCGGCGTTGCCCTGGATGAAGTCGGCGGCCGCGCCGAGCTTCAGCTCTCGGAGTTTGGCGACGACCTGGGTCACCTTCTGGCGCGCGGCCGCGCGGTCCTCGCTGGCGTGGATCGCCTTCAGCATGGCGGCCACGAGCCGGACCTTGGTCGAGGGCACGTACGACCAGGCGTTGCGGTAAAAGTGGACGACGCAGCGTTGGTACGCGGCCTCCGGGAAGAACTCGCCCAGGCTCTCGACCAGGCCCAGGCAGCGGTCGCCGATCACGAGCTTCACGCCCTTCAATCCCCGGTCCTTCAGATAGCGCAGGAAACGCTGCCAGGAGGCCTTATCCTCCTTGGTCCCCTCCGCGACCCCCAGGACCTCGCGGAATCCATCCTGGTTGACGCCAATGGCCACCAGCACGCTCACATTTTTTACCTCGCCGCCCCAGCTGCGCTTCAGCCAGATCCCGTCCAGGAAAACGTAGGCGAACTCTCCCTCGATCGGCGCGTGGCGCCACTGCTCGATCTGGCCGGCGATCTTCTGGTTTAGGTCGCTGACCGTGCTCGGGCTCACCTTCGTGCCCCAAAGTGCCTCCGTGATGTCCTCAACCCGGCGCATGGATACCCCGGCATAGTACATCTCCAGCATCGCCTCCTCAACGCCGGTCTCGCGTCGGCGGTACCGCTCGATGATGGCCGTCTCGAAGGGCAGCTTGCGCAGCTTCGGCATCTTGAGCGTCACCTCACCGGCCTTGGTGTGGAGCTGCCGCTCATAGTGGCCGGCCCGCGTGTCCACGCGGTCCGGGGAGTGCTCATACCGCTTGGCCTTGCAGAGCAGGTCCGCCTCCGCATCGAGCATGGCGTTGAGCGTCTCCTCGACCGTCGAGCGCACCACCTCATCGAGGTGCTTCTTCACGACGCTGTGATCGATCTGGATCACCTCGCCCAAAGGCTTGGTGGAACGCGCCGCGGTCTCAGTCGCGGCGCTCGTGGGCATCTCGCTGGTTATCATATCGTCAGGCATGATCGGAGTCGGGTTTTGCTCCGACTCTGTCCAGCCAGAAAAATGTGCGAAAGAAACCCTACGTTACCTTCACGGCGGGACGAGAGGGCGGGCGGCGTGGGCGAAGATGGCCTGGAGCGGGTGAGTGGAACTGAAGTGAAGACGCACGAGGGTGAGCTTCCGCTCGATGGCGGTGCCGATCTTGATCAGCTGGAGGCGGATCGTCTGGCAGATATCACCGCGTTCGATGTCGTCCTGCTTTTGTCACTCCAGCGATTCGGCATGCGCGTGATCGAGGCGGTGATCCTGGTTCTGATTACCACGATTGGCGTCTGCTATCTCATCGAAATCTTCGTCCTGCCCCAGACCCAGCCGAGCTTTTCTGAAATGGGCGGCTGGCTCTTCGCGCCCAGCCTCCCGGCCTTCTTTCGCAGCAAGGACCTCGTTTATATCGCGATTGGGATCATTGGGGCCACCGTCATGCCCCATAACCTGTATCTGCATTCCGCCTTGGTGCAGTCGCGGAATTTTTCCAAGGATGGCGCTTCCGTGCAGCGCGCCCTGCGCTTCAACACCATCGACACGGTCGTGGCGCTGTCCGTGGCGTTCTTCATCAACGCCGCGATCCTGGTCCTGGCGGCTGTCGTCTTCTTCGGACACGACCGGGTGACGCTCGCATCGGGGAAGGTGGTCGCATTCAACCCTGACGCCGACTGGATCCAGGTCGCTTATGTTACTTTGGCCCCGCTGCTCGGCACCGTCGCCGCGAGCCTGCTCTTCGCGGTGGCGCTTTTGGCCAGCGGACAAAGCAGCACGATTACAGGCACCCTCGCCGGCCAGGTTGTGATGGAGGGATTCATGCATTGGCGGATTTCTCCATGGGCGCGTCGCCTCATTACCCGGATTTGCGCCATCACCCCGGCAATCATCCTGATTGGGATCCGCGGCGACAACCGCGTGACCGATCTCTTGACGTTGAGTCAGGTGGTTCTGGCAATCCAGCTGCCCCTGGCGATGTTTCCGCTGATGGCTTTTGCCGCTTCGAAGCGGAGGATGGGGGAGCAGCGGATCGGTTGGTTTCTGCTGACGGCCGGATGGGCCTCGTGCGTCCTGATCACCGCCCTCGATATCTATGGGCTCCCCGCCGCCGTCCGCGATGCCATCGGCGTGTTCACGGGCCATTGAGACCTGCCGGGGCGAGCCGCTTGCAGGCCGCGGCTTCACTCCCGGCATCCCGCCTGAGTTGCGCTTGTGCCCGAAGCCGATAGGGTGACGGGTGCATTCTTTTCGCTCCCTGTGCGCGCTGGTCTCCCTCGCATCGCTTTTGCTCGCCGGTTGCTCCACCATGACTCCTCCTCCGCGCACCGTCGACCATGTCGACCTCGACCGCTACCTCGGACGCTGGTATGTGATCGCGAACATTCCCTATTTCCTGGAAAAGGGAAAGGTGGCCAGCTACGACACCTACGCGCGGCGGCCCGACGGACGACTGGACAACATCTTCACGTTTAGGAAGGGCGATTTGGGTGCGCCCGAGAAAAGCTGGCACGGCACCGCCTGGGTGACAAACACGGCCACCAATGCGGAATGGAAGGTGCGCTTCGTCTGGCCGCTGACCAGCACCTATCTGATTCTGGAATTGGATCCCGATTACCGCTGGGCGGTGGTGGGCACGCCGGGCCGCGGCCTCCTTTGGATTCTTGCCCGCGAGCGGCGGCTCTCCGACACCGACTACGCGCACATCCTTGGACTGGTCGAGCGGCAGGGCTACGACCGCACTAAGATTGCGCGCGTGCCACAGCCTCAGTCCTGAGCGCTCGGAGCTGAACGCCCCATCGGTTTCAGCCGAAACCGCCTGGCGGGCATAGCTGATCATGGCGGCCGAAAGATCCCTTAAAACTAATGGAGGAGAGCGACTTGGATCTCTTTTGGCCGAGTCGAAGACCTGGCCCACGCCAGAAGCACGCTCGCGCGCGTCTCACCCGGCAAGCAGTGATATCGAAATCATATGAATAAAACCGCCCCGCGCCCGCGTTGGTTGCCTCTCACCGGATTCATTGCCTCCGCCTTTGCCGCAGGAAGTCTAGGTGCTTGGGCGACCTCGCTTAGCGTTCGCACCTGGTACCCCCTGCTGCACAAGCCGGCTTGGAATCCGCCGGTCTGGCTGTTCGGTCCAGCGTGGACGTTGCTCTACCTCCTGATGGGCGTGGCGGCCTGGCTGGCCTGGCGAAGCCGCCATCCGGCGGCCCGGCCGATCGTGGCCGCTTACTTCGCCCAGCTGGTGGCGAACGCATTGTGGTCAGTGCTCTTTTTTGGCCTGCGACAGCCAGCCTGGGCGCTGGCGGACATAGCCGTGCTTTGGGCACTCTTGGTCTGGATTCAAGCCGGCCTGGCCGGCATCGACCGGCTGGCCGCGTGGCTCTGGCTGCCCTACCTCCTGTGGGTTAGCTTTGCCGGCGCGTTGAACGCTGCGATCGTGCGGCTCAACTAGCAAACGCCGGCGCGGACGGCGGTCGCGCGACCGGTGATTTCAGCGTTCCGTGACGGGAGTCGCTATCTCGCAATCTGGACCGCTGCGCCCTCGGG
>CAIWXW010000041.1 GCA_903916755.1 uncultured Opitutaceae bacterium | reverse complement strand
CCCGTCTACAAATACATCGGCGGCCCGAACGCCAAGGTCCTGCCCGTGCCGATGATGAACATCATGAACGGCGGCGCCCATTCCGACGCCCCGATCGACTTCCAGGAGTTCATGATCATGCCGATCGGCGCCCGGACCTTCGCCGAGGGCCTGCGCTACGGCTGCGAGATATTCCACGCCCTCAAGAAGGTGCTGAAGGAAAAGGGCCTCTCCACCGCCGTCGGCGACGAGGGCGGCTTCGCCCCGAAGCTCGCTTCCGCCGAGGCCGCGCTGGACGCCATCGCGCTGGCGGTGAAGAGCGCCGGCTTCAAGCTCGGCAAGGATATCGCCCTCGCCCTCGACGTGGCCGCCTCCGAGTTCTACGTGAAGGAAAAGAAGCGCTATGTCTTCAAGAAGTCCGACAACCGCTCCCTCTCCGGCGCGGAGATGGTCGAGTTCTACCGCTCGCTGGTCAGCAAGTACCCGATCATTTCGATCGAGGACGGCTGCGCCGAGAACGACTGGGACACCTGGAAGCTGCTGACGGACGCGATCGGCGACCACGTGCAGCTGGTCGGCGATGACCTGTTCGTCACCAACACCGAGTTCCTCAAGAAGGGCATCGCGACCGGCACCGCCAACTCGATCCTGGTCAAGGTGAACCAGATCGGCTCCCTGACCGAGACCCTCGACGCCGTCGAGATGGCCCAGGATGCCGACTACACCGCGGTCATCTCCCACCGCTCGGGCGAGACCGAGGATGTCACGATTGCCGACATCGCGGTCGCGACCAATGCGGGCCAGATCAAGACCGGCTCCCTCTGCCGCACCGACCGCGTCGCGAAGTACAACCAGCTTCTCCGCATCGAGGAAGAGCTCGGCGAAAGCGCCATCTACGGCGGCAAGCTGTAGGCGGGACCGGACGCCGGCCCCTCTCGGCCGCCCCGCCTGCGCGGGGCGGCTTTTTTGCGGGCGCGGGTCCCCCGCCCCGGCTTGCATCCCGCCCGCGTCCGGTCCAGCCTGGCGCCCGTCAGGTGCCGCGATGAATCGAGCCTTCACTCCCTGGGCTGTGATTCTGGGAGCCCTCGCGCTCGCCGGCTGTCATTCCGTCGCCGCCCGGATCCGCGAGCGGCCCGCCGCCTTCGCGGCGCTCGATCCGGTCCGGCAGCGCGAAATCCGCCTCGGCCTCGCGCGCCGAGGCGACACCGAGGACGTGGTCTACCTGGCCCTGGGGAGGCCCTCCGCCATCCAGGATTACCCGGACGATCCCACGGTGCCGGGCAGCCGCAGCGGACCGGTCCGGATCTGGTATTATTTCACGCTCGCGGCCGGCAATCCCCGCTTTGCCCCGGCGCCCGGCAGCGAGGGGGTTCCCGAAATCGATCCGGTGCCGGACGCCACGCTGGGCTACCGGCAGACCACCGCGCTGGTGGTTTTCCAGCACGGCACGGCGATCCGGGTCCGCTATTACCGCTGAGAACCCGCTATTCGACCCGGAGGATGTAGCCGCGCAGGTACTCGCTCTCCGGCATGGTCGTCAGGACGGGATGGTCGGACGGCTGGTGGGCCCACTCGAGGACCGTCACCCGGCGGCGGGCGTCGGCGGCCGCCTCGGCCAGGACCTGCCGCAGCTCCGCGTCATGCATGTGATACGAGCAGGTGTAGGTCGCGAGCACGCCACCGGGCGCCAGCCGCTGCATCGCGCGCAGGTTGATTTCCTTGTAGCCGCGGAGGGCCCCCTCGAGGGCGCTCTTCGACTTGGCGAAGGGCGGCGGGTCCAGGATGATCACGTCCCAGGCGGGCTCGTCCTTGCGCTGCGGGGCGTTGAACCAGTCGAAGACGTTCGCGACCACGAAGTCGGCCCGGGCCCGGTTGCGCTCCGCATTCCGGCGGGCGGCGTCCACCGCGTCCTCCGCGCTGTCCAGTCCCAGCACCTCGGTCGCCCCGGCGCGAGCCGCGTGCAGGGCGAAGGGCCCCTGGTTGCAGAAGGCGTCGAGCACCCGCTGCCCGGAGCAATAGCGCGCGACGGCCGCGTGCTGCGGGCGCTGGTCGAGGTAAAAGCCGGTCTTCTGCCCGCCCTGCAGGTCGAGCCAGTAGTCGAGGCTGTCGATCTCGACCCAGCGCGGCGCCCAATCCTTGCCGGAGCGGGTGTGAACCTCGAGCGGCAGGCCCTCCAGCCGGCGGATCGGGGCGTCGTTGCGGAAGATGATTTCCGTCGGGCTCTGGAATTCCGCCAGAAGGTCGCCCAGCAGGGCGGAATGGCGCTCCATCGCCATGGTCTGGATCTGGACCACCAGGACCTCGCCGAACTGGTCGACCACCACGCCGGGCAGCTCATCCGACTCGGACCAGACCAGCCGCCGCACGATCGGGGTCTCGCCCGGCGCGGCCGCACCGGACAAACGGAGCCGGCGCGCCAGGGCGCGCTGCAGGGCGCCGCGAAGGTAATTCGCGTCCAGGACCGCGCGCTCGCGGGTCAGCCGCCGCCAGACGATCTGGGACCTTCCGTTATAGATGCCGGTGCCCAGCAGGCGGTTGGCCCGGTCACGGCATTCCACCGCCTCGCCATCGCAGTCGGCCGGCAGGAGCGACTCGACTTCATTGGCAAACACCCACGGGTGGCCGCCCAGGACGCGGGCGGAGACGTTCGACTTCAGCTTCAGCGAGGGAACAGACATGCGGCGGGAGTATCCCGCGCTCCGGCCCCCATGTCACGATTTACGTGCCCCCGCCTCCCCGGGGAAAGGGGGCCGCTGCCCCCGGCGCCCGCCCGGGTTTCCGCCGGCGGCTCCTTTCGACTCGCTCCGCGTTGACGAATTGCCCTTCTTTTCGTGCATGTCCTTGCCGCGTATCGCGTTCGTAGCCGCCGTCCTTTCCCTCCTTCCCCGCGCCGGATTCGCCGCCGCGCGCGTGCCGGCCTACAAGGGCGCCATCACGGTGGAAGCGTCGACCGGACGGGTGCTCTTCGCCGACAATGCCGACGAGGTGAGCCCGCCGGCCAGCATGACCAAGCTGATGACCTTTGCCATTCTCGAGGACGAGATCCACGCGGGCCGGCTGACGATCCACACCCCGATCACCATCACGGCGGCGGACGCCAAGGTGGCGGGCCTGCGGGACAGCACCAACGTCGCGCTTCGGGCCAAGGAGGTATTTCCGGTCGAGGAGCTGATCTATGCCATGATGATCCCCTCGGCCAATGACGCGGCGTACGCCGTGGCCGACGCGGTAGGCCACGGCTCCGTGCCCGCCTTCGTCGAGCGGATGAACGCCAAGGCCCGCGAGCTGGGCATGAACCACACGACCTTCCGGACCCCGAACGGGCTGCCCGTCCGCAGCCACCGCGTGGCCGACGGCGACCTCACCACCCCGCGGGATTTCTCGCTCCTTTGCCGCTACCTGCTCCTAAACACCGATATCCTGAAGTACACGTCCGTGCGCACCCGGCCCTTCGGCGCCTCCCAGCGGATGCAGCCCTACCAGATGACCAACCACAACCACCTGCTGGGTCGCATCGCCGGGGTGGACGGCCTCAAGACGGGCTTCACCAACGGCGCGGGCTTCTGCCTGTCCACGACCGCCCAGCGCGGCGGCCGCCGGATCATCGTCGTCCTGATGGGCAGCCCCGACACCCGCAGCCGGGACCAGAAGGTCGCCGAGCTGATTGACCGCGGCTTCACCACGCTGCCCGTCTTTGGCGCGGAGGGCCCGCTGCATGCGGCCCCGGCAGCCCCCGCGGCGGCCCCCGCCGCGGTGCCGGCGGCACCTGGCGGTTTTTCCGCCCCCTCCCGTCCGGCCCCGGCGGGCGCCCTGCCCGCGATCCAGTTTACCCCTCCGCGTTGAGCGCCCACCATATTCTCAGCTTCCGGGATGTCACCGTCACCTATGGCCGCGCCCGCCGCGGACAGCCGGCGCTGGAAAACCTCAGCGTCGACATTGCCTGCGGCAGCCTGACGGCGATCCTCGGGCCCAACGGCGCCGGCAAGAGCACCTTGCTGCGGGCGATCCTGGGCTGGGTCCCGCTGGCCCGCGGCGAGATCCGGATCGGCGACCAGCATCCCGAGCACGCCCTGCCGCGGCTCGCCTACCTGCCGCAGCGGCACCTCATCGACTGGGACTTCCCTATTACCGTGCGGTCAGTCGTCGAGCAGGGCCGCTACCCGTCGCTGCGACCCTGGCAGCGCCTCCGCCCGGACGATCACCAGCGGGTGGAGCGCGCCCTCGCGGAACTGGACCTGGGCGCGGTGGCCGACCGCCAGATCCGGCAGCTCTCGGGCGGCCAGCAGCAGCGCGTCTTCCTGGCCCGGGCGCTCGCGCAGGGGGCCGACATCTTCCTCCTCGACGAGCCGTTCGCCGGGCTCGACCTCTTCGCCGTCGAGGAATTGACCCACATTCTCCGGTCGTGGGAGGCGCAGGGCCGCACCGTGCTCGCCGCCGTCCACGGCCTTGACCTCGCGCGGCGGGTCTTCTCCCACGGCCTCCTCCTCGCGACCCAGCTGATCGCGGCGGGGCCGCTCGAGACCGTCCTGACGGAGCACAATGTCGACCTGGCGTTCCGGCGCGCGCAGTGCGTGCATGACCCGGCCGCGCCGATCCCGCCCGCGGGGCATTCCCCATGAGCCCGCACGATTTCCTTCTCGCGCCGTTTGCCTACGGCTTCATGCAGCGGGCGCTGGGGTCGGCGGCGCTCCTGGGGCTGAGCGGGGGGCTGCTGGGCTGCGTCCTCATGCTCCGGCGCCTGGCCCTGATGGGCGACGCCCTCTCCCACTCGCTGCTGCCGGGCATCGCGATCGCCTACCTGTTTTTCGGCCCCAGCACCTCGGCCCTCTTTCTCGGGGCGCTCCTGGCCGGCCTGCTGACCGCCCTGGGCAGCGCCCTGATCAGCCGGCTGACGCGGGTCAAGGAGGATGCCGCCTTCGGCTCGCTCTTCATCGTCTTCTTCGGCGCGGGCGTCGCGATCCTGAGCCGGCTGCCCACCCGGCTGAACCTGGAGCATTTCCTCTTCGGCAACATCCTGGGCGTCTCGGCCGCGGATCTGCGCCTCGCGGGCGTCACCAGCGGCGCCACGGTGCTCGTCTTCGTCCTTTTCTACCGTGGCATCCTGCTGGAGACATTTGATCCGATCTTCCACCGCGCCACCGGGGGCCGCAGCGGGCTGGCGCACTTCGGCGTGCTGGCGCTGACCGTGCTCAATCTGGTGGCGGCGCTGCAGACCATGGGCGTCGTCCTGGCCCTCGGCCTGTTCCTCCTGCCCGCCGTCAGCGCGTACCTCTGGTGCGACCGCTTCGGTTGGCTGCTGGCGTCCTCCGTCGCGATCGCCCTCGCCTGCTCGGCGGCCGGCATCCTCGTGAGCTACTACGCGAGCATCGCCAGCGGAGCCGCCGTCGTCCTCTGCCTCGGCGTGGTCCTCCTGGCCTCGCTGCTTTGCAGCCCCCGGTACGGCGCCGCGGCCCGCATTTTGGAATACATTCGCGAGCGGCGCGGCATCCGGCATTCTCCCTGAGATGGCCGACGCGCCCGATCTCCCCCTGGTCAAGGCCGGCCTGCTCCAGCTGCAGGACGCGGTCACGGGCGCCCTCGAGGCGGAGGATGGCGGCGGCCGCTTCCGCGAGGACACCTGGGAACGGGCGGAGGGCGGCGGGGGCCGCACGCGGATCCTCGCCGAAGGCGCCGTCTTCGAGAAGGCCGGGGTGAATTTCTCGCATGTGCGCGGCCCGCAGCTGCCGCCCTCGGCCACGGTCCACCGGCCCGAGCTCGCGGGCCGGCCGTGGGAGGCGCTCGGCCTCTCGATCGTCACCCACCCGCGCAACCCCTACGTGCCGACCAGCCACGCCAACGTGCGGTTTTTCGCCGCCGGCGACCTCTGGTGGTTCGGGGGCGGCTTCGACCTCACGCCCTATTACGGGTTCACGGAGGACGCGGTGCACTGGCACCGGACCGCGCGCGCCGCGGTGGCGCCGTTTGGCGCCGCGCTCTATCCGCGCTTCAAGCGGGCCTGCGACGAGTACTTCTTCCTGAAGCACCGCCAGGAGGCCCGCGGCGTCGGCGGCCTCTTCTTCGACGACTTCAGCGAGCTGGGCTTTGCGCGCAGCTGGGCGCTGATCCGCGCCGTGGCCGAGGCCTACCTGCAGGCCTACCAGCCGATCGTCGCGCGGCGGCGCGAAACCGCCTTCGGCGAGCGCGAGCGCCATTTCCAGCTGATCCGCCGGGGACGCTATGCGGAATTCAACCTGGTCTGGGACCGGGGGACGCTCTTCGGCCTGCAGAGCGGCGGACGGACGGAGTCGATCCTGATGAGCCTGCCGCCCCTGGTGCGGTGGGAATACGCCCCGGCTCCCGCGGCGGGGAGCGTCGAGGCCCGCCTGGTGGAGGATTTCCTCCGCCCGCGCGACTGGGCCGGAATGGGGCCGTCACCATGAGGCGCGGCTCCACGCTGGCTTGCATCCTGGGCTGTGACTTGCGGCAATGGTCAGCTCCATGACCAGCCGTGAACGCTTTCTGGCCGCCTGCGCCTGCCAACCCCTCGATCGGCCGCCCCTGTGGGTCATGCGGCAGGCCGGCCGCTACCTGCCCGAGTACCGGGAGCTGAAGGCGAAGCATGGCTTCCTCGGGATGGTGCGCACCCCCGCTCTCGCGGCGGAGGTCACCCTCCAGCCGCTGCGCCGGTTTCCCTTTGACGCAGCCATCCTCTTTTCCGACATCCTCGTGATCCCCGAGGCCCTTGGGCAGGGGTATCGTTTCCGGGACGAAGGCGGGATCGCCATGGAGTACCGCCTGGAAAGCCGGACGCAGATCGAGGCCCTGGCGGCCGCGGAGGCCGTGCCGGAGCGGCTCCAGTATGTGGGTGACGCCCTCGCGCTCCTGAAGCGGGAGCTAGGCGGCCAAAAGGCGCTGCTGGGCTTCGGCGGCTCCCCCTGGACCCTCGCGACCTACATGGTCGAAGGGGGCAGCTCGGAGGATTTCGGCCGGGTCAAGGAGCTGTTCTACACCGACCGCCCCACCTTCGACCTGCTGCTCGAAAAGCTGACCGAGAGCCTCATCGCTTATTTCCAGATGCAGATCCGGGCGGGCGCCGACGCGATCCAGATCTTCGATTCCTGGGGCGGCGCGATCGCCGGGGCCGACTATGGGGCCGCGTCGCTGCAGTGGATCCGCCGCATCGCCGCGGCGCTGCCGCGGGATTTCCCGCTGATCCTCTACGCCAAGGGCACGTCGCCCCACCACGCCGCCCAGGCCGCATCCGGGGTCCGTGTCCTGAGCGTCGACTGGACCTCCGAGCTGCCGGTGGTCGCGCGCACCTGCGCCGCCGTCGCCGGCGGCCCCGTGGCCGTGCAGGGAAATCTTGACCCCGCGCTCCTGAACACCTCGCCTGAGGTGGTCCGCCGGGAGACCCGGCGGCTGCTCGACGCGATGCGCGGCCACCCCGGACACATCTTCAACCTCGGTCATGGCATCCTGCCCCAGGCCCAGATCGCTTGCGTGGAGGCCCTGGCCGAGACCGTCGTCGCGTGGCGCTAGCCGCTGCAACGCTGCGCCATGGCCCTGACCCTCCCCTTTAATACCTCGACCAAGAAGGTCGCCGTCCTCGGCGGCGGGGTGACCGGGCTCGCCGCCGCCTACCGCCTGGCGAAGATGGGGCACAGCGTGCGGCTCTTCGAGCAGAGCGGACGGCTGGGCGGGGTGATCCGGACGGAGATGAAGGACGGCTGGCTGGTCGAATCCGGCCCGCAGTCGCTGCGGGAAAACAACGCGCTGATCTCCATGGTCATGCGCGGAATCAGCGTCCACCAGACCCGCGTGGACACGGCGCCGGCCGCCCAGCGCCGCTACATCGTGCGTGGCAACCGCGCCGTTCCGGTTCCACATTCCCCGGCGGGGGTGGTCTTCTCGCGGCTCTTCACGCCCTGGGGCAAGCTGCGCCTCCTGGGCGACCTCTTCCGGCGCCGCCGGCCGACGGCGCCGGACTGCAGCTTCGCCGAATTCATCCGGATGCACTGCGGCCGGGAGGCGGCGGACGTCATCGCCCAGACCATGGCGGCCGGGATCTACGCCGGCGACGCCGAGCTGCTCTCCGCCCGGCACGCCTTTCCCAGGCTGTGGGACTACGATCACCTGCATGGCTCCCTGCTCCGCGGCCACGAACATCGCCTGCGGCAGTGCGAGAAGCAGCACGAGAACCCCCGGCCGGCGATCTTCTCCTTCCGGCGCGGCATGCAGACCCTGACGCACGCTTTCGTCCTCCAGCTGCCGGCCGACGTCATCGCGCTCCATGCGCGCGTCGAGGCGCTGGTGCCCGGGCCCCGCTGGCAGGTGATCTGGCGGGACCTGCGCGGGCGGGAGGGCTCGCCGGACGAAGACTGGAGCAAAAGCGACGACAGCGGCCGGCAGGTCGAGGGCTTCGACGCCGGCGTCTGCGCCCAGCCCTCGAGCGCGATGGCCCGGCTGGAATTTGGCGAGCGCAACGTGTGCCCGATGGCGGCGATGGCCGACCTGCCCCACGCGCCGCTGGCCTCGCTCTTCCTCGGCTACCGCCGCGACCAGGTCGCTCACCCCCTCGACGGCTTTGGCCTGCTGGCGCCGCCCCGCGAGCGGCGCTCGTTCCTCGGCGTCGTGTTTTCCTCCAGCAGCTTCCCCGGCCGGGCCCCGGAGGGGCACGTGGCCCTGACGGTCATGGCCGGCGGGGTGCGCCAGCCGGAGATCGCGCGGCTGCCGGCGGCGGAGCTGGTGGCCCGGGTGACCCCCGAACTCCGCGCCCTCCTGGGGGTCAAGGGCGAGCCGGTCTTCCAACGGCACGCCTACTGGCCGCGGGCCATTCCGCAGTACAACCTGGGCCACGTCCGCTTCAACGAGTCCATGAACAAGTGCGAAAAGAAGAATCCGGGGTTCTTCATCGGCGGGCACGCCCGCGACGGGGTCTCGGTGGCGGATTGCATCCTGAGCGGGGAGCGCCTGGCGGAGAAAGCAGCCGCCTACGATCCCCTCGGATAGCTTTTTTCCCTCGTATCCCGGGGGCTTTGCCGTACCTTCGGCGCCCCTTTATTCCTCTGGCTTCCGCCATGGCGAAAGACCTCAAAGACACCCTGCAGCTTCCGCAGACGGAGTTCCCGATGCGCGCCAATCTGGCGCAGCGGGAGCCTGGCCGTCTCGCCCACTGGGAACAAACCAGCCTCTACGCCCGCATCCAGGGCCGCCGGGCGGGCGCCCCCGCCTTCGTCCTGCACGACGGGCCGCCGTTCACGAACGGCGACGTTCACATCGGCACGGCGCTGAACAAGACGCTGAAAGAGGTCATCCTCCGGTACAAGTCCATGCGCGGCTTCCGGACTCCCTACGTGCCCGGCTGGGACTGCCATGGCCTGCCGATCGAGCAGAAGGTCTCGCGCGCGCTCCAGGAGAAGCGGGAGATCGTCCCGACCCACGAGCTGCGCGCCCGCTGCGACGCCTTTTCCGAGGAGTGGATCGCCAAGCAGCGCGGCCAGTTCAAGCGGCTCGGCATCCTGGCCGACTGGGCGAATGAGTATAAGACCAAGGACCCGGCCTATGAGGCGGACATCCTCCGCACTTTCGCCGCCTTCATCGCCCGGGGTGTCGTCTACCGCGCGAAAAAGCCGGTCTATTGGAGCATCCCTTTCGAAACCGCGCTGGCCGAGGCTGAGATCGAGTACCAGGACCATGTCTCCCCCTCCATCTGGGTGAAGTTTGCGGTGCCGGCGGCCGAGGCCCGGAAGTTCGGGCTGCCGGCGGACAAGCCCCTGAGCATCGTCATCTGGACCACCACGCCCTGGACGATTCCGGCCAACCTCGCGATCGCCCTCCACCCGGCCATCCCCTACGTCGTGGCCGACCTCGGCGTGGAGCGAATCATCGTAGCCGCCGCGTTGCTGCCGCCGGTGGCCCTGGCGGCCAAGCTGGACCCGTTGCCGTCGGTCGCGCAGACCGTCATCGGCTCCCAGTTGGAGGGGCTGCAGGCCCGCCATCCCTTCATCGACCGCGCCTCTCCGGTGGTCCTCGCCGACTACGTCACGACCGAAAGCGGCACCGGAGCCGTCCACACCGCACCGGGCCATGGCGCGGAGGACTATCTGACCGGCCTGCGCTACAAGCTGGAGATCTACTGCCCGGTGGGGGCCGACGGGCGCTACCTCGACGACGGCCGGATGCCCGCCGACCTGGTGGGCCTGGGCACGCTGGAATCGGTCGAGGACCTGGAGAAAAAGCGCACCTCGGCGGCCAATGTCGGGGTCCTGAAGAAGCTGGCCGCGGCCGGCGCGCTCCTCGCCAAGCAGAGCTTCAAGCACAGCTACCCGCACTGCTGGCGCTCGAAGACGCCGATCATCTTCCGCGCGGTCGACCAGTGGTTTGTCTCCCTCGATCAGGCCGGTTCGCGCGCCCAGGCCCTGGAAGAGATCGCCAACGTAAAGTGGATCCCGGAATGGGGCCAGGCGCGGATCCGCGGCGCCGTCGAGTCGCGGCCGGACTGGTGCGTCAGCCGGCAGCGCTCATGGGGCGTGCCCATCCCGGCCTTCTACGACGCGGAGAAGAACGCCTATCTCGACGCGGGCGTGGTCCGCGCCATCGCCGACAAGATCGCCGTCCGCGGCTCGAATTTCTGGTACGACTCGCCGGCGACCGAGATCCTCGCCGGCGTCAGCCTGCCGGCCGCCTGGCCGCCGGCCACGGCCCTGACCTGCGGCCGCGACACCCTGGACGTGTGGATCGATTCGGGCTCGTCCCATGCCGCCGTCCTGCGCAAGGGCCAGGGTGGCACCCACTGCCCGGCCGACCTCTACCTCGAGGGCAGCGACCAGCACCGCGGCTGGTTCCAGTCCTCGCTCTGGACCAGCGTCATCGCCTTCGGCGACGCGCCGTACCGCGCGGTCCTGACGCATGGGTTCATCGTCGACACCGACCGAAAGAAGATATCGAAGAGCTCCAGCTACGAAAAGCCCCAGACCAGCGACGCCTACATCGCGGACCACGGGGCGGACGTGGTGCGCCTGTGGATCTCCTCCCAGGATTTCCGGGACGACATCCCGATCTCGAAGGAGATCCTTTCCCATGTCGGCGAAACCTACCGGCTGATCCGCAACACCCTCCGGTTCCAGCTGGCCAACCTCTTCGACTTCGAGGCCGCGCGCGACGCGGTGGCCCTGGAGCGGATGGACGCCCTCGACCGGTGGGCGCTGCACCAGACGGCGAAGCTGGTCCAGGCCGTGACCACGGCGTATGAGGGCTGGGAATTCCACCGGGTCTACCAGCTGTGCAACCAATTCTGCTCGGTCACGCTGTCGGCGACCTACCATGACATCCTGAAGGATCGCCTCTATACGCTCCGGGGCGACGCGCCCCGGCGTCGCTCCTCGCAGACCGCCCTTCACCACATCTTCCGGGCCCTGGTGCGGATGCTGGCCCCGATCGTGGCCTATACCGCCGACGAGGCCTGGGCCTTCGGGACGGCCCGGACGGAGTTCGCGGGCGAATCCGTCCATCTCCAGGACTGGCCGGAAGCGCCGGCCGGCTGGACCGATCCCGCCCTGGAGGCGGACCTGGCGGCGCTCCTCCGGCTCCGGGCCAAGGTCAACGAGGCGATCGAGCCCGCCCGCGCCGCCGGCAAGCTGGGCAAGTCGCTGGACGCGGCCATCACCCTCCAGGTGGCGGCCGACGATCCCCTGCAGGCGCCCCTCGCCCGCCACCGCGATCTTCTCGAGGAACTGTTCATCGTCTCCCATGTCTCGGTTGCGCCCAGTTCTTTGCCCGCGGCGTCCAAGGGACCCGAAGCCGTAGCCGTGAAAGTCCAGCCCGCCCAGGAGCTGGGGCGCCTCCGCTGTCCCCGGTGCTGGCGCTGGATGGAGGCGCTCGAACCGTCCGAATACGGTGAAATATGTTCGCGTTGCGTTGATGCCCTCAAGTCGTAGTCTGCCGCCCCCCTCCCCAAACCTCCCCATGGCTAAGAACAAGACCAAACCCACCGCGGCGTCCAAGGCCAAGCCCAAGAGCAAGCCCGCCCCCGCGCCCGCGCCGAAGAAGGCCAAGGCGCCGGTCGCGCCCGCGCCCGCTCCCAAGCCCGCGCCCAAACCCGCTCCCGCCCGTTCCGCCACCATGGAAAAGCCCTCCTCTAAGAAATCCGCCCTGCGCGAGAGCATTCTCGCCCGCAAGGCCGCCACCAAACCGATCACGTTCAGCCTCGACGAGGTGCGCGCCATCGCCAAGACCAACGCCGCCAAGGCGCCCGAGCCCGCCAAGACCAAGGCCCCCGTCAAGGCGGTGGCGAAGCCGCTGGTCCTCGAGCGACCGGCCAAGCCGAGCCACGTCAAGCCGGCCTCCCTGGCGGATATCCTCGGCTTCAATCCCAAGAAGGCCAAGTCGGCCGAGGCCGTGGCGGAGAAGGAGGTGCCCGAGAAGTTCAGGCGCTACTACAAGATCCTCGTCGACATGCGCAGCCAGCTGACCGAGGGCATCGAGCGCCACTCCGAGGAGTCGCTCAAGCGCTCGGCCAAGGACGATTCCGGCGACCTGTCCGGGTACGGCCAGAACATGTCCGACGGCGGCATCAACACCTTCGACCGCGACTTCGTGCTCAGCCTGGTCTCGAGCGAGCAGGAAGCCCTCTCCGAGATCGACGCCGCCATCAAGCGGATCCACGACGGCACCTACGGCATCTGCGAGTCGACCAACAAGCCGATCGCCAAGGACCGCCTCCTGGCCGTCCCCTTCACCCGGTTCTCCGCCGAGGCCAAGAAGCAGATCGAGCGGAACCACTACCGCAGCCGCGACCAGCCCGGCATCTTCGGCGAGCTGAGCGAAGAGGGCGTGAAGATGGAAGACGACGGCGGCGGCGATGAGTAACGACGCGGCGGCGAGCCCCCTCCGCCGCCTGCTCGCCTACCGCTGGCTGCTGCTGCTGGCGACGCTGGTCTTCCTGCTCGATCTGCTGAGCAAGGCCTGGATCATCGGGCGGCTCCCTTATGGCATCGGACCGGACGACGCGGGCGCGATCCCGGTGATCGACGGCTTCTGCTATATCGTGCACGTGGGCAACACGGGGGCCGCGTGGAGCCTCTTCCGCGGGGCGAGCGTCTTCCTGGCGGCCCTGGCGGGCGCGACCCTGGCGGCGATCTGCATCTGGCGGCGCGCCCTGGGCCTGCACGAGACCGGCGCCCAGATCGGCTTTGGCCTCCTCTGTGGCGGGATCGCCGGCAACCTGCTCGACCGGCTGCGCTTCGGGCACGTGATCGACTTCGTCGACCTGCACTTCGGGAGCTACATCTATCCGACCTTCAACGTGGCGGATGCCGGCATCTGCGTCGGCGTGGTTCTCTACCTCTGGCACTCGCTCCGGCAGGCCAAGGACGGAAACTAAGCCCGGCGCAGCGTCAGGTGCACGACCTCGGCGGGGGCCTGGACCCGCAGCGGAAACCAGTTGCCGACCCCGTTGGAGACGACCAGCTGGCTCGAGCCGCGCGCGTAAAGCCCCGACCAATACCGGAAGAGGAGGGGCCCCACCCCGGAATGGTCGCTCAGCATCAGCTGGCCGCCGTGGGTGTGGCCCGAAAGCGTCAGGGGCAGCCCGGCGGCGGCGGCCGGATCAAAGGCGTGCGGATGGTGCGCGAGCAGGATCGGGTAGGCGTCCGGCTCGCGCAGCGCCAGCACCGTCCGGACCGAGCGGGCGAGCCCCGCGTCCCGGGCCGCCGTGCCCTCCGCCTCGCTCCAGCGGATCCCGAGGAACTGCACCGGCTGGCCCCGCACCCGGAGGGTGACCGCCTCGTTGCGCAGGAACGGGATGCCGGAGGCGCGCGCCTGGCGGGCAAATTCGGCGCCGTTCTCGAACAGGTCGTGGTTGCCCTCGATCAGGCAGGAGCCGAACCGGCCCGGCATCGCCCGGGCGAGGTCAAGGGCGCCCGGCAGGTCGCTCAGCTCGGCGTTGATGAGGTCCCCGCTGTGGACCACGAGGTCGGCCCGGAGCGCATTGACCTCCCGGACCACCGCGCGCAGGGTCCGCTCGGACGTGAACTCGCCCACATGGAGGTCGCTGACCTGGGCGATGGTGGCGCCGTCGAGGTCCCGCGGCAGCCCCGGCAGCGCGAGGACCAGGCGCCGCACCCGGAAATGCTCCATCTGGGCGAAGGCGATCCCGGTCAGGCTGAGCGTGAAGACCGGCGGCAGCGCGGCCGCGGCCAGCCCGAGGAATTCCCGGCGGCTGCGCCCGCCGGCGGAGGCCGGGGGCGGCGGCAGGCCCGCCCGCCCGCCCGCGGCGTTCCTCCGCCCGAGGTGCCAGCCGGCCCAGGCCACACCCGACGCCACCAGGACGGCCAGCGTGAGGACCGGCCCGAGCCAGAACCAGAGGAGGTCGAAGGCCGACACGGCGCTCGGCAGGTTCCGCTCCGCCCCGGCGTGGAGGGAGCGGCCGGTGAACTCGACCAGGAAAAGGGCGACCTGGGACGCGATGAAGATCCGCGCCAGCCACACCCACCCCCGCCCCCGGTTCAGGCGCTCGGCCAGCCACCACCAAAAGAGGTCGACCGCCAGCGCCACCAGGGCGACGGCATTGTACCGGTTCATGGCCGGTTCTACTCGACGTTGGCCATCTGCTCCCGCACGCGCTCGAGCTCGTTCTTCAGCTCGATCACCTGCTTGGCGATCGCGAGGTCGTTGGCCTTGGCGCCGATCGTGTGCGTCTCGCGCCCGAGCTCCTGCAGGATGAATTCGGCCTTGCGGCCGATCTCGCCGTCGGAGCGGATCAGCGCGGTCAGCTGCTCGAGGTGGCTGCGGAAGCGGGTCAATTCCTCGGTGATGTCGCTGCGGTCGGCGAAGAGCGCCAGCTCCTTCAGGACCCGCTCGTCGTCGACGTCGAGTTCCAGCCCGGCCTCGCGCAGCCGCTTGAGCAGCAGCTCGCGGTTGGCCGGCACGACGGACGGCGCCCGCTGCGCCACGGCCTCGATGTGGCGCCGCAGGGCGGCGATCCGCCCGAGGAAGTCAATCAGCAGGGTCTCCCCCTCCTTCGCCCGCATGACCGCAAAATCCCGCAGGGTCGTGTCCAGCGTGGCAAAGACGACCTCCTCGGCGGCCTCGGCCGCGGGCAGGTCCTCGGCGCGCCGGGTGGAATTCGCAACCTGCCAGAGCAGCTCCGGCGTCGGCGCAAAGGCCACGCCCTGGGCGTCGGCCAGGGCCGCCAGCTTATCCAGCGCCACGGTGACCGCGCCCTCATTCCAGCTCAGGTCGGCGCCCGCCGGCGCGCCGGTCAGTTCGACCCGGACATGAACCTTTCCCCGCGCCGCGAACTCGCGGACCCGCTCGAGGATCCCGGGCTCCAGCGCCTCCCACCCGTCCGGCAGCGAGACGGTGACGTCGAGCGTCTTGCGGTTCACCGAACTCGCCTGGACGGTGAGGGAGTGGTCGCCGATGACCGCGGTGGCGCGGCCGTACCCAGTCATGCTTTTCACTGGCAAAATTAACCGCGGGCCAGGGGAAAAGCTCAAGGCAGAAGCGGTCGCGGCCGGCGGGACCAGCATTGCCAACCCTGGTTGGACCTTCATCCTCCCGGCCACCCCCGTCCGATGACGCCCCGTCTCTGCCTGGTCCTCGCCCTGCTTTCCGTCTGCCGCCCGGTCCGGGCCGGCGGGGCGGACGACCTCGGGCCGGCGGCCCCGATGATCCCGGACCGGGTGTTCAGCGTGCAGGACTACGGCGCGGTGGCCGACAGCAAGACCCTCGCCACCGAGGCCTTCGCCAAGGCCATCGCCGCGGTGCGCCGGGCCGGGGCGGCACGCTCCTCGTCCCCCGCGGGACCTATGTCACCGGCCCAATCAACCTTTGCAGCCGCCTCAACCTGCATCTGGCGGAAGGCGCGATCGTGTTCTTTTCCTCCGCCCTGGCGGATTACCGGTCCAGCGGCCCGCGCCTGCATCCCGAGGTGGCGGCGGCCGGCCTGCACGACGTGATCGTTTCCGGCCCCGGCATCCTCGACGGCCGGGGCGACGCCTGGTGGCCCGCGGCCCAGGCGGCGCGCGATCCGATCACCGGCCGGCAATTCACCGGCACGACGCCCCGGCCGTCGCTGGTGGCCTTCAGCCAGTGCCAGCGCGTCCGGATCGAGGGCCTGACCCTGCGGCATTCCCCGATGTACGCGCTGAGCGTCGGCAATTCGCAGGATGTGGCGGTGGAGGGCCTGACCGTCCTGAATCCACCCGATTCGCCGAACACCAACGGCGTGGACGTGAAGAGCGCCGAGCGGGTCCGCATCGCGCATTGCCAGATCGACACCGGCGGCGAATGCGTCGCCTTGGGCAGCTTTGCCGGCGAGCGGGAGCAGGAGGTGCTCGTGACCGACTGCACCTTCCGGCATGGCCATGGCTGCTCCATCGGCAGCGGCACCGCCGGCGGCGTCCGCGACATCACCGTCCGCCGCTGCACCTTCGTCGGCACCGAAACCGGGGTGCGCCTCAAGTCCGCCCGCGGCCTCGGGGGCCTGACCGAAAACGTGGTCTACGAGGACCTCACCATGACGGGGGTGTACCGCGCCATCTCCATCAACAGCTTTTATGACGGCACGACGCGGGACACGGCCAGGACCGGCCTGATCGCCCCGGCGCCCGTCACGGGCGACAGCCAGACGCCCGGCTGGAAAAACATCCGGATTCGCAACCTGACCGCCGCCGGCTGCACCCTCGATGCCGGCCTGATCCTGGGCCTGCCCGAGATCCCGGCGGAGGCGATCGTGCTCGAGCACGTGACCATCGACGCCCCGCGGGGACTGCAGATCAGCTATGCGCGGGACGTGACCCTCGATGACGTCCACATCCGGACCCAGGACGGCGCTCCGTTCCAGATTTCGAGCCGCGTGACCGACCTGCGCGGGCATGGCACCCCGGGAATCGACCCGGCCGGGCCGTAGGCGGGCGGCTCCTGGCGGGGCGGCGCCGGCCCTCTCCGGCTAGCGGGCGGGCCCCGGCGCGGACGGGACCTTCTGCGCCAGGATCTTCTCGACCTGCTGCACGTCCTTGTCGCCCCGTCCGCTCAGGCTGACGACGATGATCTTGTCGGCGGGCAGCGCGCGCGCGCGGACCAGCGCATGCGCAAGGGCATGCGAGCTCTCGAGCGCCGGGATGATGCCCTCGAGGCGGGCGCAGAGCTGAAAGGCGGCGAGGACCGCGTCGTCCGTCGCGTAGGCGAAGTCGATCCGGCCCCGGTCGCGGTAAAACGCGTGCTCCGGACCAACCGCCGCGTAGTCCAGGCCGGCGGAGATGGAGTGCGTGCCCTCGATCTGGCCGTCGGCATCCTGGAGCAGAAAGGTCTTGCACCCCTGCAGGACGCCCAGGCGCCCGCCGGCAAAGCGCGCGGCGTGGTCGCCGCGGCTGATGCCGTGGCCGCCGGCCTCGACGCCGGTCAGGCGCACGGTCGGCTTTTCGAGAAAGTCGAAGAATAGGCCCATCGCGTTGCTGCCGCCCCCGACACAAGCGATCAGCTCGTCGGGCAGGCGGCCCTCGCGCGCCTGGAGCTGCGCCATCGCCTCGCGGCCGATCACGCGGTGAAAGTCGCGGACCATCATCGGATAGGGATGGGCGCCGTAGACCGTCCCGAGGATGTAATGGGTGGTGCGGACGTGGGTGACCCAGTCGCGCATGGCTTCGTTGATCGCCTCCTTCAGCGTGCGCTGGCCCGCCTCGACGCTGCGCACCTCCGCGCCCATCAGGCGCATCCGGAAGACGTTCAGCGCCTGGCGCTCCATGTCCACCGCGCCCATGTAGACCACGCATTCGAGGCCGAACTTGGCGCAGACGGCGGCGGTCGCGACACCATGCTGGCCGGCGCCGGTCTCGGCGATCACGCGCTTTTTCCCCATCCGGCGGGCCAACAGGGCCTGGCCGATCGCGTTGTTGATCTTGTGGGCGCCGGTGTGGAGCAGGTCCTCGCGCTTGAGGTAGATCTTCGCGCCGCCGCAGTGCTGCGTGAGGCGCTCGGCAAAGTAGAGCTCGGTCGGCCGCCCGGCGAATTCCATCAGGTGGTGGTCGAGCTCCTTCTGGAAGGCCGGGTCGCGCCGCGCCGCGGCGTAGGCGGCGGTCAGCTCCTCCAGGGCCGCCATGAGGGTCTCCGGGACAAAGACGCCGCCGTACGGGCCGAAATGGCCGGCGGCATCGGGCAGGGACAGGCGATCGAGCGGGGCCTCGGCGGTGGCGGACATGGGAAGGGAAGCTTGGGGCGCCGGGGGGCGGTTGTCAAAAGCGGGCTTTGCCGGCCCGGAGCGCAGGCGCCTCAGACCCGCTTGATCGTGACCAGGGTCAGATCGTCCCGCTGGGCAACCTCGCCGGTGAAACGCTGGACCGCCTCGAGGATGCCGTCGCCGATCTCCCGGGCGCTGCGGGTGTGCAGCGAGCGCACGGTGTCACCCAGCCGCGAGCCGGAAAACTCCTTCTCGTCCTCGTTCGGGGCCTCGGTGATGCCATCGGTGTACAGGACCATGAGGTCGCCCGGGACGAACGCCTCGGTCCGATCGGCGATGACGTTGACGAAAAGCTCGTCCGGGACCATCCCGACCGCCATCCCCTCGGACTTGGCGAACTCGGTGCGATAGACGCCGGTCGCCGGATCGCGGCGGGCGAAGAGCGGCAGCTCGTGGCCGGCCCGGGCGAAAGTCACGGTGCGTTCGGCCACGTCGACGATGGCGTAGACCATGGTGATGTACAGGCCGCCGCGGATGTCCGTCTCGAGCACCCGGTTCAGCTCGACCAGCGCCGCCGCGGGCGAGTGGTGCCGCGGCGCCAGCTGCCGCAGGTGCGTCCGGCAGATAGCCATCAGAAGGGAGGCCGGGACGCCCTTGCCCGAGACGTCTGCGACCACGATTCCCAGCCGCGTCTCCGACAGCGGAATCAGGTCGTAGAGATCGCCGCTGACCTTCTGGGCCGGCGTGTAGCGAGCATCGAGGTCGAGGCCCGCGACGGTGACCGCCTGGCGCGGAAGCAGCATCTGCTGGATGCCGCTCGCGAGCGACAGATCGAGGTCCATCTGCTTCTTCTCGAGCTGCAGGTGCAGAAACTCCGCGTTGTGGAGAGCCAGCGCCGACTGCTCGCCGAGCGAGCGCAG
This sequence comes from uncultured Opitutaceae bacterium, assembly GCA_903916755.1. Taxonomy (GTDB): domain Bacteria; phylum Verrucomicrobiota; class Verrucomicrobiia; order Opitutales; family Opitutaceae; genus Palsa-1447. The sequence goes on along the minus strand of CAIWXW010000041.1, from coordinate 3,578 downwards.
GAGCGAGAACTCCATCTCGGTGAAGGCGCGCTCGTCGGCGGGATTGGTCACGGCCAGGACGCCAAAGATGCGCTCGCGGAAGATGAGGGGCACCGCGATGACCGAGCGGACCGCCAGCGCGGGGTCGTCGTGCTTCACCACGCGGGGATCCGCGGTCGCGTCGGCGATCAATTCGCCCTTTCCGGTGCGGGCGACGCGCCCCACGATCCCCTGCCCGATCGGAAATTCCTCCGACTTGAGCACCTGCTCGATGAACTTGGCCCGGCTGGTGAGCTTGTTCCTCACCGCCTCGGGCAGCGGCCGATGGGGCGGAAAGAGGCCCTCGACGGCCACGCCGCGCATCGTGTCCGCCGCCGTCTGCTCGAAGATGCAGGCGCTGAGGGCGCCGGTGCAGAGGATCGAGGCATGCACGATCCGCTGGTGGAGCTCCTGGCGCCCCAGCCCCTCGCCCAGCGCCTCGGCCATCAGGTGCATGAAGTCGAAGACGCGCTGCCGGTCGTGCGCCGCCTGCTGCTTCTCCTCTTCCCGCCCCTCGGCCGTCCGCCGCTCCCGCGCGAGCGGGACCAGCATGGCGAGCGCACCCAGGACGAATCCGATCAGAAGCAGCGGGATGAAGCTCACCGCTGTTCCAGGCGATTGCGGAGAAAGGTCAGCACGTCCTGGAACTTGTTGCGGTTGTTCTCGTCGGCCGCGACTAGATTTTGGTGGGCCTCATAGACCAGTCGGGCATTCTCCAGCTCGGAGCGGTCGGCGCACTCCAGCGACTCCTCCCGGCCGTTGGCGTCGCCGTCCTCGGGCGCGGAACCCGTGTCGACGGTGAGCAGCCGGTGCAGGCCGAGGTTGCGGATAAGCTCCAGGTTGCGGGCGCCGACGCGCGAAAGGACCAGCAGTCCCGGCTGCGGCAACTTCCGCATCTCGAGCGCGATGCCCGCCAGGACGCCCAGGAAGGTGCTGTCCATGCTGGTGCAGTGCAGGAAATCGACCATGACGCGGCTTTTGCCCTGCCGCAGCATCTCGGTCACAAAGTCGCGGAGGCAGGCGCTATTCTGGAAGTTGGCCCTCCCCTCAATGCGCACCACCACCGGGTCGGCATACGGATCGACCAGGTAGACCGGCTTGGTGACAGTCTCAGACATGTGGCAGCAGCAGAAGAGTTCGGTCCCGAAAAGCTCCAATCAACTGATTTTGCCGGGTCCAGCAAGCGCGATCACGTAAACAATTTATATACAGATGGTTACCTATTTCCATGCCGGGCGCCCGCCGCAGCGCCCCGGGCAGGCCAGCGGCGCTAGTTGCAGTCCACCAATAGTTTAGCTTCGGGCTACGATCTGCCGCAGAACAAACGGCAGGATGCCCCCGTGCTGGTAGTACTCGATCTCGATCGGGGTATCGATGCGGCAGCGGACCGCCACGTCGAGCACCTCCCCGCCCTTGCGGGTGATCCGGAGCACCACGTCCTGCTGGGGCTTGAGGCCGGCGCCCAGGCCGAGGACCGAATAGGTTTCGCTCCCGTCCAATTTCAGGGTCTGGGCGGTGACGCCCTCCTTGAACTGCAGCGGCAGGACGCCCATGCCGACCAGGTTGGAGCGGTGGATCCGCTCGAAGCTCTGGGCGACCACGGCGCGGACGCCGAGGAGGGCCGTGCCCTTGGCCGCCCAATCGCGCGAGGAGCCGGTGCCGTATTCCAGGCCGGCCAGGATGACGAGCGGCACCCGGCGTTTCTGGTACTCGAGCGCGGCGTCATAGATCGATTTCTCGACGGCCTCGGGCTGAAGCAGCGTGAGGCCGCCCTCCTTGCCGCCCAGCATCAGGTTCTTGATCCGCACGTTGGCGAAGGTGCCGCGGGTCATGACGCGATCGTTGCCTCGGCGGGAGCCGTAGCTGTTGAAGTCCTCGTAGGTCACGCCGTTGTCCAGGAGGTACTGGCCGGCGGGCGAGGTCTTCTTGATCGAGCCGGCCGGGGAGATGTGGTCGGTCGTGACCGAGTCGCCGAAGACCGCCAGCGCGCGGGCGCCGGTGATCTCGGCGATCGCGCCGGGCTGCAGCGAGAAGTGGGTGAAGAACGGCGGCTCCTGGATGTAGGTGGAGGCGGCGTCGAAGGCGTAGACGTGGCCGGTCGAGGCCGGGATCTCGTTCCACTTGGGGTTCTGCGCCGCGAAATCCGTGTAGAGGCGGCGGAACACCTCGGGCTTGAGGGCGGCCTTCAGGAGATCGCGCACCTCCTGCAGCGAGGGCCACAGGTCGCGCAGGTAGACATCCTTGCCGTCCTTGCCCCGGCCGATCGGCTCGGTGGTGAGATCGATGTTGATCCGGCCGGCCAGGGCGAAGGCGACGACCAGGGGCGGCGACATGAGGAAGTTCGCCTTGATGCTCTGGTGGACGCGGGCCTCGAAGTTGCGGTTGCCGGACAGGACGCTCGCCGCGACGAAGTCGTTCTTCACCACCGCCTCCTCGATCGGCGCCGCCAGGGGGCCGGAGTTGCCGATGCAGGTGGTGCAGCCGTAGCCGACCAGGTTGAAGCCCAGCTGGTCCAGGTAGGGCTGCAGGCCCGTCTGGGTCAGGTAGTCGGTCACCACCCGGGAACCGGGGGCGAGCGAGGCCTTGACGATCGGATTGACCGTCAACCCGCGCTCAACCGCCTTCCGGGCCAGGAGACCCGCGGCCAGCATGACCGAGGGATTCGAGGTATTGGTGCAGCTGGTGATCGCGGCGATCAGCACCCGGCCGTGGCCGACCTCGCCCTCGTGGGGCGCCGCCGCCGGCGGCACCGGATTGGGCGTCGGATGGTTGTTCTCCATCTCGCGCTCGGTCACGGGATTGGTCTCCGCCGCCAGCGCCCGGCCGATCGACACGGGCTCCTGGCTGCCGCCGCCCGCGTGCTCGCGGCCGCTGCCGCCCACATGCACGGTCTTGCCCAGGTCGCCCGCCGGCTTGCCGAACCCGTTCTCGGTCACGGGCCGGGAGAAGGCGGAGGTGAATTCCTGCTTGAGCTTGGTCAGCTCGATCCGGTCCTGCGGCCGCTTCGGGCCGGCGACGCTCGGCTTGACCGAGCCCAGGTCCAGGGCGAGCTCCTGCGAATAATCGATCTGGCCCGCCTTCGGCATGCCCCACAGGCCCTGCGCCTGGTAATAGGCCTCATAGCGGGCGACATGCTCCTCCGCGCGGCCGGTGGCGCGCAGGTAGATCCCGCACTCGGCGTCGATGGGGAAGAAGCCCATGGTGGCACCGTACTCCGGGGCCATGTTCGCGATCATGGCCCGGTCCACGACCGGCAGCGCCGCCGCGCCCTCGCCGTAGAATTCCACGAACTTGCCCACCACCTTGGCGGAGCGCAGGAGCTGGGTCAGGGTGAGCGCGAGGTCGGTCGCGGTTACGCCCTCCTTGAGGGCGCCGGTCAGGTTCACGCCGACGACGTCGGGCGTGAGGAAATAGACCGGCTGGCCCAGCATGCCCGCCTCGGCCTCGATGCCACCGACGCCCCAGCCCACGACGCCCAGGCCGTTGATCATCGGCGTGTGGCTGTCGGTGCCGACGCAGGAATCCGGGAACCACACCTCGCCGCCGTCGATCGCCTGGCT
>CAIWXW010000040.1 GCA_903916755.1 uncultured Opitutaceae bacterium | reverse complement strand
TGGATCTGGAACTCCAGCGAGCGCGGCCAGGTGATGTGGTCGACCCCCGCCGGGCCGCGGGCAAAATAGAGCAGCCCCGCGTCGAGCGGAGCATGGGTGGTCCGCTTGTAGCCCCAGATCTTCTCACCCCACTTCACCTGCAGCCGCAGGTGGAAATTGCCGAAGGATTCGTTGGTCGTGATGACCCCGAAGCCCGCGCCCGAGACATGGATCGCCGGCTGGCCGTCGACCTGCTCGATCTGGAAAACGTGCAGGGGATCACGGTTGAAGCCGACCGGCTCCAGGTAGGTGCCCTTCGCATCGCGCTTGAGGCCGGGCACATCGGTCTCGGGCGGGGGCGCGGCCATGAACATGCTCCAGCCGGTGAGATCGGTGCCGTTGAAGAGCGGACGCCAGGGGGCCGCGCCGAGGGGAGACGCCGCCAGCAACAGGGCGGCCAGGACACTGCGGGGGTAACGCATGCCGGTTCACTAGCGATTTCATTCAAGACAATGCAATCTTGAACTCCGGGAAGGTAATTGAATACGGTGCGCCATGCCCCATCCCCGCGCCGGTGTCCGTTTCGTTATGATCAGCTATATTGTCGGCTTTAGTGTCGCTGGCGCCAGCTCCGGAGCGGAGGCGGGCCTGGGCTATGAGGACACCCCGATCATTCCGGGGACGCCCTGGCACGTTCATGACGGGCTGCGGCCCCAGCCCCGGATCGTGAAGCCCGCCGACAGCTTCAGCCTGCTGGCGCCCCCGCCCGCGGACGCCACCGTGCTCTTCGACGGCCGGGACATGTCCCAGTGGGAATCGCTCGACGGCCTGGCCCCGAGCTGGAAGGTCGCCGATGGGGCCCTGGAAGTGATCCCGGCCAACGGGCAGCATCACCTCCGCACCAAGCAGCATTTTCCCGATTTCCAGCTCCACGTGGAATTCGCGGAACCCATCGCGGTGAAGGGGAAGGGCCAGTACCGGGGCAACAGCGGCATCCTCATCAACGGGATGTACGAGGTCCAGATTCTCGACTCGTACGACAATCCCACCTATCCGGACGGGCAGGCCGGGGCGCTCTACGGCCAGACGCCCCCGCTGGTCAACGCCTCCAAGCCCCCCGGGGCGTGGCAGACCTATGACATCATCTTTGAATCCCCCCGGTGGGACTCGGCGGCAACGCTGATCAAGCGGGCGAGCGTCACCGTGATCCACAATGGCGTCGTCGTCCAGAATCACCGGGAGTTCATCGGCTCGACCGACGGCATCAACGGGATCCCGCACAAGGCGCTCGGCGCCTACCACCAGCCGCACGCTCCGGAGGTCATCATCGAGCTGCAGGAGCACAAGAATCCCGTCCGCTTTCGCAATATCTGGATCCGACCCCTGGGGGCCTACGACCAGCCCGCGCCCTGACCGCCGACGGACAAGCGATGAACACCCCGCCCGGGCCGGGTGGGAAACAGCGCGGCGCGCCGCGGACGGGAGCCCCAAATCAGCGCTCCATCAGCACCGGCTCCCGGGGAGTCGCGGTGTGGGACGCCCAGAAGTCGTCGGTCGGCTCTTCGGCGGCTTCGGCTTCGCTTCCGGCCAGGGCGGCGGCGTGCGCCAGGGGGGGGACTGGCCGAGCAAGGTGGCCAGCCGCTCCACGCTCACTTTCAGGCTTCCGACCTGGGCCGCCATTGAATCGGAGGTGGTGGCCGTTTCCTCCGCGGCCGACGCGATGCTTTGAGCGATCCCGCCTTGTTTCGCGACCGAATGGCTGATCTCGCCGATGTGCGAGGCCTGTTGGATGAAGTTGGCGCTCAGGACCGAAACGATCTCGTTCACCTCATGGATCCGCTCTGAAACGTGCCGAAAACGGCCGGTCAATTCCTCGGATTTCTCCAGGGCGCAGGCGGTGTCATGGGACGCGGCGCTGACCCAGGCGGAGGTCTCCGTCGACGCTTCCGTGCAGCGCTTGGCGAGCTGCCGGACCTCATCGGCCACGACGGCGAAGCCCGCGCCCGCTTCTCCCGCCCGCGCCGCCTCGACGGCGGCGTTGAGGGCCAGCAGGTTCGTCTGGAAGGAGAGGTCGTTGATGCGGGTGACGATCTGGTTGATCTTCTGGGCCGAGCTGCGCGCGGAATTCATCGCCGCCTCGACCTCCATGATCGTGCCCAGCCCGGCATCGACCGAATCCTGGGTCCGCTTGGTCATGGCCTGGGCCTGGGCGGCCTGCTCCTTGTTCGCTTTGGCGACCGCCGACACCTGATTCAGATTGGTGCCTATGAGATCGATCGCGGAAGCATAGGCGGTCGCGTCCTGCGAAATCTGGGTGCCGGCGCGGGCCAGCTCGCTCGAGGCGCTTTCCACGTCATCCGAGGCCGCGTCAATGTTCCGCGCCACCGCCATCAAGTGGGCCTTCATGCGCCGGGTGATGAAGGAACTGGCGCCGATCGTGATCACGATCCCGAGCAGGATGACCGCGGCAATGCCTTCACCGCGGATCTGCTGGCCCTCGGCGAGGGCCGCGAGCAGGCGGTTCGCGTGGCTGAACCCGAAATCGTAGACCTCGTCATAGGCGCGGAAATGCCCCGCGAGATAGTCGGCCAGCGTGCCGTTCTTCGGCCGAAAGGGCGGCAGGGGACGATTTTCCGGCTGCGAGCTCGCCAGCGCGGTCAGGTAGGCATTGAAGGCCGCATCGTCCTCGGAATTCCGAATCGTCGCATGAAAATAGGCGCGCAGCTCCGGCTCGAACTTCAGGAGATAGTACTCGTTTTCGTTGGAGACGAAGAACTGGCGCCGGAGCAGCGTGAGCTCGTCGCCGCGCAGACCCTGCCGCTCGCGCGCCAGGCCCACCAGGCTAGCTGACATCGATTCCTGCAGGTGGATCTTTTGTAGCGCCAGCATGCCGTCGAAGAGATTAAGGGCGGGCTGGGTCGCGAACGTCTGGCGGAAGCACTCGGTCCGCAGCAGCGCATTGTAGGCGAGCTTCATGTAGATCTGGAAGACATCGCCCGCCGAATGCCGGCCGTCCAGGGCCGCGGCCCGCACCGCGGGCAGTTGGCCGACAAAATAGGCGCGAATGGTGGGAAGACGCTCGCCGAACAGCGTGCCCGGATAGATCGCGACGAAATGCTCCATCTTCGTCATGAACGCCGCCACGGCTTCGTCCGTGGCCGCAAAATGCCCGCGGTAGTCGGCCTCAAGCGCCGGCACTCCGGGATGAGCGAGGCAGGCCAGGGCGGCGTCGCGCTCCGCCGCCAGCACGATGCCGAAGTCCCTGAAGTCGCTGATCTCCCCGCGATAGGCCGCGACGGCCCCGATATCCGACTCGTAATGGCGGTAGTCCGTATAGAGCGTCCACAGGGACATCCCGCCCAGGGCGAGAATCCCGAGCAGGGGAATCACGGCCAGGAGCAGAAGTCTTTGGGGAATGCTGAAATTAACTGCCGTTCGAGGCATGGGGTTGCCCTCTCCTCGGCACAAAGCGCCTTCATCCTAAGCGCTATTCTCCTGCCGATCCCGGCACCGCCGCCCCGGATCGGGCTCCCATGATGCTAGCAGTCAACTTGTTGCATACGCCTGGGTGGCCCGTATCACGCCCTCCCGGCGGCGCAGGCAGCCGCAGGGGGATTGACCGGGCAGCCATCAGTCACCGTTAGGTCTTCCGCGAATGCGGCGGACCTCCCGACCCAGGCGCCCGCCCGCCCGGCGAGAAACGCAATATAGCTGGCGTGATCGTTCAGGCAGGGAATCAGCGTGAAGCTTTCCCCGCCCGCCCGCAGGAAGGTCTCGCGGCCGGCCCCCGCGATCTCCTCCAGCGTCTCGAGGCAATCGGCCACGAAGGCAGGACAAATGACCAGCAATCGCCGGACACCTCGCGAAGGAAGCTGCTCGAGCGTCCGGTCGGTGAACGGCTGCAGCCAGGGTTCGCCCGCCAGCCGGGACTGGAATGACACCGAATAGCGATCGGGGCTGAGCCCAGCCCGACGCGCCAGCGCCCGGGTCGTGGCCAGAACCTGGGCGCGATAGCACGTGGCGCGGGCGGGGGAGCAGCGCGCACAGCAATCCTTGACCCGGGTGCAATGAGCCCGTGAGGAATCGGCCTTGCGCAGGTGCCGTTCCGGGAGCCCGTGATAGCTGAAGAGCAGGTGATCGTGCGGCCGGTCGCGGAAGGGCGCCGCCACGGTGTGCAGGGCCTCGATATAGTCCGGGTCCTCATAGAAAGGCTGGACCGTCTCGACCCGGATGGACGGAGCGAGGCGGGCGAGCTCCTCGTTCGCCTGCACCACGACCGTTTCCCACGAGGACATGGCATAGTGGGCATATTGCGGAAACAACAGCACCTCCGTGATCCCGTCCGCCGCCATCTGCGCGACGACCGAGGCCACCGACGGCCGGCCATAGCGCATGGCCAGGTAGACCTTCGCCGCGGGGCCCATCACGGCCTGCAGCTTCTCCTGCACCCGGCGCGACGTCCGGATCAGGGGCGAGCCCTCCGGAGTCCAGACGGAGGCATAAGCGCGGGCGGATTGACGGGGGCGGGAGCGAAGGATGGCGCCCTCGAGGAGCAGCCAGCGGAGCGGCTGCACCAGGTCGAGGACGCGTTTATCCCCGAGAAACTCCCGGAGATAACGCCGGACGTCGGGGACCGAGGGTGAATCGGGCGAACCGAGATTGATGAGCAGGATGGCGCGCTTGGGCATGCGGTCCTTCAAGTGATTTGCCGCGCCGTTGGCGCTCCCAAAAGCGCTGGGGGACAAGATCCGCGCAGCCTCCGGCAATCGGCGCACGGCGAGGTCGCCCCGCTTCTGCCAGACTGGGCCGTCGCAGTAACCACTGTCCTTCCCACCATGGCCGCTCCCCACCTCTTCCTTGTCGGCGCCACCCACCGCACGGCCCCGTTCGGTTTCCGTGAAAAGCTTTCGCTGCCCCCCGAGGCCGAGGCCGGATTCTCCCGGGAGCTGCTCGGCCTGCGCGGCCTGCGCGAGTTCGCGATTCTCAACACCTGCAACCGCGTGGAGGTCTATGGCGTCGCCACCGAGGAGAACGTGCCCGACCAGGTGGCCGCCGCCTTCTGCGCCCGGCAGCATGTCGCCCCCGCCGAGTTCAGCCGCTTCGGCTTTGTCTCGCTCGACCGCGACGCCGTCGGGCATCTGCTCGAGGTCGCCTCCGGCCTGGATTCGCAGATGCTGGGGGAAACGGAGATTTTCGGCCAGGTCAAGCGGGCCTACGCCAATGCCCAGGCGCGGGGCACGGTCGGCATCGCCCTCAATCGATTGTTCCAAAAGGCCTTCCAGGCCGCCAAGCACATCCGCACCAGCTCCGCCGTCAGCCTCGGCCAGGTCAGCGTCGCCAATGTCGCCGTCGAACTGGCCCTCAACGTCTTTGGCCGCCTCGAAGGCGTCTCGCTGCTGCTGGTCGGCGCCGGTGAAATGGGGGAGAAGAGCGGGCGCGCCTTCCTCAGCCGGGGAGCCAACCGGCTCACCGTCTGCAGCCGCCACCGTGACCACGCGGCGGCCGTCGCCCGGTCGCTGGAGGCGCAGGTGCTGCCCTTCGATGAGCGGGAAATCCGGCTCGGCGACTATGACATAGTGGTATGCTCGACTTCGGCCCCTGGCATCGTGATCACGGCCGAGGCCGTCCGCGGCGCCGTCGCGGCCCGCGCCGGCCGGCCCCAACTGCTGATTGACCTCGCCATGCCCCGCGACATAGCCGCGAGCGCGGCTGACCTGCACGGCGTTTTCCTCTACAATCTCGATGACCTGGCAGCCTTGGCCGAGAAGAACCGGCTCGCGCGCCAGGTCGAGGCGGAGCGGAGCCGGGAAGTCCTCGCTCCCCGCGCCGAGTCCCTCTGGACCCAGCTGCAGCTGCCGTTGGGCGGCCTTCCGGCGACCGGTGCCAACCGGCCCTCCGCCGGCCGCGCCGTCTTTCCGCCGGCCGTCTTCGCCTCGGCGTAGGCCCTCCCCGTCAGGCCAGCCCCCTCGCGCGCAGGAAGCGCGTGGCAAAGGCCGCGGGATGCAGGAAATCTTCGTCTTGCAGGCCCTCCACGTGGACCCCCGTGTTCTCGTGGAAAAAGTAGAGCCGGTCTCCGCTCACATGGGCGCCCGTCGCGGTGTGACATCCGGCGCCCAGCGCCGCCTGGAGGGCGCGCTCGACCCCCACCGCCTTTCCCGTCGCGGCATCAAAGACGCCGGGATACCCCGCCTCGTCGCCGAGCCGGCATTGCACGGCGATCGCTCCCTGCGCCACGGCGGGCACGACCTGGTCGAAAGCGAAGGGCCGGAATTCGAGGCCCGCCCAGGCCGCGATGCCGAGGCGCTCCATCCCGGCGGCGGCCAGCACCGTCGCGTCCGCCTGGCCGGCGGCGATCTTCTTCAGGCGCGTGTCGACGTTCCCGCGGATCTCGATAAAGCCAGCGCCGGGGAAGGCGGTCCGGAGCTGGGCCCGCCGGCGCGGGCTGCCGGTCGCGATCTGGGCCGGCCGCTCCCGGCCCGCGACGCAAATCAGCACGTCGCGCGGATCGGCCCGCGGCAGATAGCCCGCGATCGCCAGTCCCGGCGGCATCTCCCCCGGAAGATCCTTGGCGCTGTGCACCGCGATGTCCGCTTGCCCCAGGCGGAGGCTGTCCTCCAGCTCCGCCGTGAACAGCCCCTTGCCGCCGCGCTGCTCGAGCGACCAATCGACCTGCCGGTCTCCCGTCGAGACCATCGGACGAAGTTCGCAGGGCCGCCGCAGCACCGCCAGCAGGCGGGCCGCGACCAACCGGGCCTGGACCAGGGCGAGGGGACTCTGGCGGGTGGCGATCAGGATTGGCTTCACGCGGTGAGGTCTGCGGGGATTCCAGCGGTCGGGGGGCCGGCGAAGCGAGCGGAAACGCAATGCATTCCGCTTAGGGATTATCCCTAGGCAGATAAGGGCCGAGCACGAATAGCCACGCACGGCGCCGTCGGGTAGCATCGTGCCATGACCACCTCCCTCGCCGCAGCGGCCGCTTCCGACTGGCAGCGACCGTTCCCGGCGGTCAACCTGCCCGCGGCGGTCGACTCCCTCCGGCTCCAAAGCGCCGCCCTGCACGCGGCCGCCGACGCCATCGTCATCACCGATCGCCAGGGGCTGATCGTGTGGACCAACCCGGCTTTCACCGCCCTCACCGGCTATCTGCCCGGCGAAGCGTGGGGTGTGAACCCGCGTGACCTTGTGCGGTCGGGACAGAATGACAGCCGGACCTATGACGAGCTCTGGCAAACCATCGAGTCGGGCAAGACCTGGCAGGGTGAACTCATAAATCGGCGCAAGGACGGCAGCACCTATCCAGAGCGGCAAACCATCACGCCGGTGCTCAATGTCGCGGGCGAGATCACCCACTTTGTCGCTATCAAACAGGACCTGACCGAACATCGGCGGGCCGAGGCCAAGCTCCGCGAGGCGGAAACGAGGCATCGGATCCTCTTTGAGCACTCGCCCGACGGGATCGTGGTCATCGACGCGGCCACCACGCGGTTCCTCGACTTCAACGAGGCCGCCCATCAGCAGCTCGGCTATACCCGCGAGGAGTTTGGCCGCTTGACCATTGCCGACATCGAGGCCACCGAGTCGGCGGACCAAATTCACCAGCGGATCGCCAAGGTGCAGAGCCTGGGCCGGGACGATTTCGAGACCTCGCACCGCCAGCGGAACGGTGAGATCAGGCACGTTCTGGTCACGGCGCAGTTCACCCGGTTCGAGGGCCGGCCGGTTTACCATGGGGTCTGGCGCGACATCACCGCCCACAAGGCCGCCGAACGGCGCCTGCGGGAGCAGAGCGACATCCTTTCGCATTCCCACGAAGGGGTCATGATCGTCGACCTGTCCAACCAGGTGACCTTCTGGAATCACGGCGCCGAGAAAATCTTCGGCTGGACCGCGGAAGAGGCGAAAACCCGCCTGCCGGAGCAGCTGCTCGGGATCGAAAATCCGGCCGGTGTCGCGCTCATTCGCACCGGGGTCGAGCGCGCAGGCCATTGGAGCGGCGAGATCGCGGGCCGGTCCCGGGATGGGCGGAACATCATCATCGATTACCGCATCACACTGGTTCGGGACGAGACGGGGACCCCCCGCGCCCGGCTAGCCTTCCTTTCTGACAGCACGGAGAAAAAGCAGCTCGAGGAGAAGTTCCTGCGGACCCAACGGCTGGAAAGCGTCGGCGTCCTGGCCGCCGGCATCGCCCACGACCTCAACAACGTGCTCGCGCCAATCGTCGTTGCGGTCCCGATGCTGCGAGCCAGCCTGCAGGATCCTGGCGACCAGCACATTCTCTCCATGCTGGAAAAAAGCGCCGCCCGCGGGGCCGGCCTGGTGCGGCAGATCCTGGGCTTCACGCGGGGCACGATGGGGGAATTCCAGACCACGCAGGTCAGGCACCTGGTGCTCGATCTGCAGAGCCTCATGACGGAGACCTTTCCCAAATCGATCCAAATCAAGACCGACGTGCCGAGCGAACTCTGGCCGGTTAACGGTGACGCCACTCAGATCCACCAGATCCTGCTCAATCTCTGCGTCAACGCCCGGGACGCCATGCCCCAGGGGGGGACACTCCGCGTTTCCGCCACCAACCTCGATTCTGAGGCGGCCTCGGCCAAGATACCCGCCGCGCCATCCGGCTCGTGGCTGATGCTCGAGGTGTCCGACACCGGCACGGGCATCGCCCCGGAGATCCTGGAGCGGATTTGGACCCCATTCTTCACCACGAAGGGAGTGGGCAAGGGCACCGGGCTGGGCCTTTCCACCGTGCGCGGGATCGTCGCCGGACATCACGGATTCGTGGAGCTCGATTCGCGCGTGGGCGAGGGCACAACCTTCCGCATCTTCCTTCCGGCCATCGCCGAGGCGGGCCCGGCCTGCCTGCCGCCGCCCGAGAGTGGCGGAATTCCCCGCGGCCAAGGCCAACTCATCCTCGTGGTGGATGACGACCCGTCGATTCGGACCGTGATCAGCGCCACGCTCAAGCACCACGGCTACCTGGTCATGAATGCGCGGGACGGCGGCGAGGCGCTCATGTTATGTTCCGTCCGGCTGGCCGAAATCGCCCTGATCGTCACCGACGTGGACATGCCACGGCTCGGGGGCATGGCCCTCGCCCGCGCCGCCCTCAAGCTGCGCCCCGACATCCGGTTGCTGGCCATGAGCGGGCTGTCCGGCCAGGAGGGCGAATCCTCGGACGTGCCGGCAGTCCGGGAGCTGGTGCACGCGTTCCTCCACAAGCCCTTCGGGGCGGAGGATCTGCTGCGGACGGTGCATCGCCTGCTGCAGACCACGTTCGACGACGGCCTCAGCCCCTGACGCTGGCGGCCGCGCTCAGGGACCCGCACCGCGGAGGGAGCAAGGGCGTCAGGTCGAGCCGCTGAGCCGGCCCGAAGCGCACGGCGGACGCAAGGCGGCGGCCCGAAGCCAGGCAGGCGGAGAGCGAAATACCGTCCCGGCTGTTGCCCCCGATGTGGAGGCCCGGAGCCGATCCTTCGGCCCGAAGGCAGGCAGCCTCGAACCGATCGAATCCCGCCACATACTGGGGAATCGACCGCGCGTGGCGATGCACGCGGACAAAAGCGGGCGTTCCTCGGGCTCCGAGAATGGCCGCAAGCTCCTCGCGGACCAGCGAGACCAGGCCCTCGTCATCCCGTCCCGCCAGCTCCGGCTGGCGGGCGCCGCCGACAAAGGTCGTGAGCGCGACGTGCCCGGCGGGCGCGCGCCGGGGAAAGAGCGTGCTGGAAAAGAGCGTGCCCAGGATGCCGCGGTGCTCGACCCGGGGAACCAGCAGCCCAAAGCCGTCCAACGAGTGGGCCACATCCACCCGCCGGTAGCCGGTGAACACCGACGCGACCGGCGGCTGCTCAATGCTGGCGAGGGTGGCCAGCGACTTCAGGCCGGCCGGGCCCTCAAAAGCGATCGCGGCCAGGACATGCGCGGGCAGGGCGCAGACGACAGCCGAGAAAGCTTCGCGGCGGGTTGCGCCGCCGGCTTCGGCCTCCACCTCCCACGCGTCGGACCGGCGCCGGACTGCCTGCACGCGGGTCCTGAGCCGGAGACATTCCCCCAGCCGCTGGGCCATCGCATCCGGCAATTCCTGCAAGCCCTCCGGAAACGAAAAGATGCGCCCGGCCGGGCCCGCGGTCCTCTGGCGCCGCCGGATCGCCCCCCAGATGAGCGAGCCCTCATCGCGCTCCAGCGCATACAGGCGGGGAAAGGCATGCCGGACCGACAACCGGTCCGGATCTCCGGCATACACCCCGCCGACCAGCGGATCCACGGCATAGTCGAGAAACTCCCGGCCCAGACGCCGAAGGGTGAATTCCGCCACCGTTTCGTCGTGTTCGTCGCACAGGGCGGTGCCCCGCGGGCGGAAGATTTCTCCCGCCAGCTGAAGCTTCGCCCGCCATGAAAACAGCCGGGAGGCGAGGAATTGCCCGGGCGAGGTCGGCACCGCCTCGGCCCGATCCGCCTTCAGGACGTACCGGTGCTTGGCGGCGTCGGCCGCGTACATCCGGCGTTCGCCGAGTCCCAAATCGGCCAGCAGCGCCCCCCAGTCATCACTGCCTTCCAGCAGCGAATTGGGACCTCCCTCGTGAAGCCAGCCCTCCTCCCGCCAGGATGCAATCGCGCCCCCGCAGCGTCCCGCCGCCTCGAATAAGACCACGGGGACTCCCGCCTGGCGCAGATACCATGCGGCCGCAAGGCCCGTGATGCCCCCGCCGAGGACGGCGACGGGCAGGATCCGGGCCGGGGCGAGAGGGGAAAGGGCGGCGCGCATGTGGCCCCATGCTAGCACAGCGGCACCGCTCCGACTTCGCGCCTATTGTCCTCCTCGCCGCAGATTCTGGCGGTGCCGCCTGGCCGGCGGCGTCCGGCGCAACCGCCCAACCCGTCAATATCTGCGCCACGGCGGCCAATCGCTGCGCAGCCAGCGGAACGGGATTCCGCTACTCTTGGACAAAATCCGCCATCTTTTTCCATGACCGAACCCATCCCCCCGGCGCCTCCTCCTCCCGATCCCGCGAGTTCCATCTGGCGCAACTGGATCAGCCTGGCGGGCGCGATCGTGGCGATCGGCGGCCTCTTCTCCTTCCTGCTGCTGTGCGCCCTCGATCTCATGGGGCGGGGCGCGTCCAATCCCTACCTCGGCATCCTGACGTATGTCGTCGCGCCCGCCTTCCTGATCCTTGGGCTGGTCCTGGTGCTCGGTGGAGCGTGGCTGCAGCGCCGGCATCGGCGCCGGCGCCCCGATGCGCCCCGACCGCACCTCGCGATCGACCTTTCCCGGCCGCGCGATCGCCGGATGCTTTTTTGGTTCACCCTCGGCACGATGACTTTCCTCCTCGTGAGCGCCCTCGGCAGCTACCAGACCTTCGTCTACACCGAATCGAACCAGTTCTGCGGCGAGGTGTGCCATGCGGTCATGGGCCCGGAATATGCCGCCTATCACCGTTCGGCGCACGCCAAGGTGGCCTGCGTCGAATGTCACGTCGGCTCGGGCGCCAGCTGGTACCTCAAGGCGAAGGTCAACGGCACCCATCAGCTCCTCGACGTGATCACCGGCAAGTTCGACCGCCCGATCGCCGTCCCGGTCAAAAGCATGCGGCCGGCCCGCGACACCTGCGAGCAGTGCCACTGGCCGGAGAAATATTCGGGGAGCATCGAGCGCAGCTTCACCCGCTACCTCTCGGATCCGAAGAACACGCCCTACACGGTGCGCCTCCTCATCAATGTCGGCGGCGGCAGCGCCGAGCACGGGCCGGTGGGCGGCATTCACTGGCACATGAACGTCTCCAACAAGGTCGAATATTTCGCCTCGGACGCCCAGCGCCAGGTGATCCCCTGGATCCGCGTCACCGCCGCGGACGGCACCGCCACCGTTTACCGGACGGCGGATTTCAAGGGAGAGCCCGATCCCGCCCAGGTCCGCCGGATGGACTGCATCGATTGCCACAATCGCCCCGCCCACCGCTACGCGTCGCCCAATGACGCGATCGACGAAGCCATGGATCTCGGCCGCGTCGATCTGAAACTTCCGGGGATCAAGCGGGCCGCGGTCGACCTGATGACCAAGGCCTACGCGACCCAGGCCGAAGGCGAGGCCTCCATCGGCCGGGCGCTGGCGGTCCGCTATGGCACCGCGCCCGCCGCGGTCGCGAGCATCGCCGCGGTCCAGGCCGCCTACGCCGCCAATTTCTTCCCCGAGATGAAGGCGGACTGGAGCAAGTTCCCCGATAACATCGGACACCTCGATTCCGCGGGCTGCTTCCGCTGCCATGACTCCAAGCATTCGGTCGGCGGCCTCGGCCGGCGGATGCCGGCGTCGGATTGCAACAGCTGCCACACCATCCTGGCGCAAGGGCAGAGCGCGGACCTGGCCAAGGCGGCGCCCGCCGGCATCGTCTTCAAGCATCCCTCCAGCGACATCGACGGGCTGGGCCTGCTGTGCAGCGACTGCCACAACGGCAAGAATCAGGAAAACTGACCGGATTGGAATGCCTGCAAGATGTGCGCAGGCTTGGCCAATCGCAGCGGAGCCGGCTTCGGTGAAATCGCCGATGATAGGAGGATCGCACCATGATCTTGCCGCAGGAAACCGCCGCCCGTCCGCCCCTGGATCTCGACCTGATCCGCAAATATTCCATCCCGGCCCCGCGCTACACGTCCTACCCACCGGCGACTAGGTTCACCACTGAGATCGACGAACTCGGTCTGGAAAGAGCCGCCCTGGCGGACAATGCGCGCGGGGCCGGGCCTCTTTCCCTCTATTTTCATCTGCCTTTCTGCCACTCGGCCTGCTGGTACTGCGGCTGTCACACCGTCATCTCGCGGCGCGAGGACATCGCCGGCCGGTACCTCGACGACCTCGAGCGCGAGGTGGCGCTGGCCGCCGCCCGCATGAACCTCGGTCGGCCGGTCGCGCAGGTGCACCTGGGCGGCGGGACCCCGACCTTCCTGACCGCCGACGAGCTGATTCGGCTCGGCGCCCTCATCAACCAGACCTTCCTGCTCGATCCGGACTGCGAATTCGGGGTCGAGATCGATCCCCGTCACCTGACGCTCGCCCAGGTGGCGGCGCTGGCCGCCAGCGGCGCCAACCGCGCCTCGCTCGGGATCCAGGACACCGATCCCGCGGTCCAGCTCGCCATCCACCGCTGGCAGCCGGCGGAATTGAACCGCCAGGCCTTCGGCTGGCTGCGCGAGGCTGGCTTCCGCTCGATCAACGTCGACCTGATCTATGGCCTGCCCCTGCAGACGGTCGAGAGCTTTGGGCGAACGATCGACGAGGTGCTTTCCCTTCAGCCGGACCGCCTTTCCCTCTTCAGTTACGCGCATGTGCCCTGGCTGAAGCCCCGGCAGATCATTTTCGAGCGCCGCGACCAGCTGCCGCCGGCCGAGGCGAAGCTGGGGATGTTCGCGCTGGCCCACGCCAAGCTGACCGCCGCCGGCTATATCGACATCGGGATGGACCATTTTGCCCGGCCCGGGGACGAGCTTGCGGTCGCCCAGCGCGAGCGGACCCTGCACCGCAGCTTCCAGGGCTACAGCACCGCGGCCGGCGCCTCGCTCTACGGATTCGGCGTCTCCTCCATCTCGTCCACCGCCGGCAGCTACCGGCAGAATTTCAAGGACCTCGCGCAATGGCGGGCGGCGCTCGCGGCGGGCCGGCTTCCCACCGAGCGGGCGCTGGTCCTGACGGCCGACGATCAGCGTCGGCGGAGCGTCATCATGGCCCTCATGTGCCAGCGGCAGCTCAACTACGCCGAGCTCAGCGCCGAGCTCGGCCGCGACGTGACCGTTGAATTCGCCGCCGAAATCGCCGGACTCGCCGACCTGGAGGCCGATGGCCTCCTCGTCCGCTCGCCCGCAGGAATCCGCGTGACACCCCGCGGGGTCCCGGTCCTGCGGGTGGTCGCGATGCGCTTCGACGCCACCTTCGTCTCCGCGCCGCGGCGGCACGCCCAGGTCATCTGAGCACCGCAGCCATGACCTTCTTCCGCTTCCATTCGTCCCCGGCGATCACAAGCCATGAGAGCTTCCCGCCAAGGAACGCGGAGCACGCCGCTTCCAATTCGGGCATGCTCCGTCCGCGCCGCACCTCTTTCCGCTATTCGTCCCCATTCCCCTACTGACATGAACTCATCCCGTCGTCGGTCCTTCTCCCAGCTGCTTATCCGCGGCCGCGCCTGCTGGGCGCCGCTGCTGATCGCCTGCCTTTCCGCCAGCCGGATCGCAGCCGCTCCGGGCTCGGCCGTGCCCCGGGCGACCTACGTGGGCAGTAAGGAGTGCGTGCAATGCCACGCCGATCAGACGAGCCACTTTGCCACGGCGACCCATGCCCGCCTCCGGCTGACCGACGCCAAGGTCGGCGACACCGGCTGCGAGGCCTGCCATGGGCCGGGCAGCCTTCACACCCAGTCGGGCGGAAAGGCGGGGACGATCATTAATCCGCGCCGCTCGCCCGAGACCTGCTTCCAGTGCCATCTCGACAAGCGGGCCGAGGTGAGCCTGCCCCATACCCATCCCATTTTGGCGGGCCAGGTCTCCTGTGTTGATTGCCACGACGTCCACAAGGGCAACGCCTCCCGCGGCGGCGCCGCGATCGCGGCGCAGACGGAGACCTGCCTGCGGTGCCACACCCAGCAGGCCGGTCCGTTCACCTATCCCCACGGCGCTATCCGCGAGGAGGGCTGCACGGCCTGCCACAATCCGCACGGCTCGGTCAACGACAAGATGCTGATCGCCCGCGACGCGAACCTCTGCCTCCGCTGCCACATGGCGACGCTCACCCCCGGATTCAACATCGGCGGGTTCAAGAGCGGCGGCGCTCACGCCAATGCGGTCGGCTCCCGCCTGTCGGAAGGCACCTGCTGGTCCGCCGGCTGCCATGAAGACGTGCACGGCTCCAACGTGAACGCCTCGATCCGTCCCTAACTTTGAAAAGGAGAACCTCCCCATGTCCCACACCCGCTCCGCCTCGCAATTTCTCGCCGGCCTGCTCGGCCTTGGCGCCCTCCTGACCGCCCCCGCGCTGCGCGCGGCCCCGGCCGACATCCCCACCCAGGCCGATGTCATCCCCACCTTCGAAAGCTATATCAAGGTTTCGGGCCGCGCGCCCGAGATCTCCGGGGATTCCTCGGCCTACGCGGCCCGCACCGGCAGCCCGGCGGCGGGATCCGGCGGTATCGAGGATTTCTACTACACGAAGGACCTATCGGACACCACCACCGTCAAGGCCAATGGCCGCGCATTGGGCGGGGCCGATGACTACCTGGCGAGCGTCAATCTGACCAACGCCAACCTCGGCTCGGTCGAAGCCGGCTACAAGCGCTTCCGGACTTTCTATGATGGAGTCGGCGGGTTCTTTCCGCTGACCGATCAGTTCCAGAAGCTCAGCTACGAACAGCTCCATACCGACCGGAGCGCATTTTGGGCCAGCGTAACCCTGGCCAAGCCGGACCAGCCCGTCTTCAACATCAATTTCCACGACGAAATCCGGACCGGCCAGAAAGACTCGTCAGAGTGGGGCTCGATCGTAAACCCGCTGGTCGTGGTGACCAAGGGGGCGATTGTCGGCACCGCCCTCCCGGCGAATACCCCCTTCATTGCCCCCAATGTCCTGACCATGGATGAGCACCACCGGATCCTCGAAGCCTCGATGGTGGCCCCGGCGGGCAAGACCACGGAGACGCTCAAGGTCACGGTGGACACCGTGAACAATGACGATTCCCGCGACTATGTGAAGTATCCCGGCTCCACCGTGACGGCCGACCCAACCGTCACGGTCCATGACGACCAGGAGTCCCGCCGCTCGACCACCTTCCGCGTCCTGAATCAGACCGAAACCGAGCTCGGCTCACACCTCACGCTCGAGACCGGCCTGCGCTACTCGCACCTGAGTTCCGCCAACGGAGGCAACTGGATCACGCCCAGCTACAGTGCCACCGCCAATGCCGTGTATGCGGCGGCCACCGCCGGCAACATCTACGGCGGCTCGAAGCTCGACGACTACGTCGGCAATGTGGGCCTCCGGTTCACTCCGACCCCCAATTGGAACGCCGACCTCGCCTTCCGCGAGGATTCCAACGTCGTTTCAAGCCGGGGCGGCTTCATGACGACGAGCCTCGCCTCCACCGCCACCACGACCGCGCCGTCCAACCTCACGACGGCGAACGATCTGACCTACTCGCATTTTACCGACCACGAGGCGACGCCCGAGTTCTCGCTTGAATACCTGGGCATCGATCGGGTGTCCCTCTACGGCTCAATCGACGACCAGATCAATCGGGGCAGCCAGCACTGGGTGAACCCCTATGCCGCGACCAGCATCAGCGGCGCCGGCGTGGTGACGACCGCCACCGCCCCCCTGAGTTCCGTCTTCTTCCAGCAGGCCAATGAGGACCATGAGGACGCGAAGCTCGGCGCCAACTGGAACGAAAGCAAGGCACTCACCTTCCGCGCCGAGGTTTTCCGCAAGGATCATCAGAGCCGGTTCATCGGCGCCAACGCCATTGCCGGCACCGGCAGCTTCGGCGGCCTCTTTGTCAACGGCTACACCTTCACCGGCCTCAAGCTGAGCGTCATCGCGAAGCCGGTCGCGCAGCTCTCCTTCACCACCGCCTACCAGCCCCAGAGCGGCAATATGTCCGTGACCGGCAATGTCGTGAATGGCGGCACCGGCAGCCAGGTCACCTCGGGCAAGGCGCGCACCCAGATGATCGGCGAAACCGTCAACTGGACGCCGCCGGGCAGCTTCTACGCCCAAGCCAATGTGAACGTGGTCTACAGCTACATCCAGACGGCCTATCCCGTGGTCGTGGTCTCGAGCACGACCAACATCGCCACGCCGATCCAGAATGCGAACAACAATTACACGACGGCGAGCGCGCTCTGCGGCTTCGTCATCAGCAAGGCGACCGACGCCCAGATCCAGGGCTTCTGGCAGCGGGCCGACAACTACAATCCCCAGATCGCCGCCGGCGGCCAACCCTACGGCTCCAGCTTCAAGGACGAGAGCGTCACCGCCGGGCTGAAGCACAAGTTTGGCGACCGGACCGTGGTGGAGGGCAAGCTCGGTTACCTGCACCGCGTCGATCCCACGACCGGCGGGTTCACGAATTATCATGGACCGCTCGCCTACCTGGCGGTGACCTATTCGCTCTGACGCCGCGGCGCGTTGGCGGCCCTTCAGCCCCCGGTCCCATGGTCCGGGGGGCTTTGGCGCACCCGGCAGGGCCGACGCCCTGCCGGCAAGATGGCCAGCGCTACGGTTCTCCGCTTCGCGGACGGCCGACTTTTCGACGGCACAGCCAGAGCTCCGGGGCTAATGCGCGGCCTGCGGTCGCTGGAAACGCAAGGGGTGGCGCCGGCTAGGATCGCTGCGGCAACCCCTGCATGGATATCAGCGCCGGATGCGGAAGGTCTTGGGGGGCTTCCCGAAGCCGCCCGGTAGCCCGGGGCACGGATGAACCCGCTGGGCGGAGAGGCTAGGCCCCGCCGCCGCAATGGCAGCCCGAAGCTTCGCCCGGATTCTCGCCCGCGGGCGGATCGGGAGCGATCTCATCGGCCATCGCGCAGAGCTCCTCATAGTAGTCCTCGCGGGCGAGGCCAAGGACCGCGGCGCCGAAGGCCTCCGCATCCTCCGACGAGGCAAAGGAGCCGTAGTTGATCGCCACCACCTGATAGAGCGCAAGCAGCGGCACGCGGGAGGGGGACGTGGCGAAGAAGGGATGGATGCACAGGCGAAACCCCTCTTCGGGCGTCGCGCCCAGCGGCACCGGAAAGGCGCATTCGCCCTCCAGCAGCGGCTCGCCGTCGAAGACGAGCTCGCAGGGGTAGCGGACCGCCGCCCGGTCAGCGAGGATCGCCTGCAGCTGGGACCAGCCAATCACCGGGCCGAGCTTGGCGTGAATCTCGGCCCCCCGGGTCGCGACATGCGCGGTCAGGGAATCCTTGGCATCGTCTAGCGTGAGTGTTTTCGACATGGATAGGGTGAAATCAGGGCTGGCTGGCCGGCTTGGGCTCGTTGGCGCGGGAGAGCTCCCCCTGCAGGATCGGCACCGTCATCCGCAGGAAAAGCGTGAAGCTGAGCAGCCCGAAGGCCCAGATGCCGATGCAGACCAGGGTCTCGTTCAGCGAGGGCAGGTATTGCACCATCTCCCCCAGCGGAGTGGGGATGAAGCCGGGGATCACCAGGCCCATGCCCTTTTCGATCCAAATGCCAACGATGCACATCACGCAGGCGAGGTTGAGCCACTTCAGCCGGCGGCTGAGCGGCAGCATGAGCAGGACGAGGGCGGTGAGGTTGAGCGCGACCGAGCTCCAGATCCACGGCACGAGCGCGTGGTAGCCGTGGAGACCGACGAAGAGGTAGCGCCAGGAGACCACCTCGTGGTTGCTGTTGTAGAACGCGCTGAAGACTTCGTTCGCGAGCAGGAAGACGTTGATCAGCATCGAAACCTGGACGATGCCCCGAAGGATGAACAGGCTGCGGTCCGAAATCATCAGCCTTTCCGTCATCCGCCAATGGATGATCTCGTTCATCCGGGCGTTGCGCATCAGAAGCCGAAGCGAATCGGCCGGAAGGCA
>CAIWXW010000039.1 GCA_903916755.1 uncultured Opitutaceae bacterium | reverse complement strand
TCGACCCTGGTGGCGGCGCGCCAGGTCAGCCGCCACCTCCGCGAGAAGTGCCCGGGCCTGAAGCTCATCATCGGCGTGTGGAGCGGGGAGGCGGATGCGGGGAAATTGAAGCACCGCCTCCGCCACCTGCAGCCGGACGAGGTCGTCACCCGGCTGACCGACGCGGTGTCGCAGATCGAGCGGCTGGGCCGCAGTGACGCGGAGGTGGCGCCCGCCTCGGCCGGCCCGGGCGGGGCCGCCGCCCCGCCCCAGACCCCCGAGCGGCGGCTGCGCCTGCACGACACGGCGCCCGAGGACTGGTGCGACACGGTGGTGCGCGACCTGGCCCAGGCCTTCGACGTTCCGACCTCGCTCGTCACCATCGTGAACCAGGACCAGCAGTTCTGGAAATCCCGCGGCATGCGGATGCCGGGCTTCGCCTATTCCCCGGATGCTCCGCGCGAGGCCTTTTTGTTTGGGCTGGGCGCGACCAGCAGCGACCTGGTGGTGGTGGAGGACGTGGCCAAGGAGGCGCGGTTCGCGAGCAATTCCTTCCTGCAGGAGCGGGGAGTCCGGTTTTTCGCGGTGATGCCCCTGCGCACCGTGGAGGGGCACACGATCGCCTGCCTCTGCGTGATCGACACCAAGGCCCGGCAGCTGGATGAACCCAGCCGCGCCTATTTCAGGCGGCGCGTCGCCGAATTGATGGAGGCGCTCGTCTCGCTGCCGGAGGCCTCCGAACCGTCGGCCAGCCGCGAGGCCCGGCTGGAGTAGGCCGGCGGCCCGGGGCCGGCCTCTTTCCTAGCGGGGCCGTTGCTTGCGGCTGCGATGGTCTTCCACCGCGATGCCATAGAGGAGGCCGCCGGCGCAGATGACGGCGGCGATGAAGCAGATGATCGCCAGTCCCGGGTAGCCCCACACGTGCCATGGGGTGTCGACCCGCATCATCAGGGCCGCGCCAATGATGAGGGCGGCCAGCAGCAGGCCCTTGGTGATCCGGTTCGCGACCTTCTCGATGCCGTCGACGACGATCTTCGCGTCCGGGGTCTTCACCTTCACCTCCAGCTCGGCATTGGCGACCGCATCCATGATGCGGTTGAGGCGGCCGGGAAGGTGCACGGTGAAGTCCTTCATCTCGAGCAGCGCGCGGACGACGCTGCCCTGCGAGGTTTCCTGGCCGAGGCGCTGGCTGGTCATGTCGCCGGTGTTCCGGCGGACCGAGGCATTGGGGTCGAAGGTGGGATCGAGAATGCGGCCCACCTCGTCCAGCTGGAGCAGGGTCTTGCCGAGGAGCGTGAGTTCGCTCGGGACCCACAGGCCGTTCTGGCGGGCGTGGCGGCTCACATCGAGGAGAGACTGGCCGACCTTGAGCTCCTGCAGGCCCTGGTTGCGGCGGAGCGCCACCAATTGGCCGATCTGGTTCCGGAATTCGTGCGGGTCGAACTGGTCGGTCTTCTCGCTCATCTGGATGACCACGTCGGCCGCCTCGTCGCCCTTCCCGTCGCTCACCGCGAGGAGGACCTTGAGCAGATGCTCCTGCATGGTGGGGGAGGTGTGCCCGACCATGCCAAGATCGAGGAGGGCGATCCGCCCGTCATCGGTGATGAAGACGTTGCCGGGATGGGGATCGGCGTGGAAGAGGCCATCGACCAGCACCTGCTTCAGGTAGGACCGGAAGAGCTCCTCGGCCAGCGGGGCGCCCTTGATGTCCAGCTGCGCCAGCGGCCCGAGCGCGGTCACCTTGCGCCCCGGAATCCATTCCATCGTCAGGACGGTGTGGGTGCAGTAGTCGAGGACGGGCTGGGGCACCTGGATCAGGGGGAACGCCTTCAGGTTCTTGCCCATCGCGATCAGGTTCTGCGCCTCATGCTCGTAGTTGAGCTCCTGGCGGATCACGTTCCGGAATTCGGCGACGATCGCGTTCAGCCGGTACAGCTTGCCGCTCTCCGTGTGCTCCTCGAGAAAGGCGGCGATCTCCGTCAGGACCTCGAAATCCTCCGCGATCTGCCGGCGGATGTCCGGTCGCTGCACCTTGACCGCCACCAGGCGCCCATCGCGCAGGGCGGCGAGGTGGACCTGGCCCAGGGAGGCGGCGGCCACCGGCTCGATGTCGAAACGGGAGAAGGCCTTGGAAATGCGGACCCCGAGTTCCGTCATGACAATCTGCTCCACTTCCTCGTAGGAGAACGGCTTCACGTTGTCCTGCAGGCGGGCCAGGGCCTTGAGATAGGGATCCGGCAGGAGGTCAGGCCGGCCGGCCAGCACCTGGCCGAGCTTCACATAGGTGGGCCCCATCGCCTCCAGGTCATCCGTCAGCTGTTCCGGGCTGGCATCGGTGCTGCCGGCCTTGATTTCCTGGGGGTCAAAGCCGTCATCGACGCCCATCTGCTGGACCAGATCGGACCGGCCGTACTTCCAGAGGAGTGTCGCAATCTGCTTGTACCGTTTGAGATGGGTGGCGGATAGCTTCATAAGTCGGAGGGAGGAAGGTATATGGACACCAACCAGCGGAATTCCGCTCACGTTGCATGCGATTTTCCCGCCGGCCGCCCGGTTCGGGCCCGACTGGTCCCTCCGGCCGGCTACGTCGCCTGGACGAAGGCCGCGAAGGCGGCCTCGAAGCGGGCGAGGGGAATGGTCTTGTTCGCCAGATAGTCGGCAAAGTAATCCCAGGAAGCCTCCTCCGACAGCAGGCCCTCGGGCGTGAGGATGTTGCTGAAAACCCCGTTCCTCGCGTGCTGGGACCCAAAGAGCCGGAGCGAAACCACGTCCCGGGTGCGCGGGTCGGGATAGAAATTGAATTTGACCCGGTGGTGGTCATTCCCGCGCGCGTGCAGGGCCGCGACGGTGGCAACGGCCGCCCGCAGCATGAACTCGTAGAGGCGCGCATTGGCCACCGGACCTTCCAGCCGGCCCCAGACGTGGTACCCCCGCCCGCTGGCCACGATCAGCGGCTCGCAGCCGGCCTTGCGGAGAATCCCGTCCAGCCGCCGCACCGCGAACTCCATCTCGGGGATGAGCTCGCGGTTGTTCTCGCGGTGGTTGTTGTCGAGGTTGAAGCAGAAGACGTCGTTTTCCCGGTGGTCGAAATACAGGCAGACATTGCAGGCCTTCGCCACGTGGTCGGCGAGGAAGCCCTCCATCCGGTGCGGCGGGATCCCCGCCAGCTTGTATTTGTGCAACAGGCCCGAAAGCGTGAGCTCGCCGTACTCGAGCACCGTGCCCTCGGTCAGCAGGCCCGCCAGGAAGTCGAAGCCGTGCCGGGGCGTCTCCAGCTTCGCGCGATCCTTCGGCAGCCCGCGGTAGAAGGCGGTGAGGAGCTCTACTTTGCGATCCATGGCATGATTTCCGCGAAGGAGGTGAAGGCCCGCGGAGCGTAGAGGTAGATGTCGTGGTCCGTCCGGACGGGCCGCGTGGGCTGCGCTTCGGCGGGATAGTAGACCTTCACGCCATAGCGCTCGCCGTGCTCGATGTTGAAGGCGTCGTTGTCGACCAGGAGGTCGATGCCCCAGGCCCGGCAGAACACGATCTTGTTGCCGGCCATGAAGAGATAGTCGAAAGGGATGTCGTTCTCGCGCAGCCACTGCCGGGTGGCGTCCTGGGCCCGGCGCAGGTCCCGCTGCGTGCAGATCACAATCCGCCAGCCGTCGCGGCGCAGGGCTTGCAGGAAGGCCACGCCATCGGCGCGCGCCCGGGCCCGGGTGTAGACCTCCTGGTGGATCTTATAGCGGAAGAAGGTGAATTCGGTGCTGAGCAAGGTCCCCTCGTCGGGGGCGTGGCCGCGCAGCCGGGCGAGGTAGTCCTGGAAGACCTCCTCAGTCAGCGCATGGGACTCATCCCGGACAAACGTGCGGCCGTGCAGGGTCGCCGTAAAGTCGTTCAGGGTGTCGTCCAGATCTATGGCGATGGTTTTCATCCGGAGCGGGAACAGCGGGCGCCCAAACAATCCGGCCGGGCCTTGCGGAGCAAGTTCCTTGGATGAACGCCGCGCATCGGGCGAAACACGTTTACATTCCGGGGCCGCCCCGGCGGTATGGGCCGATCGGCCGGACGAGAGACCCCCTCCCATGAGCCTTCCCCTCAAACGCACCCTTGAACGGATTCCCGGCGGGATGATGATCGTGCCGCTGCTGTCGGGGGCCCTGATCACCAACCTCGCGCCCGGCCTGCCGAAGTTCTTTGGCTCGTTCACCGCGGCGATGTTCACCGGTTCGCTGCCGATCCTGGCGGTCTTCTTTGTCTGTCTCGGGGCCACGATCCAGTTCAGCGCCACGCCGACCATCCTCCGGAAGGGGGGAATCCTGCTCGGCAGCAAGATCCTGTGCGGCATCCTCGTCGGCGTGGTGGCCGGGCGGCTGCTGGGCGAACGGCCCGTGGTCGGCGGGATGTTCGCCGGCCTCTCCACCCTGGCCCTCGTCGTTGCGATCAACGACACCAACGGCGGGCTCTACATGGCGCTCATGGCCCAGTATGGGAAGCCGGGCGAGGCGGCAGCTTATTCGGTGATGTCGCTCGAGAGCGGCCCCTTCATCACCATGGTCACGCTCGGGGTCGCCGGCCTGTCCGCCTTTCCGTGGCCGGTGCTGCTGGGCGCCATCCTTCCGCTCCTGATCGGCATGGTCCTCGGCAACATTGACCCGGAGATGCGGGAATTCCTTAGTCGCGCGGTGACGGTCGTGATCCCCTTCTTCGCCTTTGCCCTCGGGGCCACCCTGGACCTGGCTAATGTCTGGCGAACGGGGGGCCTGGGCATTGCGCTCGGCCTCGCGGTGACCCTCGTGAGCGGCACCGTGCTTTTCTGCATGGACCGTCTGACGGGGGGCAATGGGGTCGCCGGCCTGGCCGCCTCCTCCACCGCGGGGAACGCGGCCGCGGTCCCGATGCTGGTGGCCGTGGCCAATCCCGCTTACCTGCCCGCGGCGGGCCCGGCGACCTTGCTGGTGTCCGCCAGCATCGTGGTCACCGCCCTTTCGACGCCGCTGGTAACCGCCTGGTGGGCAGGCCGCATGTCCAAGGGCCGATGAGCCTCCCGCGCATCGCCGTCACGATGGGGGATCCGGCCGGCATTGGCCCGGAGATCTGCCTGCGGCTGCTGCTCCGGCCGGAGGTCACGGAAATCTGCACGCCAATTGTCTTTGGCGATGCCGGGGTGCTCCGGGCCGTGGCGGACAAGCTGGGGCTCCCCTTGGCCGCGCCGGTGAGCAGCCTGGCGTCCTGGAAGGCGCCCGGCGGGTCGGGGCCCGGGCCGGCGGTGGTCGACCTGCAGTGCCTGGAAGTGACGGACTTCGTCCCGGGCCGCGTGAGCGCCCGCTGCGGCGACGCTGCTTTTCGCTATGTATTGGCCAGCATCGAGGCCGGACTGGCCCGCTCCGTCGATGCCGTGGCCACCGCTCCCCTGAACAAGGAGGCGATGCATGCCGCCGGCCACCGCTATCCGGGTCACACGGAGATTTTTGCGGAGCGGATGCAGGCGGAGCGTTCCTGCATGATGCTCACTTCCGATGAGCTCACCTGCAGCTTCGTCACGGTGCACGTCGGCTATGGTCAGGTGCCCGGCCTCCTCAGCGTGCGGCGGATCCTGGACGTCCTGGAATTGACCGCCGCCGCCCTGCGCTGGCTGCGCGGCCGGGCCCCGCGGCTGGCGGTCTGCGGGCTGAATCCGCACGCCGGCGAGCACGGCCTTTTCGGCCAGGGCGAGGAGGAAAAGTTCATCGCGCCGGCGATCGCCGCCATGCGCGAGCAGGGCTGTGAAGTCGAGGGCCCGCTGCCGCCGGACACGGCCTTCCTGCCCGCGCGCCGGCGCCGGACCGATGCCTACATCTGCATGTATCACGATCAGGGCCATATTCCGCTCAAGGCCCTGGCGTTTGATTCGGCCATCAACACCACCCTCGGGCTGCCGGTCATCCGCACCAGCGTCGACCATGGCACCGCGTTCGACATCGCCTGGCAGGGCCAGGCCAGCGCGAACAGCCTGTTCGAGGCCGTAAAGCTCGCCGCGAAATTGAGCGCCCCCGCCGGATGATCGTGGTTCTGGCCGACGACCTGAGCGGCGCGGCGGAACTGGCCAATGCCGCGCTGCGCCATGGCCTCAGCGCGGAGGTGCAGACCGTCTTTGATCCGAGCGCCGCGGGCGAAGTCATCTGCTTCGATACGGATGGGCGCTCCCGTTCTCCCGTCGAGGCGGCCGAAGCCGCGCGGGCGGCGGCGCGCCAGGTCGCCGCGGCCGCCCCGGCGTGGATCTACAAGAAATGCGATTCCGTGGTGCGCGGCCATGTCCGGGCCGAAATCACCGCGATCATGGCGGCGACGGGCCACGCGCGCGCCCTGCTCATCCCCGCGAATCCGTCCCGCGGCCGCGTGATCCGGGGCGGACATCTCTTCGTGGACGAGCTGCCGCTGCACCGCACCGCGTTCGCCCTCGATCCCGAGCATCCCCGGACCACCTCGCGCGTGGCGGACCTGCTGGGGGGCGATCTGAGCGGTATTCTCGTTCCTGACGTTGAATCCGCCCAGGATCTGGCCCGGCAGGCGGCGGCGGTCGATGCGGCGACCCTGCCCTGTGGTGGGGTCGACTTCTTTGAGGGCCTGCTGGCCCGGCACGGCTTCCTCCGCGCGGCACCCCCCACCGCCCTCCGGTCCCAAGACGCGTTGGGTCGGCCGGGCGGCACGCTGGTCATCTGCGGAAGCGCCGTGGCATGGCCCCAGCGCCGAAACCAGGCCGACGCCCGCCAGGTTCCCGCCTTCGGTCTGCCGCTGCGACCCGACGAAGTGGTGGCAGCCCTGCGCCGAAGCCAGCAGGTGCTTATCGGGATCGGCACCGGACCGGCCACCGCCGGGGCGAGCCCGGGTGACCTGACCGGGAAATTGGCTCAAGCCAGCGTCGAAATCCTTGGGCAGGCGAGCGTCGCGCGGGTGCTGCTCGAGGGCGGCGCCACGGCCGCCGCCGTTCTGCGGGCGCTCGGTTGGTCCCGGCTGGAGGCCGGCGAAACGTCTGCGCCCGGGATCGGCACGCTGCGCCCCTTCGGCCGGGGATCCCCGCTGCTCTCCATCAAGCCGGGCAGCTACGACTGGCCGCCGGAGCTTTGGCCCTGACCTGCCCGGTGCGTCCGGGATCGCGCCGGCGTAATGTTGCTATCATCTTCGAAGGCGTAGAATGAAACCGCTCCACCCCGTCCGCTCTCAATCCGAATTCTCCCCGTCATGACCAAATCCTCACCTGTTTTCCTCGCCGCCGGGCTATTCGCGCTCATTTCAGGCGTCGCTCCCGCCGCGGCGCAGACGGCGGCGGCCGCGGGCCCCTACCGCGTGACGCAGGTGGCCAAAGTGGGCGGCCCAGGCGGATTCGACTATGTGTCCGCCGATTCCGATGCGCGGCGCCTGTACATTCCGCGCGGCAACCGGGTGAGCGTCTTCGATCTGGATACCCTCCAGCCCGTGGGCGAGATTCCGGATACCGCCAATGTCCACGGCGTGGCCATCGATCCGGCCGCCCATCACGCCTTCAGCAGCAGCAAGCCGGTGGTGATGTGGGACACGGCCACGCTGGTTCCGATCAAGAAGATTGAGGTGCAGGGCGGTCCGGACGGCATCCTCTTTGATTCCGCCACCGAGCGCGTCTTTGTGCTCAGCCACCGGGCGCCCAATGCCACGGTGATTGATGCGCGGGACGGTTCGGTCGTCGGAACAATTGATCTTGGCGGCGCCCCGGAGCAGGGGGCCAGCGACGGCCGGGGCCATGTATATTTCGACGTGGAGGACAAGGACCAGATCGCGGTGGTCGACGCCAAGACGCTGCAGGTCACGGCGCACTATGAGCTCGGGCTCAAGAACAGCTCGCCGGCGGGCCTGGCGCTCGACGCCCAGCACAACCTCCTCTTTGCCTTCTGCCGCACGCCGAGCGTCTGCGTGGTTGTCGACGCGGACAACGGCCGGATTATCACCCAGCTACCGATCGGCAGCGGCACCGACGGCGCCGCCTTCAACCCCGCCACGATGGAGGCATTCAGCTCACAGGGCGACGGCACCCTGACGGTGATCAAGGATGAGGCGCCGGACCAATTCACGGTGGAGCAGAATGTCCGGACCCGGATCGGCGCCAAGACCTGCACGCTGGATGCGAAGACCGGGCGGATTCTGCTGATCACGGCCGAGTACGGCCCGCTGCCGGCGCCGACCGCGGCTCCGGCCGCCGGTGCGGGCCCCCGCCGCCCCCGCCGGGGCCCGATGGTTCCGGATTCCTTCACCATTCTGGCGGTGGGCCGGTAGTCGGGGTGCCCGCCTTCGGGTGATTGCGGCCCAGAGGCCGCCAATGTAGGCGCGGTGGCCACGGCGTCATCTGCGGCTCATCTGCGGCTGCTATAGTCGACGCTGCTCGTGAGATATTTTTACACCGCATTGATTTTTGGCTGCATTGTCCTCGGGGCGCACGCCCAAGTGGCCTCGCCCCCACCGGCTCCGCCGGAGCCTTCGCTCCCGCCCGGCGCGACGGTCAAGATGGATTCGTTGACGGTGACCGCGAAGCAGGAGCAGCAGCTGAACACGATCGATCGCAAGGTTTACATTGTGAGCAACGAAATCCTGGCGACGACTGGAAGCGCGGCGGACATCCTGCAGAACATCCCGTCCGTGCAGGTGGACATCGATGGCAACGTCAGCCTTCGGGGCGACGACAGCGTGCAGGTCCTGATCGACGGCCGTTCGAGCGCGTTGATGGGGGCATCGGGCCGGGCCGACGTGCTGTCGCAACTGCCGGCGGACTCGATTGAGCGCATCGAAGTCATCACCAATCCCTCGGCGAAGTACAAGCCGGACGGAACCGGCGGCATCATCAACATCGTGCTGAAGAAGAAACGCACCAAAGGCTATGCGGGCTCGATTCGCCTCACGGGCGGCAATGACCGGCGGTATGGGCTCAGCGTGGGGGGCAATTACAATCCCGGTCGGTTCAATCTCTTCGGCAACTACGCGATCCGGCAGGATGACCGCCTGCGCTCGTCCACAGACCGGCGCAGCTTCATCGATCCCACCACAAGTCTGCTAGCCACGACCCAAAGCCAGACGACGGAAAGCGCCCGGCCCTTCTTTCAGCTGGGGCAGGGCGGCATCGACTATGCGCCCACGGCCGGGAACAAGTTCCGGGAGGTTATGGACTTCAGCTACCGGACCTATGAACGGCACGCGGTCGAGTACGATTTGGCGGAAAACAATCTCGGAGTGGTCACGACGCAATACGAGCGGCTGCGGATGGATCCGGAGCGGGAAGGCAATGTGCAGTCGTGTTCCTCCTACGAGCACGACTTTGGCTCGCCCGACGACTCCCTCACGGTCGAGGTCCGGGCGGAGCACCACACCGAGACCGAAAGCAACCACTACACCAACCTCTATACCGTGCCGCCCGGGCCCGCGACGCCGGAGTTTATCCGGGTGTCGACCAATGAGCCCGGGACCGAGGCCACCGCGGAGTATGCCGATGTCCTGGCCAACAGCTCCAAGCTCGAGGTCGGGATCGACCGCTCCGCTGACTCCAGCCACCAGGATAATCTGGATCTCGTCCGGGATCCGGTCACGGGACTGCAGGTCCCGAATCCGCAGGTGACCAATTCATTTTACCTGCGGCAGACGATTTCCGCGCTTTACGGGACGTATCGTCAGTCGTGGGGCAATTTTGCGGCGCTGGCGGGGCTGCGGGGGGAAAACGCCGACGTACGAACCGATCAAATCACCTCGCGGATTGCGAATGACCAGACCTACAACCGGCTCTATCCCAGCCTGCACTTGTCCTATGACCTGACCGACACCCAGCAGGTGCAGTTGAACTACAGCCACCGCGTGCGGCGGCCGGACAAGGACGACTATAATCCCTATCCCCAGTACCAGGATCCCTACAATCTCCAGGAGGGTAACCCCAACCTGAAGCCGGCGGAAGTCCACTCGATCGAAGCCGGCTACCAGTACAAGAATGACGCGACCACCTACCTCGGCACTCTCTACTACCGGTATGCGTACAATGCCTTCACCCAGGTCAGCCGGTACATCAATAGCACAACCCTGCTGACCACGGAGGAGAATCTGGGCAGCTCTACTTCGGGCGGCCTCGAGCTGGCGGCGACGCAGACCCTGTTCGAGAAGCTGACGGTCAACGCGAGCAGCGACGTGTTCTACAACCAGATCAACGCGAGCAACCTCGGCTACGCCTCTTATGCTTCGACCTATGCGTGGTCGGCCAAATTGAGCGCGGAATATGCCTTTTCGAAGGCTTCTTTCGTCCAGCTGGATGCCAACTATACGGCCAAGCGACTCACGCCCCAAGGGGAGCGCGAGCCCGGATTCGTGACCAACGTGGGGTTCAAGCACGATTTCAGGGGCCGGCACCTGAGCGTGGTCGCCACCGTGTCGGACCTCTTCAATTCATTGAAGGAGGAGACCAAGCTGAACACGCCGGCCCTGCGGGATGATTTCATCCGGCGCCGCAGCTCCCGGCTCTTCTCGCTCGGTCTCGTCTATACGTTCGGCACGACGAAGGCGAAGGCCAAGGACGACACCCTCCAGTTCGACAATCAGCTCTAAGATCAACCTCGGCTCGAATCGCCACAAAAGGGTCGATCTAGGAGGCGATTTCCGGCGGAATGAGGCGGTGGGATCATCTTCCCGTCATGTTGGCCGTGGTACTCTTTTCCCATGAAAATCCCTTCCCCTGTCTCCTGGTCTTGCGCCGCCGTCGCCGTCTGGATTTTCGGCGCCGGCCTATCGGCTCAGCCCGCGAACGAATACCACGTGATCCGAACGCTGCACCCGGGTGGTGAAGGAGGATGGGATTACCTCACGGTCGATGCCGCCCATCAGCTGCTCTTCGTCCCGCGCGTCACCCACACGCAGGTGCTGGACGCCGCGTCCGGCGCGGTGGTCGCGGACATTGCCGGCCAGAAGCACAATCACGGCGTGGCGATCGTGCCGAGCGCCGGCCGCGGCTTCATCTCCGATGGGGATGACGCCTCGGTCGTGATCTTCGATCTCAAGAGCTACCAGGTCCTGGGCAAGATCAAGGCAGAGGCGGATGCGGACGGCATCATCTACGATGCCGCTACGAACAAGGTGCTGGTGGTGAGCGGTGATGGCGGCGTGCTCATCCCGATCGCACCCGATGTCGATCCCAAGAACGGGGCGGCTGACCCCGAGATCGACCTGGGCGGCAAACCGGAGTACCTGGCGGTCGACGGGCACGGTCGGGCCTACGTCAATCTGGAGGACAAGGACATGGTGGCGGTCGTAGACTTGAAGACCGCGAAGGTCGTGGCGAAATGGCCGACGGCCCCCGGCGGCTCTCCAGTCGGCCTCGCGATCGATCCGGCCAACGGCCGGCTTTTCATCGGCTGCCGCAAGCCGCAGAAGCTCATCGTCATGAGCACGACGGATGGCAAGATTCTCGCTGATCTGCCGATCGGCAGCGGGGTGGATGCGACCGGCTTTGCCGGCGACGCTTATGCCAGCTGCGGCGATGGCACCCTGACAGTGGTCCGGGAAGTCCAGCCGGGACAGTTCAGCGTGATCCAAAAGCTGGCCACCGCGACCGGCGCCCGCACCCTCGGGCTCGATCCCGAAACGCACACCGTGTACCTTGCGACGGCCGATTTTGAAGCGGCGGCGGCCGGCAAGCGCCGGGTCGCCAAGCCTGGAACCTTCAAAGTGATGGTCGTCGATGCGAGTCCTGGTCATTGAGGACTCCGCCCGCCTGCAGCGCACGCTGGGGACGGCCCTCCGCAACAGCGGCTATGCCGTCGACCTGTCGGGCGACGGAGAGGAAGGGCTGTGGCTCGCGACCTCGCACAACTACGATGTCATCGTGCTGGACCTGATGCTGCCCAAGCTCGATGGGCTCGGCGTCCTCACCGCCCTCCGCCGGAAGAAGAACGACGTGCACGTGCTCCTCCTGACCGCCCGGGATTCCGTGGCGGACCGGGTGCAGGGCCTGCGCAACGGCGCCGATGATTATCTAGTCAAGCCGTTCGCGCTGGAGGAATTCCTGGCGCGCGTGCAGGCGCTCTGTCGCCGGCGGTACGGCGACAAGCGCGCCATCCTCGCCCTGGCCGACCTGGAGGTGGACACGCTGCGGCGGACCATTCGGCGAGGCGGCCGGCCGATTGACCTGACGGCCCGCGAATACCTGCTGCTCGAGTACCTCGTTCGGCGGCCCGGCCAGGTCGTCACCCGCACGGAAATCGAGAGCCATATCTACGACGGCCAGGTCGATCCCATGAGCAACGTCGTGGATTCCGCCATCTGCAGCCTGCGCAAGAAGCTCGGCGGGACCGACGAACCCACCCTCATCCGGACGCGCCGCGGGTTTGGCTATGTCCTGGAGGCCGGCAGTCCCGTGGCGCGATGATCTCGGTCCGCCGCCACCTCACCCGCACGCTGATCGGGACGGCGCTGGCCCTCGGCGGGCTGGGGGCCGGCGTCATGTTCTTTGCGGCGCGGGATGCGGCCATCGACCAGTTTGACGCGGCCCTGCGGGCGAAGGCGCTGGCAATCAGCACCCTGACCTCGCCGGCTCCCGGCGGGGTAAGGGTCGCGTTCACCGACCATTTCATGCGCGGTTTTGACGAGCGCAATCCCCGCGACTTCTACGAGATCTGGGACGAGGCCGGCCGGGCGCTCGCCCGGTCCGAATCCCTCGGTGACGCGGACCTGGCGCCGCCCAGCCTCCGGCCGGGCCGGCCCACCTTCTGGAACCTGCGGCTGCCGACCGCGCGGCCGGGCCGCGCGATCGCGTTTTCCTTCGTGCCCAAGGTCCAGGGCGAGCCGCCGCTGGGGGAATCGGTGCGGCTGATGGTCGCTTCCGACTGTTCGGGCCTTAGCGAGGATCTTTGGCAGCTCGTCGCCATCGCCGGCATTTCGGGGGTCGTGCTGCTCGGGGCCACGCTGTGGCTGATTCCCCGGGTGCTGCGCGAGGGACTCGCGCCCCTCGAGCGCTTGGGCGAGCGGGCGGCGGCGATCGACTCCCATTCGCTGGACACGCGGTTTTCCGTGGCTGAACTGCCGGAGGAGCTTCGGCCCATTGCGAGCCGGCTCAACGACCTGCTCAGCCGGATCGAGGAGTCCTTCGACCGCGAGCGCCGCTTCAGTTCGGATCTGGCCCACGAGCTGCGGACGCCTCTCGCGGAACTCCGCAGCCTGGTCGAGTGCTCGCTGCAATGGCCCGAAACCCGGGATCCGGCGGAGCCCCGGGAGATCCTGGCTATTTCGGCCCAGATGGAGGGGATTGTGGCGCACCTCCTGGCCCTGGCCCGGGGGGAATCCGGCCAGCTGCCGGTGCAGGTCGAGGAAGTCTGCCTGGACCGCCTGGTCCGCGAACGCTGGTCACGCCTCGCGGAACGTGCGGTCGCCCAAGGCCTCACGGCGAAGCTGGAGCTCAGGCCGACGCTGGTGTCCGCCGACCCGACCCTGCTGCAGTCGATCGTGGACAACGTGCTCGAGAACGCCGTGGCCTATTCGGCGCGACCGGCCATCCTGGGTATCTCCGTGGAGACGAGGACCGGAAATGTCGTTTTTCACGCGGAAAACCCGGCCCCGCATCTCACCCCGGCCGACCTGCCCCGGCTCTTTGAGCGCTTCTGGCGGAAGGAAGCGGCCCGCAGCGACGGCCTGCACGTGGGCTTGGGCCTGCCGCTGGCGCGTGTCTTCGCGGAGGCCATGGGGTGGACCCTGACCGCCGCGCTTTCCGGCGTCGATGCGCTCACGATCACATTGACGCAGCCGGCCCCGGCCACCAATTCGAAGACGCCATGAAG
This sequence comes from uncultured Opitutaceae bacterium, assembly GCA_903916755.1. Lineage (GTDB taxonomy): Bacteria > Verrucomicrobiota > Verrucomicrobiia > Opitutales > Opitutaceae > Palsa-1447. The sequence goes on along the minus strand of CAIWXW010000039.1, from coordinate 948 downwards.
ACCCGACGCGGAGTGGTCCTGATCGTGAGCCTCGCCGGATTGGCGGGATGCTCCACCTACCGGTCCCGGCCGCTGAGCCCCGCGGCGGTGGAGCGGGCGCTCACGCCTCCGGATCTGGCCGCCCTGAAGGTGACGGCCGCCCAGTTCAAGCACCCCGTGATCGCGCCGGTGACGATTGATGGCGCCGGTGGATTTACTCCGGATGAAATCGCCATCATGGCGGTGATCGTGAGCCCCGAGCTGCGGGCGCTGCGCGACCAACGCGGGGTCGCGGAGGCCCAGGTCGTGCAAGCGGGCATCCTGCCCAATCCCCAGCTGGCCTACGGCTACGACCGGCCCTATGGCAATGCCGACCCCACGCTGGTGCCAGCGAAGAGCCTGGGCCTGAGCTGGGATTTGTCGGCGCTCCTGACGCACCACGCCCTGGTGGAATCGGCTCGGCGCCAGGCGAAGTCCGTCGACCTTTCCATTGCGTGGCAGGAATGGCAGGCCGCGCAGGCGGCCCGCCTGCGGGCCTTTCGTCTTCTGTCTCTGAACGGACGGCTGCCGCTCGCCCGGGCCGTCGAAGCGGGCCTGGCCGATACCTTGAGTCGGACGCGTCAAGGGGTCGCGGAGGGCCTTAGGACGCTGCCCGACCTTTCCCTGGCGACCAAGGCGTGGACCGACGCGGAGGACGCCCGGCTGGAACTGGAGCAGGAGCTTACCCAGACCAATGCTGAACTGGCCCTCGAGCTGGGCCTGGCGCCCGGCGAGAAGGTCCCGCTGAAGCCGGCGGCCGCCTTTCCTGATTTTCCCGCGAGCGCCGCGGAAGCGGCCTCGTTGCTGGGCGGCCTGGAGGATCGCCGGCTCGATCTGGTGGCGCTGCGCGAGGGCTATGAGAGCCAGGAGGCCACGCTGCGGGCCGCCGTCTGGGCGCAATTTCCCAAAATTGGCCTGAATGTGAACCAG
>CAIWXW010000038.1 GCA_903916755.1 uncultured Opitutaceae bacterium | reverse complement strand
CGGTCGGTGTCGATATCGTTGCCGACTACGGTGACGCCGCGACCGGCGACGGAGGTGATTTTGGGCAGGGACATGGGAGGAAAGGGCTTAGAAGGTGAAGACTTCGCGGGCGTCGGCGACCGCGCCGGTGATGGCGGCGGCGGCGACCATGACGGGGCTCATCAGGATGGTGCGGCCCGTCGGGCTGCCCTGCCGGCCCTTGAAGTTGCGATTGGAGGAGCTGGCGCAGAGCTGGTCGCCGATCAATTTGTCGGGGTTCATCGCCAGGCACATGGAGCAGCCGGCCTCGCGCCATTCAAAGCCCGCGTCGCGGAAGACCTGATCGAGCCCGAGGGAGATGCAGAGCTGGCCGACGGCCTGGGAGCCGGGGACGGCGATGGCCTTGACCCCGGCGGCGACCTTGCGGCCCTTCAGGTACTTGGCCACCTCCTGGAAGTCGCTCAGGCGGCCGTTGGTGCAGGAGCCGAGGAAGGCGACGTTGATCTTGGTGCCCTTGATCGGCGCGCCCGGCGTCAGCTTCATGTAGGCCAGCGCCTCGACGATCGAGGCCTTCTCGTCGGCGTGGGTCGCCTTGGCGGGATCGGGGATCGTCTCGGTGATGGCCAGGCCCTGGCCGGGATTGATGCCCCAGGTGACGGTCGGGGCGATGTCCTCGGCGGGGATGTCGACCACATCGTCGTAGCGGCAGCCGGGATCGCTCGCCACGGCCTTCCAGCGCGCGACGGCGGCGTCCCAGGCGGCGCCCTTGGGCGCGTACGGGCGGCCCTTGAGATAGGCGAAGGTGGTCTCGTCGGGGTTCACGTAGCCCGCGCGGGCGCCGCCCTCGATCGACATGTTGCAGACGGTCATCCGCTCCTCCATCGTGAAGCGGTCGAAGACATCGCCGCCGTATTCGTAGGCGAAGCCGGTGCCGCCGTTGACCCCCAGGGTGCGGATGATGTGGAGGATGACGTCCTTGGCGTAGACCCCCGCGCGGAGGCGGCCGCGGACATTGATCCGGCGGACCTTCAGCGGGGAGAGCGCCATCGTCTGGGTGGCCAGGACGTCGCGGATCTGCGTCGTGCCGATGCCGAAGGCGATCGCGCCGAAGGCGCCGTGCGTGCTGGTGTGGGAGTCGCCGCAGGCGATGGTGGTCCCGGGCTGGGTGATCCCCTGCTCCGGCCCGACGATGTGGACGATGCCCTGCTTGCCGGTGGCGCGGTCGAAGAACGTGATCCCGAACTCGTCGCAGTTCCTGCGCAGCTCCTGCATCATGGCCTGGGCCAGCGGATCGCGGTAGGGCTCGGCGAACTGGTCGGTGGGCACGATGTGGTCCACCGTCGCGAAGGTCCGGTGCGGCATCGCGACCTTGAGGCCGAGGTCGCGCAGCATGCCGAAGGCCTGGGGGCTGGTCACCTCGTGGATGAGGTGCGTGCCGACGATGAGCTGGGTCTGGCCGTCGGCCAGCCGGCGGACCGAGTGCGCCGACCAGACTTTTTCGAAGAGGGATTGAGCCATGGCCCCGACTATACCACGGACTTGTGTTGCAGGGGAAATGCTTATTTATCCTTCGGTGATGCCCCGCGAGTATCAATTCCCGTTCGAATTGCGGCACCTGGTCTACTTCCGCGAGGTGGCGAAGCAGCTTCATTTCCGGCGCGCGGCCGAGGCGCTGGCGGTGGCGCAGCCCGCCCTGAGCCGGCAGATCTCGCAGCTGGAGCGCGCCCTCGGCCTGCCGCTCTTCACCCGCTCGAGCCGCCGGGTCGAGCTGACGCCGGCGGGCCACACGCTGGCCCGGGAGATCGAGCCATGGCTCCAGGCCCTGGCCGGCCTGCCCGGGCGGCTGCAGGCGGTGGCGGAGGGGCAGGTGGGCCGGGTCCGCGTCGCCTTCACCGGACTGGCCATGGCCACGGTCCTGCCGCCGATCCTGCGCGAATTCCACCGGCTCCATCCCGGCATCCGCGTCGAGCTCAACGAGTCGCCCACCTCGGCCCAGCTGGCCGCCCTGCAGGCGGGCGAGGTGGCCTGCGGCTTCTTCCACCCGGACGCCCCCACCCCCAGCCTGCGGGTGCACACGCTGCTGAAGGAGCGCAACGGCGTCCTGCTCCCGGCGGACCATCCCCTCGCCCCCCGCGCGACCCTGCGCCTGCGCGAGCTGGCGGCGACGCCCTTCATCCTTTTTCCGCGCAGCTTCAACCCCGGCTTCTACGACCGCGTGCTGGCGGCCTTCGCCCGCGCGGGGGTGGCGCCCCGGGTGGCCGAGGAAGTCTGGCCGCGGGCCAACGGGGTCGGCCTGGTGCGCGCCGGCATGGGCGCCACCTTCATGGCCCCGTCGGAGGCGCGGAATCTCCCGCCGGAGGTCGTCTTCCGGCCCCTGCAGGGCGCGGCGCCGGAAAGCCGGCTTGTCCTGGGCTGGCGCCGGGAGGCCGGGACGGACCCGGTCCTCCAGTCGTTCCTGGACGTGGCTACGAGGCCACGCCCGGGGCGGGCTCCTGCGGCGTCCGCTGGATGAACTTCAGCACGTCGCCGTCGCGGGCGACGATGACGGTCTCGCCCTCCTTGACGTCGCCCCGCAGGATGGCCTCAGCGAGCGGATCCTCGAGATAGTGCTCGACCGCGCGGCGCAAGGGGCGCGCCCCGTACTTCTCGTCGTAGCCCTTGTCGATCAGGAGCTCCTTCGCCTCGGGCGTGAACTCGAGGTCGATCTTCCGCTCGACGAGTCGCTTGGCGAACTTCGCCACCTCCAGCTCGACGATCTTGACCAGGTCGGCCTTGTCGAGCGGGCGGAAGAAAACGATGTCGGAGATGCGGTTCAGGAACTCCGGCTTGAAGACGCGCTTGGCCTCCTCGAGCACCTTCTCGCGCATCTTCTCGGCGTCGTTGAAGCTCGTGGCCGCGGCCGCGAAGCCCATCGACGTCTGGCGCTGCAGCAGCTGGGCGCCGATGTTCGAGGTCATGATGATGATCGTGT
>CAIWXW010000037.1 GCA_903916755.1 uncultured Opitutaceae bacterium | reverse complement strand
GCGGATTCCCGGACCAGCCGATCGTTGCGGTAGGCGTAGAGCTCGTGCTCCATGGCAATCCAGGTCGTGCCGTCCGCGGTTTCGGCGATCGCGACCACGAATGAGCCGGGATACCCGCGGCTCGCCGTCAGCTCGTCGAACAGTCCCTGGTGCAGCCGCCCGAGCCGGGTGTAGGCGGAACCGATCCAAAGGTCCCCGCGCGCGGAAAAGTGCAGCACGTGGATATCCTTGAGCGAGGGCGCGATCAGCTCGAGGGGGCCGGGATGGTCCACGGCGGTGCGGTACAGGCCGGAGACGGCCCCCACCCAGATGTGCCCGGCGTCGTCGGGGGCGACGGAGTTGGCGTAAAAGGAGCGGACGCCCGGCGGATCGGGGAGCCGCTGCGCGGTGCCGTCGCGGTAGCGGACCACGCCGAAACTCCGGTCCGCCGACCAGAGGGCGCCGGTGCGGTCCTCGCACACGGCGGTGCTGGCGATTTCGCGGTCGCCGGACTCGGGGTAGAGCATCTGGAAGCGCTGGCGCTGCAGGCGCGTGATGCCTCCGCCCAGCGACGCCGACCAGATCCCGCGCTCGGTGTCCTCGGCGATCCACGACAGGCGCTGCTGGTGCGAGTTCACCGCCCGGACCTGGCCGTCGGCGAGCTGGAAGAGCCCGCTGCGACGGGTCGCGATCCAGAGGACGCCGTCGTGGTCCTCGAAGATTCGCTGGACGAAGTTCTGGCCGGGCAGCCACGCGCTCCCGGCGGAGAGCGTGGTCAGCCGGTCGTCGTCCCATTTCATCAGGCGCTCGTTGGAGGCGATCCAGATCCCGCCCGAGCGGGCGGGCGTGATCGCGAGGACCCCGGGGCCGGTGGGCAGCGCGGAGCGGATCAGCTGGTCGTTCTCGAAGCGGCCGAGGAAGGACCCCTCGGCCAGCCAAGTCTGCCCGCGCGCGTCCGTGGCTACCGAAAATCCGGCAAGGCCGGGTGAAACGCCGGCCGGCTTGGGAAACGAGGTGACGCGCTCGTTTCTCCAGCGGAAGATTTCGCCCCGGTCGTTCCCGATCCAGAGCGTGCCGTCGGGCTCGACGTAGAGCTGCTGGAGCTGCTGGCCGCGCAGGGCCGCATCGACGGGATGGCGCACATAGCGGCCGTTCCGAAAACGCAGGATGCCGCCGCTCGCCGGCACCAAAACCAGCGTGGACGGATCCTCCAACGCCAGGGCGCGGATGTTTTCGCCGGCGACCCGGAGGGCGTCGGGGAGGGGGAATTCCTGAAAGGAGCGCCCGTCGAAGCGGACCAGTCCCGTCATGGTGCCGAGCCAGAGGAACCCCCGCGGATCCTGGGTCACGCTGCTGACCCAGTTGTCGGGCAGCCCATTGTCGATCAGCCAGCTGCGGGTGAAGTAGTTGTTCGCCGGCGGGGCGGCCCGGGCCAACGGGGTGCCCAGGGCGAGGGCGCTGCAGCACAACGCCGACGCCCAACGGAGGCGCGGGAAAAACTGGGGGTAAGCCGAAAGCACCGGACAGGTCAGGTAAGGGCAACTTACGCCCGTCGGCCGGGCCGCCAAGCCCCGAAGGGGGCCTTTTAGAAAAAAATCACATTTCTAACCAGAACTGGGGATGCGCTCCCCCGCGGGATCCGGTACCTTCCGATTGCTTTCCACGCCGTTTACCCCGGACGACTGCTTCCCCGCCATGGCTTCGCCTACGCTTCGCTCGCTGGCCCGCTCGCTTGGGCTTTCCCATGCGACCGTTTCCGCCGCCCTCAACGGGAGGGGCCGGGTCAGACCGGAAACCGTCCGCTCGGTCCTCGAGGCCGCCAAGTCTGCCGGCTACCAGATGAACCCGCTGACCAGCGCGGTTATGTCCGAGGTCCGCCGCTCCCGCAACAGCACGTTCCGCGGGACGATCGCCGCGCTCGAGCTGGCCGAGACGGAGCGGCCCGCCTACGGCGCGCGCTACCATGCGGATATCCTGCGGGGCGCCTCGGAGCGGGCCGCCAGCCTCGGCTTCAAGGTGGAGCTGTTCGTGGTCGGCGCCGGCGGCGTGCCGATCCAGCGGGTCGACACCATCCTCAAGGCCCGTGGCATCCGGGGCGTGGTCCTCCTCCCGGCCTGGCATGCGCCCGACGTGTCCGCCTTGGATTGGGACCATCACGTGGGCGTGTACACGGACTACCTGATCGAGCGACCGCTGCTCGCGTCGGTCTATCCGGACCACTATCGGGCCATGATGGCGGCCCTGCAGAAGCTGCGAGCGCTCGGCTACCGGCGGCCCGGCCTGCTGATGGCCCCGCTCCAGGACGAGCGCATCCAGCATCGCTGGGAGGCGGCCTTCCTGGCCTTCGGGGCCAACACCGATGGCCTCATCGAGGCGCTCCCTTGCCTCAAGACCCCGGTGCTCGATCGCGGCGAATTCCTGCAGTGGTTCCGTGAATACGAACCGGACGTGGTGCTCGGCCACCACGCCGAGGTCATTGCCTGGATGCAGGAGGCCGGCGCTTCGCTGCCCGAGACCCATGGGTTTGTCTGCCTCAATCTGCTGATGACGAAAGCGTCCTGCGCCGGCTTCGACCTCCGGCCGGCCCTGGTGGGGGCGCTCGCGCTCGAGCAGGTCGTCGCCCAGCTGCATCGCAATGAGTTCGGCCGCCAGCCCGAGGTGGCCGCGGCGATCAGCGTGCCGCCCCAGTGGGTCGACGGGCCCACGGTCCGCTCCTTCCCGCGCGTCCTGCGCGGCGCGGCGCCGTCCCGCCTCAATTTTCTGATCCCGCCCGTTCGCCCGCGCTCCGCGCGGGCTGACCAAGGTCTCGGAAATTTGAACTGTTCGGCGTCCGTCTCGATTGCGGTCCCCGCGCCGGACCATTGCCTTCCGGGCGAACCGCCGCTCCCTTGCGCCGGTTGGCCCCTGTTCGCTGCTGCCTTGCTGCCCTGCCGGCCTGACTAGCCGGCCGTCCCTTACCCTGTCAGAGAACCCAACACCGATACCCTATGAATCGATTCCGTCCCTCCCGCTTGAGTGATGCCGGCGTCACGCTTCCGGCCCTGGCCGCGCTGCTTGCGCTGGCGCTCGTCTCGAACCCGCTGCGCGCGCAAGTGGCCGCCGCCCCCTCCGACCCCAATAATTCCGCCCCGGCTCCGGCCGCGAGCGCGGGCACCCCGGAACAGGCCGGCGGATCCGCCGGCCAGAGTTCCGGCAACGTGGTGCGGCTTTCGCCGTTCGAAGTCGATGCCTCGAAGGAGCAGGGCTACTACGCCCCGAACACCTTGGCCGGCACGCGCCTCAACACGAACATCGGCGACCTGCCGTCGTCGATCTCGGTCATCACCAAGCAGCAGCTGGAAGACACCAATTCCCTGAACATCAACGACGTCTTCCGGTACGAATCCAACACTGAGGGCGCCCACACCTATACGCCCATCGTCCTCGTGCGCGGCCAGGCCTCCGACACGCTGGGCGGCGGCGGCAGCACCACCGGCGGGTTCGCGAGCGCGGCCACGACCGGCAACCGGATCCGCGGCCTGGCGGTGGCGGACAACGAGCAGGACAATTTCTTCTCCCTTAACCGCATCCCGTTCGACAGCTACAACGCGGATTCGATCGAAATCGACCGCGGTCCCAACTCGATCATCTTCGGCACCGGCAGTCCGGCCGGCATCGTGAACGAGTCCCGGACGGGAGCCACGATGAACCAGACCAAGGGCGAGGTCCAGGTGCAGGTGGGCAGCTGGGGCACTTTCCGGCAGAGCTTCGGCCTCAACCTTCCGCTGATCAAGGACAAGCTCTCGATCTACGTCGCGGAGCTCTACAATTCGCAGGGCTTCAAGCAGAAGCCCTCCTCGGACATCACGCGCCGGCAGTACCTCGCCTTCAACTTCGTGCCGTTCAAGAACGGCAAGACGAAGTTCTCGGGCAGCTTCGAAAACTACAATAACTACGCGAACGACCCGAACGGCATCACGCCGGTCGACCTGGTGAGCCCGTGGGTCACCGTCGGCCGCCCCGTCTTCAACGGGACCAACGACATGGTCACGTATCTCAGCACCGGCCGCCAGACGGGACCCTACGTCATCTCGAGCACCTACCCGAACTACGTCGCCTCGCTGGGCACCAATGTCGGCAATGCCGCCCTCACGTCCAGCACGTCGCCCTTCTTTGTCCCCGGCATGACCTTCTTCAGCGCCGGCCATAACATCCAGTTCATCGACCAGGGCACCCTGGAGAACTTCTATCGCGGCCAGCAGACCGGAATCGGCTCGAACTTCGATCCGACGTCCTTCCCGATCGCCTCGCAGGCCATCATCGCGGAAAACCGCGTGACCGAGTCCACCAACCTGCCGACGCCTTCGCTCTACGCCTCCTACGCGCTCCCGACGGTCAACAGCAAGCAGGTCTACGACTGGAGCACGATCAACATCAACTCGATCGACAACAACCAGACGAAGGCGAAGACCTACCACCTGGACTTCCAGCAGGAGCTGCTGCCCAGCCTGAACTTCGACTTTGGATGGTTCCGCCAGGAATTGACCCAGACGCAGGACTCGCCGCTCTCGCAGGCCAACGCCACGACGCTCTACGTCGACACCAACACCAACCTCGCGACGGGCGGCCCCAATCCGCACATGGGGCAGCCCTTCGTCGACGTGTACTCGAGCGACGTCTACGTCGAGCCGGAGAAGAACAACAACTTCCGCGGTTCGCTGGAATACGAGCTGGATTTCCGCAAGATGGGCTCGCAGCAGTGGCTGCAGTGGCTGGGCCACCACCGACTGATGGGCGTGTTCTCGCAGCACGACGACGTCCAGACCAACCTGCGCTACCGTCCGGCCATCTATGCGGGCGATCCGAACTACCTGCCGACGGCGGCCTCCCTGAACTCGGCCACCGGCTACTCCTACGCCTCGAGCAACGCGGCGATCGAGCAGGTCTTCTACCTCGGCGGCCCGAGCTCCAACGCCACGGGCTATGGCTCCTCGAGCCCCGGGTTCTACAACCGGCCCGGCTACGGCGGCCCGATCGCCAACACGATCTCGACCTTCAACTACGGCACGAATTCCTGGCAGAACACGACGGTCGACATCAACTCGCTGCTCTTCGCCACCGGCGGCATCAGCGAGAATCTCCAGGACTCGAAGACCTATTTCTGGCAGAGCTACTTCTGGCAGGACCGGATCGTCGGCACCCTCGGCATCAACGACGACCAGGTGAAGAACCGCAACACGGTCTTCCCGGCGACGCTCCCGACGGCCCAGGAGTACACCAATGGCTTCGCCAACACCAAATACTGGTACAACGAGGGCCCCTGGTCCTACATCGGCGGCAACACCAGCAGCACGGGCGTCGTGGTGAAGCCGTTCCAGCACTGGGGCATGATCGACAGCGCGGCGAATTCCGGCAACCTCCTGGCCGGCCTCCTCCGCACGATCGGGCTGACCTTCAACAAGGCGGACAACTTCAACCCTCCGACCTCGAACTTCACCGACTACTTCGGCACGCCGCTCGGCAAGTCGACCGGTTCCGAGAAGGATTACGGCTTCACGATCGCCACGCCGGACAACAAGCTGTTCTTCCGCGCCACCTGGTTCAAGACCAACGACCTCAACCAGACGGCGTCGTTCACCTCGACCGGCCGGTCCAACTACATCGACGTGACGCAGCTGAAGGACTGGGCGACCACGGTGGTGGAGATCCGCAATGGCCAGAATCCGTCCGACCCGAGCTTCGGCAACACGTCGATCAACCCGATCACGGTCGCCGAGCAGAACCAGATCGCGGCCCTGACGGGCCTGCCCTACACCTACGGCGGCAATGTCGGCGGCAACGGCGAGTACGTCAACGTGAGCGGGACCGAGGACAGCTCGGCCAAGGGCGTCGACCTCGAGCTGACCTACAACCCGCTGCCGAACTGGACCATGCGGGTCACCGCGGGCAAGCAGGTGACCACCGTGGCCAACGCGGCGACGCAGGGTGCCGCCTGGGTCAACTACCGGATGCCGTTCTGGCTCGGGGCCAAGGCGACCGACCTGAACCAGATCTACACCAAGTCCAACGGCACTCCGCTGTACGTGGGCAACTTCTGGACGGGGTATGGCTATGACTCCAACGTGAACAACACGAGCACGACCGGCACCAACAACACCCAGAGCTACTTCAACTCGGTGGTCGCCTCGGCCATCGCCTCGGACCAGGCCAACAACGGCGGCCTCGCCCCCAACCAGCGCGAGTATTCGGGCAACTTCCTGACGAACTACCAGTTCATCGCGGGGCCCTTGAAGCACTTCGGCGTTGGCGGTGACATCAACTACACCGGGCGGGCGACGGCGGGCTACTATGGCTCGACGACGAACGAGCTCTTCAACACCAGCCTGAACATCAACCAGATCGCCGCGCCGAACATCAGCCGCCCGATCTACACGCCTTCGCAGACGCATATCGACGGCTGGATCTCGTACGCCTTCAAGCTCCCGTGGGCGGACGGCCGGATCAAGGCCAAGGTCCAGTTCAACGTGGCCGACATCACCTCGCACGGCTACCTGCTGCCGGTCACGTACAACTTCGATGGCACGGCGGCGGCTTACCGCATCATCCCGCCGCGCTCCTATACGCTTCGGACCACGTTCAGCTTCTAATCGGGCGCAAGTCCGGCTTGAGTCAGGAGGCCGCGCCCCCGCGACCTCCTTTTTTTGGCTAAATGAAACCATCGCGACGAACCGCCCTCGGGGGCATGAGCCACGACGCAGGGCTGCCGGGATGGTCCCGGCGGGCCTGGACCTGGGCGGGCGGGCTGCTGATCGCCGCTGGCGCAATCGCGGCCTACGCCGACAGCTTTCGCGGCGCCTTCCAGTTTGACGACATGCCGGCGTTGCTGGACAACGCGACCCTGCGCCAGCTCTGGCCCCTGTGGGTTCCCCTCTCGCCCCCCACCGGGGCCCTGACGGTGAGCGGCCGGCCGGTGCTCAACCTGAGCTTTGCGCTCAATTACGCGATCAGCGGCTACCAGCCCTGGAGCTACCACGCCCTTAATCTCCTGATTCATCTCGGCGCGGGCCTGGCGCTGTTCGGGATCATCCGCCGGACGCTGGCCGGTGCCGGGTGGCCGACCCGGGAGGCGGGCAGGGCCGACGGACTGGCGCTGGCCGCTGCGCTCATCTGGACGGTGCATCCCCTCCAGACGGAGTCGGTGACCTACATCGTGCAGCGGGCCGAGTCGCTGGCGGGGCTGTTTTACCTTCTCACCCTCTATGGATTCATTCGCAGCGTGGCTTCCGCCACTCCGCTCCGGGCCCGGGCCTGGGCCGCGGCCTCCGTGGCGGCGTGCCTGCTCGGCGTGGCGACCAAGGAAATTGTCGTCACGGCCCCCGTGGTGGTATGGCTGTATGACCGGACTTTCGTCGCCGGCAGCGCTGGCGGGGCCTGGCGCGCGCGGCGCGGCTACTATCTCGCGCTGGCCGCCACCTGGCTGCCGCTCCTGGCCCTGGTGGCGGGCACGGGCTGGGATCGGGGCAGCACTTCCGGCTTTCATGTGGGAGTCTCCTGGCTGGGCTATTGGGTGACCCAGGGCGAGGCGGTGGCCCGCTACATCGGGCTCTCGCTCTGGCCCCATCCGCTGGCCTTTGATTATGGCCCCTCCCTGCTGCCCCGGGGTGCCGCCTGGAGCCTGTTCGTCCTGCTCTTGGCGGCGCTGGCCGCCACGCTCGCGGGGTGCTGGCGGGGGCGGCCCTGGGCCTTTTTGGCCGGGGCGGCCTTCCTGGTCTTGGCTCCCACCAGCGTGATGCCGGGGGTGCTGCAGTTCATGGCGGAGCATCGCCTCTATCTGCCCTTGGCCGCGGTCTCCGTGGGGGCGGTGTGGGTGGGGGAGAGGGTCCTGGAATCGAGCGTTGCTTCGGCGAGCGCGCGGCGCCGGGTGTCCGTGCTGGTCGTGGCGCTCGTGGTGGCCGCGCTCGGCGTGGGCACGGCCGCCCGCAACCTCGCCTATCGCGACGACCTCCTGCTGTGGATGGACACGGTGGCGCGCCGGCCGGAGAGCGCCCTCGCCCAGGCCAACGCGGGCGGCGCGCTGTTGGCGCGGGGCCGGAACGCCGAGGCGATCGGCTATTGCCTGGAAGCGGTCCGGCTGGATCCGATGAAGCCCAATGCGCACCACAATCTCGGCCTGGCCTATGAAAACCTCGGCCGCCAGGCGGAGGCCTTGCGGGAATATGCCATCGCGGCCTGGATCAACCCCAAACTGTTTTACGCGCAATTCCGGGAGGGGCGGCTCCTCGACCGGGCGGGGCGGTTTGCCGAGGCCGAACGCGTCCTCCGGCTGGCCATTGCGACGGCCCACGACTACGCCGCGGCCCACGCCAGCCTGGGCGTGGCGCTGGCCGGGGAGGGCCGGGCCCCGGCGGCCGTGGCCGCTTTTGAGCGCGCCCTGCAGCTCGATGCCAACCAGCCGGAGGTCGAATACGACCTCGGCATCGCGCGGGCCGGGATGAGCCGGGCGGAGGAGGCGCTGGCCCATTATGGCCGGGCCGTTCGGCTTGAGCCCGCGTATGCCGAGGCCCAGCTCAACCTCGGCG
>CAIWXW010000036.1 GCA_903916755.1 uncultured Opitutaceae bacterium | reverse complement strand
GCTTCAGCCCCACAGCGACTACCTGAAGACCGCCGACCAGACGATCCAGCTCGTCGATGCCGTGAATTCGGACTGGTTCGGCGTCATTCTCGACATTGGCAGCCTGCAGCAGGGCGACCCCTACGCGGAGATCGAGAAATTGATACCCTACGCCATCTCCTGGCAGGTGAAGGAGAAGGTCACGGTCAATAAGACGGCGGTTCCGGTCGACCTGAAGCGGCTCAAGGGCCTGATCGACCGCAGCGGCTACCGCGGTTTTCTGCCGGTCGAGTCCCTCTACGCGCGGAACTCCAGTGAACGGGTCGCAAGCTTCCTGAGCGATGTTAAGCGGGAATTCGCGCTTTGATTCGGGTCCGACCTGAAACGGCGCGAACGGACGAGCGACGCCAAGACACGAGATCGGCTTCCGGACCGCCGGTGAGGTGGTCGGAAAGTTCATGGTGCGCAGTTGTTACTGTCCAGGCATGCGCACACTCTCGGCCTGGGTTGGCGTTGCGATTGACACCGGAGCAATTAAGACCAATGTAAGACCAGAAGTTTATATCATGAAAGCGGTTTCAGTAGGCGTTTATGAAGCTAAGACCAAGCTTCCCCGGCTCTTGGCCCGGGTAGCCCGCGGGGGCGAGGTCATCATCACGAAGCACGATAAGCCGGTGGCGCGTCTCACTTCGATCCCCCGGGAAGCTTCGATGCCTCTCCAGGAGGCGCTGGACGGACTGGCCCAGATTCGGGCGCGGGCCCGCCGGGGGCCGGAGTCCCTGAAGGATCTAATTGCGGCCGGGCGGCGCTTATGAGCGCAGTGGTGATTGATGGCTCCGCCGCCCTTGCTTTGGTTTTACCGGACGAAGCAGGAGAGGGGGCGACGGCTACGGTCTTTTCCCGGTCGACGGCGGTCATTGCTCCGACCCACTGGGGCTTGGAGGTGGCCAATGGGATCCTAACGGCGGAACGCCGAAAGCGCATCACCGCAGCGGACGCGGCAGCCGCCTTGAACTTTATCCGTCATCTTCCAGTGGCAATCGATGCGGAGACGACGGCCCGGTCCTGGGCTGAAACCTCCGGCCTGGCCCGCCGCTACGATCTCACGAGCTACGATGCGGCCTACCTTGAACTGGCCATGCGGCGGCGCGCCTCCCTTGCGACGCTCGACCACGCGCTGCGGAAGGCTGCTGCCGCTGCCGGCGTGCCTTTGGTTTGAGGCTCCTGGGTTGTTGACCAACGATCAAATCGTTCAATTGGCCGGGAGGTCCGCCTGAGCCCGGAGAATTGCCTGTCCCCGAACTTTGTGACCTTTGTTTTCCTTGGAAAAATTTTCGTGGTTCGAAATTATTCCGATGAGCTCATGTCCGATGCGTCAATCGTTGTTCGTTGAGCTAATGAACCTCCAATTCCCTTTCCCATGTCGAAACTCTGCGTCAAATGCTTCGGTCTTTCCCTCGACGGCTATGGCGCCGGTCCCAATCAGGATCACGCCAACCCGCTCGGCGTCGGCGGCGCGGCGATGTTTCAATGGTTTTTCCCCACGCGCACGTTTCAGGCGATGCACGGCGGGAGCGGCGGCACGACGGATATCAACGACGAGTTCGCCCGGCGCGGATTTGAGAACGTCGGTGCCTGGAGTCTTGGTCGCAATATGTTCGGCCCCATCCGCGGCGCGTGGCCGGACGACCGATGGAAGGGGTGGTGGGGTGAAGAGCCACCGTATCATACTCCGGTGTTCGTGCTCACGCACCACGCGCGCGCGCCGCTCGCCATGGCTGGCGGCACGACGTTTTATTTTGTCACCGATGGTATCGAGTCGGCGCTGCAGCGCGCGCGTGAAGCCGCTGCCGGAAAGGACGTTCGCGTGGGCGGCGGCGTCGCGACGGTCCGGCAGTATTTGTCCATGGGACTGATTGACGAGATGCACCTCGCGGTGGCGCCGGTGCTGATGGGCCGCGGGGAAAATCTCTTCGCCGGACTCGACCTGCCCGCGTTGGGCTACGAGAGCACCGAAAACATCGCTGGCCCCGGCGTTACCCACGTTACGGTGAAGCGGAAGTAACCCGGAACTCGAGCGGGCCGGCCCCGGCAATCCACGGGGTCACGCCGCTACTTTTAAAATTTGAGCGATCGAATTAACAACTAGCGGCGCGACCCCGTGGATTCCGCGTGGATTCCTTGGCTTGGCCAGTGCAGGGAGTCACCGGAATTCCTGCGGGGATAGACGCGTGACCGGGCCTTGATTGGCAGTCACTTAAAGTGCATAACAACGCACAATACATATTATGTTAAGTAACGAGCACAGCGAAAAACACCCGTCTTCCTCGGAGGGTTGTTCGTAGAAGCCCCCTTTCCCGCTCCATGGCGGACGACTTTGCAAATAAGACTCACTCCACGCCGATCCACCCCTTCCGGCGCATTGTTCAGGGCTTCTTGCGTGTTTTTTTAGCCAGGATTGGGCTCCATAGCCGACCGGGCAACTCAGCGGCGATTTCCAGGGCACGAGCTGCGGAAACTCCGGCATTCTCTGCAAATTGGGGCCAAAGATCGACGGCCTTGCGGCACCGCTCGATCACGTCGGCTACAGCGCCGGGCGCCAGATCGGATTCGTCGGCGAGTTGCGCCAACTCGGTTGGGCCGGGGCTGACGGCATTGCCAGCCACCGGCATCGCATGGCGCCGGAACCGGCCGGGTGCGGCATACACCATGTCATAGGCCGGGGACAGGCGCCAGAGCCCATTCTTGTAGAGGAATCCGTGGTTTTTGGCGTGGTCGTCGCACACCCGAGTCGCGACATTGAAGGCGGCCCGCCGGAACGCCTCGAGGACCTCGGTCTGGTCGCGGCTCACCTGCTGGGTGGTAGAAAGCAGCTCCCGGTAGTCGATCTGGGTGTCAAAGTCCGCTTCGGTCATGCCGGCCAGGCTGTGGAAATGGATCCGATTGCCGGCGGGATCCCGGTCGAACCTGGAGATCGCGAAGTGGGCCCGCTCGTTGCCGTCGTCGTCCTGGGCCGTGAACAGCCTGGTCCGGCAGCAGCGCAGGCCTGCCGCGCCGGCCATCATCGCATAGGCATGCTCCACCCGCCCGTATTCGCGGTAAGGGGCTTTGAGCTTCGGCACATCGAGCTTGAGCAGCCACGGGCTGTAGTCCGCTGGCAGCTCTCTCGCGCCGGCGATAAGCCGCGCCTGGCCGGCGGCGCCGGCCTCCTCCTTGACTCCAATCCAAATCTTGGGCCGGGCGCCGCCGGCGGTGCCGTTGCGCGCAAGTTCGATCAGGCTTGGAATCGCCGTCGTTGGCTCTGATTCGATGACCGCCCGGGCGTCCACCTCGAGGCGTCGGAGATCGAGCGCGGCCTCGATTCCTGGCCGAAGAGGATCCTGCGCGATGAGCATTGGCTCGTAACGCAGGGCGCCGACGCCGCGGTCGCCGATAAAGCAGAGCTGCTCCAGCGCAGTGACCGACTCGATGCCGCGCTTCTGCTGGGCCTGGAACCATCGCTCCATGACGCGCTCTCCCCACGCATCAGGCAGGCTGTCGAAGCACAGGCCGGGGAGATTCTGCAGCCAGGCCTTGTTGCAAAGCGTGGCTCCCTCCCTAAGTGGGAGGTGCAAGGGAGACAAAGCCTGTCCGGATTGAAGGAAGGCGGCGGCATATTCGAAGTAGATAGCCCCATCGATCTCGGCGAGGGTGCCGACCAGGGTCTGGCCGATGAGGACTTTAACGTGCATCGGCATGGTGCCGCCTGGCGCGCTTGCGCGCGTTGGCGGCGGAGAAAACTTCAAGCTCCCCTATCCGAGTCACGGTGCCGGAGGTCGCCGTATTTAGAAACTTGTCGAAATCCTGTTCCCGCCCAAGGGCGTAGGCGAGGCGAGCCAGCACGATGGTGTTCGCTCGTCCAGTGCGCTCAAATCGTTGTATCGTGGCCTTGCTGACGGCAGAGCGTTTGGCCAGCGAGGTCTGGGTTTCATTGCGCGCCAGACGGAGACGGCGGCATCGCCGCCCCAGTTCGTGAACCATGGCTTTAGGCGTCATAAATGAGTCACAAAACGGACTAAACCGCGATATGCAATCATATTTGATGCCATAGTATCCGGCACCAAGCAGCATTCCGCTCGGGACGTGGGTGGACTGCCTCCACCAGGTATGGGACCAAACAAGAGTCTGACTCTCAAACGGTAGACCTTTTAAGATGTCTGCGGAAGTGAAGAAGCCAGGCGTCTTTTCATAGGAAAATCCCTTAGCGAAATTCGGCTGCGGCTCCAATTCTGGAACGCCCCGGATTCTGATAGTTTAAGGGCATGCAAACCGCGCCCATTCCTGTTCTAGCTCCCGCTCATCTCGGTTTGTCCGTTTGCGGTGAGCGGATCAAAACGATGCCCAGCTAACTATCGCGTGATCCTGGCGGACGACGGAGCGGAGGCGATTTCCGCCTATCTGCAGCATCAGGCGGACGTCGCGCTGATCATCACCGATATCCTCATGCCGATCATGAACGGACGGGCGCTGATCCATGCGCTGCGCAAGCTGGCGCCGACCCTGCCGATCCTGGCATTCAGCGGCGCGGACGAGGGCGATCCGCTCGTGGGCACCCTGGCCACCGACGGCGTCACCCTCCTGCGCAAGCCGGCGACACCCGCCGATTTGCTCATGGCGATCGCTGAGGCGCTCCAACCGGCCGCGACCGTCCTGATGGCGGGCCTGCACATCTAGGGGGCGGCGCCGCTGGCGCCTAGGGAGTGAGAGGTGCCGAAGGGGCGGGATCCAAGCCGGTGAGGACGTAGCCCTCACCCTGCACCTTCTTGAGCCAGCGGGGAGCGGCCCCGCGGTCGCCGAGCTTCGCTCGCAGCCGCCAAATGTGGGTGTCGATGGTCCGCGTGCTCGGGAAATAGGTGTAGCCCCAGACGGCATCGAGCATCAGCTCGCGGGAGATGGGAATGTTCAATCGGCCGGCGAAAAGCTCGAGCAGGGACCATTCGGTCGGAGTGAGCGATACGATCGCGTCGCCCCTGGCGGCTTGCCGCTGGTCCAGGTCCACCCGCAGCTGATCGAACCAAAGCAAGCGCGGTCCGGCGCCCGGTGGCTTGAGCCGCCGGCGCAGGAGCGCGTCCACCCGCGCGCAGAGTTCCCGGCGGTCAAACGGCTTGGCGAGATAGTCGTCGGCGCCCGCGGCAAATCCGTCGAGCCGGTCCGTCATCTGCTGATGCGTCGTGAGCATCAGCACCAGGGACTCCTTGCCGAGCCGGCGCAGCTCCCGGGCCATTTCCAATCCGTTCAGGCGGGGCATGGCGACATCGAGCACGATGAGGTCCGGCTGCTCGGCGAGCGCGCGATCGAGCCCCTCCTGGCCATTGGCGGCTTCCAGCACGCGGTGGCCAGCGGCGCGAAGGCCGATCGCAATGGTCTTGCGCATGGCGTCATTGTCATCGACGACGAGAATTCGGGCGGAGGCGTTCATCGCGGGATCAGCGGGCCCGGATGCCGCGTGGTTGGATGGCCGGCAGCGCCGGGCTGGAGATTTGGGTCATTCGTGACCTATCCGTGACTTCCCCTGCGATTCGTTCTGGCACAATGGGACCATGAAAACCTTTACCCCCTGTCCTTCCCGCTTGCCAGCGCTTACGAGCTTTTCCGCCGCCCGCGGCGGGGACACGACCGGCGACCTGGGAGAACTCGTTGTCCGCATCGCCCGGGCCCACGAGCAGGCCGGCCTGGCCTGCTTGGAGAGCATCAAGAGCGTCCGGCGCGAGCTTTTGAGCGTGGCGGCGATGATCGACGGCGTGACCCTTCAAGCCCAGCTCCTCACCTTGGCTGCGGCGGTCGAAACCGGCCCGGCGAACAAGGCGGGCGGCCCGGGCGCGGCCGAAAGCCTTCGCCGGCTGGTCAGCCGCCTCGAGCGGGCCGGGGACGCCGTTAACCGGTTGGGTGACATGGCTCTGGCCAGCAGCGCCTCGGGGCGGGAGTTTAGTGTCCGGGTGGCCGCCGGCCTGCGGGAACTGGAGAAAAAGGTGCCGGTCGCGGGGTCCGATCAGAGGGGTGCGCCCGCCGGCCGACCGGCGTCGTCCCTGGGGGACATCCTGCCCTTCGAGCTGACGGGAAGCAAATAGGCGGGAGAATGGCCCCGTGGGGGCCATCGCCGCTCGTCTAGCTGGCCGTCCGCCGTCGATCACTGCTTCTTCTTGGCCGCGGGCCGCAACGAGCCGCCCAATCGGCGTCCGCGCGTCCGTTGGCGTTCTTCGCCCGCGACCACGGTCACGCGGCGATCAGCCGGAGCGGAGGCCGCGTGGAAGCGGTGCTCGGGGTCATTCGATCCGGCGGGATCGGCCTGGGAAAACCCAGCGCTCTGCTCCAGATGCTTTTGCGCCGCGAACCAGTGCTCCTGGTCCTTGCCCTGGGGGCATTCATATTCAAGCCAAAGCAGGTAGGCGCGCTGCCGGATGGCCTCTTCCCGCAACGTTCGATCCTGCGGCAATTTTGATGGGGACTTGCTCATGGCTCATCCTAGTTGCTTTGGGGCGGATGGGCTGCGCATTTCTTGCGCATTGGTTCGCAGGACTTGCCGCAATCGGCCAATGCGGGGCGCTCGGGATGGGCCTCCCGACCGACCTGCCTCAGGGGCGGGATTCGTCCGCCGACCCTGGGTCGGACGACGATCCGAGCTGGCGGGCGAGCACGGCCCCGATAAGGGCGCCGACGCCGAGCGCAACCGCCAAGCCCACATAGGGATGAGCCCGGATGGCTGCGTCGGCCCGTTTCACCTCACCGTTGACCTTTGCCCGCACCTTTTCGACCAACTGAGCGAGTTCCTCACGGGCAGTGGAGGTCTTTTCTTCGGCGCAGCCCTCCAGGGTGGCGCCAAAGATCTTCTCCGCTTGGGCCACAATTTCATGCAATTCCTGCAGGAGCGCGGCGCGGTCGACGGGCGGCGTGGGCGGCGGGGATGCTTTCATGGAGGGGACTATAGCTATGAAATGCCGCCCACGCACCTGAATTCTTGCCCATCCTTACGCGGCATTTGCGGCGGCCGCCAGGCCGCCTTGCAATTGCTGACCGTCATTCGGCAAGAGCTGCGGAGCGGGAGGGATGCGTATCGGGCACTCTGGCCCCGCGTCGAAACTCTGAAACCGACTTCCATGCTCAAAAAATACACTGTCGAGTACAGCCTCCATTTCCAACGGCACCCCTCGCCCGAGCGCCAGTACTATTACACGGACGATCCTCTCGCCTATGAGGAGTTTATCCAGCACCTGCTGGAAAAAGGCGTGGGCGTGCTGGGGCTCAAGCACGATGGCGTGGACCTGGCCCCCGCTGATTTTGACCGCGTGGTCAAGGTGGCGGCGTCTGCCGCCGCGGCGAACATGATTCGGGTATCGCTGCGCATACCGGCGGAAGAGGAGCGCTTTCGGTTCGGCTTTAGCGCCTGACCGGCCGCCCGGGCCGGCCGGCGGCAGCTGGGACACCGATTCGGTCCCGGCTGCTTTCGGCCAGCGCGGGGATTCTGGCTCCCTTTAGTCGGTGTGGTGCTTCGTTTCCCCGCGCAGGCGCCGGGTGTGCTCGTCCAGCCGCCGGCGGATGACGTCGAAGGCGCCATGGACGGCAACGTAGGCATCGACGCCCGGCTCCGAGCGATGGCGGATGACGATCGGGCCGCCGGGGACCCCCAGATCAATCACGATCTCGTAGCTGCCGCCATGGGCGTGGCGATGCTCCGTCCTAGCCACCGAAACCCGGCAGTGGGTGAGGCGTGCGTCCACGCGTTCCAACTTGGCCAGGTCTTCGCGAATGCGGGCCTCAAGGAGCGGCGAAGGCTCCAGGTGCAGGAACGTGATGTGGATGTTCTCTAGGGCGGAGGGGTTATGGTCCATGGATATTGGTGATAGCGTAGGCGCAAGCTTAGCGGATCCCAACCGGCGTGCGCGGCTAATCTTGCCGGAAACGCCGCATCCATTGCCGACCCGCGCCCAGCCGCCTCGGCGAAGTCCGCCTCTGGCGCGAAATTCTCTTCGGGCCAATAATTGACGCGCAATCGGCAATCGGCGCGCAGCGCCGTCCCGCCTCCTTGGCTATCTTCTCAATCAGCTCCATGCCGCAGCATCGATATCCATGAAAACCATCCTTGTCCCGATCGACTTTTCGGACGCGACCCCCGCGGTGGCCGCCGCGGCCATCGACTTGGCGCAGGCGGTGAAGGCGCAGGTTGTTCTCCTCCACGTGGTGCCGCCGGTGATCGTCGCCACCGAGTATAGCGTCTCCCTGGAGGGTTTCGCGGCGGAGGCCGCGCGCAAGGTGGCCGAAAGGCTGCGCCACTGGCAGCAGGAGTTTCGCGCGGCCGGAATCGCCACCGAAGTCGAGCGCCTGGACGGGCCGCCGGCCGAATGCATCCGGGCCGTGGCGGAACGAATTATCGCCGATTACCTCGTGGTCGGTTCCCACGGCCACGGCGCCATCTACGACCTGCTGATCGGGAGCACGGCGCGGCTGCTCCTGCGCAAGGCGCCCTGTCCCCTGCTCATTGTGCCGGTGAGCAGCAGCGTTCCGCGGTCTGATCAGAAGCGGCCGGCCGGCGAATTGACCCGGGTCTGAATGGAAATTACGGCCCCATGTCGCCATGGACCTCTCCACCTCATTTGCCGGCCTGCGGCTATCCTCGCCCGTCATCATCGGCGCGTCGCCCCTGGCCGACCATGTGGGCAGCGCCCGGGAACTGCAGGATTATGGGGCCGGCGCGATCGTCATGCGCTCGCTTTTCGCCGAGCAGATCAAGCTGGACGACGACGCCGAGGCCACGAGCGCGAGAGCGGTGAGCGAGGCGGGCGCCGTTGACAGCGCCTACTTTCCGGCGCTTTCCGAATATCAGCTCTCGCCCAAAGCCTACCTGCGGCAGATCGCTGACCTGAAGGCGGCGTTGAACATCCCCCTGATTGCATCCTTGAACGGATTGCGGCCCGGGCAATGGCTCGACTACGCCCGGCGCATGGAGGCGGCCGGCGCGGACGCCCTGGAGCTGAACCTCTATCACGTTTCCACCGATCCCAATCTCTCCGCGGCCGACATCGAAAAGCGGATGCTCGAAGCCGTCCTCATGGTCAAGGCGCTCATCCGAATTCCCCTGGCGGTG
>CAIWXW010000035.1 GCA_903916755.1 uncultured Opitutaceae bacterium | reverse complement strand
CTGCCGCCAGCCAATGCGGCAGGCGCGCCCATTCAGCCGTTGAGGATTCCGGGGCGGCGCCGATCCGGACGGGATGCAGCCGGAAGGTGCGCCGATCTAGCAACTTAACGTCGAAGAAAAGACGGGCGAAGACAGAGATGGTCTCCCGGAGGTTTCGCCACGAAAGCGATGTGCTGCCTTCGAGACCGGTTTGGCGATGTCCGGCGATCTCGAGGAAACTGACGCCTTGACGCAATAGCTTCACGTTAATTTCCGCGACGATGCTAAAGCGATTGGAGAACAGCTTGAGCGCGCGCAGTCGGTCCGTCGGGTAGAGGCAGGGGCCATTGATGTACTGAACACTGATTCCGAAGGTGGCCGCATAGATCGTGCCGAAGAGGGTGGAAAGAAGATGACGGGCGAGGCCGCGCTTTTTACGATCTGGAAAATAGCACATGATCATGTCCGCTTCACCGGCCCGATCCAGCAAGGACAAGAGAGTCGAGGCCGGCATGTCATTGTCGCCCGGGACAATCATAAAAGTTTCTCCCGCAGCATGTGCCAGCGCTGTCCGGAGAGCCTGGCCCAAGCCTCGGTTTCGTTCGTGCCGCAAGAGGACAATAGTCGAGTTTTGTTCGGCGGACCGCGAGACGACGTCGGCGGTCGCGTCTGTACTGCTATCATCGACGACAATGATCTGCACTCGCAGGCCGGGTTGCCGGCTTACGACCGTCTCGATCGTCGCGAGGGTCGCTCCTATGCGCTTTTCCTCGTTCAGCGCAGGGACCATGAATGTGATTGAGGGCATTGGATTAGGGCGAAAGGAGAAGGCGCCTGAGGAACGTGAACAGACCGCCAATCACTTGAACTCCCCCTGACCGCGCGAAATAGCGGCCGTTGCTGAAAAAGATTTGGTTGCCGCTCTGCAGACGCTCGAGGCGAGCATCGAGCATATCGCTCACATTATAGCGGTCTAGCAGCACCTGGTCGGGAAGCGCCCCGGGAGCATGGCGCAGGTATTCCTTAAGGATGCGTATGCGAAGAGAGGAAACATTCAGGTTGATGAGGTGGAAAAAGGAGAATCCAAGGAAAAGGTAGCTGAGCAAATAGAGCCCAAAGTATCCGACGCAATCGACCTCCGAAAATCGATGACGGCACAAAAGTGCCAGCAACCCGATCGCCGTCGCGGCGAACCCGATCCCGAAACTGACAAACTGGCGGCGAACATGCCCGAGCGCCAGCGAGAGGCGGGAAAGGGCCATTTGGCTTACCACATTACAGGCGAGACCGACGAGAGGCATGAGGGTCAGGCCCCACTCGCCCCGGAGAATATCTTCAGGCGCTGTCACGGATGTTGAAAATGCCCGCGAGAATTGTAGCCGCCCGGGCCGTCTGCTGCCCCTTTCGCGTGAGCCGACGGCCACCGTCGGCCAGTTCCACAAACCCGCCGCTGCCGAGGCTGCGCAGTCTCGGCTGCACGAACCGTTCTTCCGTAACCAGGGCGGCCAGCTCGCTCCGCGCACAGCCGGCGCGGCCCAACGCGCGGATGATCACCAGCGATGGGCTTTCCTCCTCGATTCCCGTATAGATTACCAGGTACGATAGCGTCGCGCCGGCTTGAAAGACGAAAATGCCCACCCAATGCCACCCAGAAATTGCAGGAGTCATTTGGAAGCGCGCTCCCGTCCACATCGCGGCGCCGATTGTGACAGGAACGATGAGAAAAATCAACAGCAGGGCGCTGGACTGGCTCCGCGGCACGCGCACGCGCCACAACACCACATGAACCGCAAAGGACGCGAACAGCAGTCCAAATGCCGTCAAGAAGGCGACCATGGCATGGCCGGCTTGGCGCTGATGAATAGGCTGCCATCGCGGTGCGATGTAGGGAGGTCGCCCGCGCTCCGAGCCTTCGACCAGCCTAGCTTTTGGGCGAACAAATTGACGCCAAGCGCCGTAAAGTGGTCAAAGACGGCGCGAGCATTCGCTTCGCTGCCAATCTCGACGATGATGTCGAGATGGCCCAAGTCGGCGGCTGAGGCAGCGAGCAGAATCTCTTTTTCGTGGCCCTCCGCGTCGATTTTGGCCAAGTCGGCCCATGCGAAAAGTGGTGCGACCGAGCGTACGGTGACTGGAAAGAACTCCCGATCGCCATAGGAGCTCTTGGCCCCCGCGAGATGGCTGCCAGTTGTGTTTCCCAACACGCGAACGAACTCCGCCGTGCCATCCCGAGTCGAGACTGCAGCCTGGATTGGCTCCGCGGCGTCGATATGATTCGCCTTGAGGTTGGCCTGCAGAAGCGAGAAGTGCTTCGGATCGGGCTCGAAGGATTTAACGCTGAGGCCACATTTCCCGAGGACGATGGAATGCAACCCCAGATTGGCGCCAATATCGATCGCTCGCTGGTAGCGGCCGCGATTGGCATGGTAGAAGGAGAAAATAATCAGCTCATCGAGCCCGAAAAGGTCGAGCGAATCGATGGCCCCCATGCGGAAATAGGGCAAGACGAGCGGGCCAAAGGGCCCGAAGGGGTGCGCGATCCCCTCGGAGCCGGCAAACCGCGATTCAATTTCCGCGCGCGCTGCCTTCTTCCAGGCTTCATAGGTTGCGGTTCCAGGGATGTGTTGCCGTGGATCGCTGCGCAATTCGGCAAAGAGTTGGTCAAGATCGGGCATGGTGGGCGTCATCGTAGGTTATTTGCCGAGGGAGACGGGCAGCGGGGCGACCACCATGTTAGCCAGGAATTCCGGCCGTTCCAGCAGCGGATCGGCGTCCTCGTTGGGTCGGCCGAATTTGACCTGGGGGGTAACCCGGTGTTGTCGATCGACCTCGATGTTTAGGAAGAAAGGCCCGTCGGTGGCAAGCATTGCGGCAATCTTGGCCGGCAGATCCGCGTTGAGATCCACGCTGGTCGCGGGGAAGCCATACGCTTGGGCCACGGCCACAAAATCGGGGGAGGCAAGTCCGCCTTCGACTGAAGTGGCATAGTAGTTGCCGCCGAGCCACATCTCTTGCGTCTGCTGGACCATGCTGTGCCCGTGATTGTTGAGCAAAATAACCTTAATCGGCAAACGGTGGTGGATGACCGTCGCCAACTCCTGGATGTTCATCTGGAGACTTCCGTCTCCGCCGATGCAGATAATGCGCTTCCCGGGCCGCGCGAAGGCCGCGCCAATGGCACCAGGCAGAGCGTATCCCATCGGGGTGTTGTTGAAAGCATGATAGAAGCGCTGTCCGGCTTTGAATGCGTATCCCTGCATCATCCAAGCCAAGGCGCAGCCCGTATCTGAGAAAATGATCTCGTTTTCGTCGAGAGCTTCGGAAAGTTTCTGGACCAGCCAGTAGGGGTTTACCTTTTTTTCCCGCGCGTAAGACGGCAGGCAAACTGGATAGCGCCGTTTCCAATCATCAATCATTGCGAGCCAGGCGGTAGGTTCCGGCCATGCTTCCTGCTTGGCGCGCCTCAGCAGCGCGTGCAGAAGCGCCTTTGCATTTGCGGCGATCCCGAGATGAAGTTGGACGCCCAGACGCACGAATTTGCCGAGCTCGGTCGGATCAATGTCGCACATGATGATTTTTGCGCCGCGCGCGAAAGTCGTAGGGGGCGTTCCCGTCGCTTTAGTGTCGAGGCGCGAGCCGATCGCGAGAATCAAATCGGCATTTTGCACGGCAAAATTGGCATGCCGGACGCCATGGGTGCCAAACCCGCCGATCGCGAGAGGGTCGGCGGCCGGAAGCAGGTCCAGGGCGGCCCAAGTCATGGCGACTGGAACATGCAGCATTCGGGCGAGCGCCCGCGCTTCGTCCTCTGCGCCCGCCAAATGCACGCCCCAGCCGTAGATGAGCACCGGGCGGTGGGCGGAACGGAGCGCGGCGACACACGCCTCGATCGTCTCGGCTGGTATTGCGGGCGGGGCGGGAATTTCCGCCGCTTGGTACCTGATCAGTTTGGCCGGATCGATGTCCATTCGCTGCAAGTCGTCCGGGACGTCGACCAAGACAGGGCCCGGTCTTCCGCTGCGCGCAATCGCGACAGCCTTCTGCAATTCGTATAGGATACGGTAGGGGTCTGTCACCAAAACCGCGTATTTCGTAACCGTCCGGCACATCTCGACGGTATCGGTCTCCTGAAATCCAATTTGGCGGACGCCCGTATCTCCTTTGGAACGAAAGGTCGCTACTTGGCCAGTCAGGTAGAGGACCGGCACCGAATCATAATACGAACTGCAGATCCCAGTGATGAGATTGGTTGCTCCTGGACCGCTGGTTGCTACAGCGCAGCCCAATCCCCCGGTCACCCGCGCGTAGCCGTCGGCCGCCATTGCACCAGCCTGTTCATGCTGGGGACAGATAAAACTGGTTCCAGGCGTTTCCGCGATCGAATGGATGAGGTGTAGAGAAGCTCCTCCGGAAATGACAAAGACGTGTTTTATGCCTTGTTCGGCCAAAAAGGCTGCGATTACGTCGGAGAGTTTCATGAAGCTTCGGAGGTAAACTTTAAATGGTTTCCGAAGCGCCTTAGTTTGTAAAGGTTCGGTTCGTCTGTGAGCGCTTTCGCAAGCACGGAGCCGCCGTGACGCCACGCATCATAAACCAGGGAAATGTTTCTCCCGCCCACGATCGCCTTTCCAGAAGCGAGGCACCACTGCAGGCAAGCATAGATGTCGTTGTGGCTTGAACCAGGGTCACCCGAGCCAAGGAAATTCACGACTTTTTGATGATTTAACCCGCTTTTTTCAGGTTCTTTGAGGGTCTGCTGGTGGATTTTTGTCCGGACGATTCCTGGACCGATGATGAAAAAGCTCGTGTCGCGGGACTCGGCATCTAGGAGCTCACACATCTTGAGAAGAAGGATTTTGGCGGCGCAATAGGCGGAATAGGCCGGCGCGGCGCCGTTGGTTCCCGCGCCGGAGAAAAATGCTACGTGGGACGATCCTGACTGGCGCCGCAAATCGTGAATTCCGTGAAGAAACCGGAGAGGGGCCAGCGCATTCACGCCGAAGCCCTGTTCCCAGGCCTCGGCATCGCACGCGAAGAAGGGACCAATAGGCTCTTCCGTTCCTGCCGCGACAATCAGCAGGTCCCAAACCAGGTTTCGTTTGCGGCAAGTTTCAATCGCGCGATCCACGCTCGATTTGGAAGCGAGATCGCAGGTGAAAAGCGCCTCGGCAGGGAGATCGACCGCGACTGTCGTTCCCGCCCGATGCGAACCGGTAACGCGCCAACCGTCCCGCTTGAATCGGAAAGCCAGTTCGCGACCGATATCGGCGGTGATTCCAAGGATAATAACGGTCTTCATGGGGCGTCCTTGGAATTTTCAATATTGGAATCCATCGCCTTTATATAGGCTGCAATACCTTCCTCGAGCGATGTGTAGCGAAAGTCCGGGAACGCGGCAAAGATCGCTGAGACGGCATAGGGACGATGAACGATCGGGCTGATGCCCCGGCCAAATCGGGACAAGAAGCGGAATACCTGCCCGGCTTTATACGGGCGGTGAATGGGCGCCAAAGTCCTTGGCTTGAACTCCAGCGTGACCGGGCGGGGGGCATAATGTCCGACGATCTCGGCGGCACGCAGGAAAGAAACCGTCGGAGCGATTGCGAGATTGAGGACGCCGGAACTCCGACGCCGGATCGCCCGGACCATAAGGTCCACCGTGTCCCGGATATAAAGGTGGCTGCGCCGTTCCTCGCCGCGACCGAACAGCACGATCCGACCCTCTTTCAGCGCGGTCCGGACAAACCGGTTTGGTCCGTAATTGGCATGGGTGTCCCCCGGCCCATAGATGTTGGTTGGCCGCAGGATGCAATAAGGTGTCCCCTGGCCGGAAAGCACGGAGCCCAGCATCATCTCGCGTGCGGTATGGGTCAGGGCGTACAGGTCCATCGGCTCGCGGCTGGAGTCCTCGTCCAACGGGGTCTTGTCGGCGTCGTAGACGGCCTCAGAGCTAATGTAGACAAAATGGTCGCATTTCGTGTGTTCGAGGGCCGTGCAAACGGCCTCCACCATCCGCAGATTGTGCATGACCGCATGGAAGTCGCGGCCGTGATCCGGCGTTTGGCATGACAGCATCACGACTGTGTCGGCGGGGGTGATCAGCTGGGCGAGCGCGCCCGCCGCGCCCGGCCCGGTCAGGTCCAGTTCCGCGCTGCCGACGGCGCGGTGCTTGATCCCGGCTCCGGTGAGGGCCTGGCGCAGATTCGAAGCGAAGAACCCCTGGGCACCCAGGATGACCACGCGTGCCGGGGCGGTATCGCGGCTGTTCGTGTGGGTCAGCATGGGCGGACGCGATCAGGCACAGCCCAGCCGGAGATGGCGCAGTCCCGCTGCGGCGCATCCGGCAGGGTCGAGCACCCCGTAGGGGTCGATCACTGTGCTTCCAGCCAGCCGCGACCGAATCTGTTGGAGAGGAACGCCCGCGAATTCGCGCCACGGCGTCATGATGACGAGCGCGTCGGCTCCGTCTAGGGCCGCGAGGGGGCTCGCCGGGCGGGTGATCCGCGGAAACGGCGCCAGATCAATCTGGGCCGCGGGATCGTAGGCCTGGATCTGGCTCTCTCCCAGCGCCCGCATCAGCTCGACGGCCGCGGAATTCTTGATCGAGTGGGTGTCCTGCTTGTACGCAATGCCCCAGAGGGCGAGGCGGGCCCCCGGCTTGGGCCCCAAGACCTCGCGGCGAACCGTGCGCAGGGCCCACGCCTTGGCATGCACGCTGTTCCGCTGCCAGGCGGTGACGATGCCGGCCTCGGTGCCGTGCTCGGCGGCCAATCCCTGGATGGTCACCAAGTCGCGCTCAAGGTTGCCGCCGGCGATGCCGAGCCCCGGCTTGAGGTAGGCGTGGGGCCCAATGCGTTTGTCGAGCCGAAGTGCGGGGGCGATCTCCGACCAATCCGCTCCGATCGCCTCGCAGACCTCGGCAAGGGTGTTGGTGGTGCTGACCGTCGAGACCAGGAAGAAATTGATCGCGATCTTCGCCAGTTCGGCGCTTTCGTAGCGCATGACCAGAACGGGACAGCCGAAGGCATCGAGCCACCTGCGGTAGGACGGGGGAAGGGGTTGCGAAGGATCGGCCGCGCCGACCATGTATCGCTCCGGCTCCATGGCGCGCTGGACGGCCGCGCCGAAGATGAGGGTCTCGACCTGGTAAAAGAACGGTCCGGAAGGGTTCGCGGGGTTGGCGGCGAGGCGGCCGGCGAGCGCGCGGGAATAGCCAGGGCGGACCTGGCTCAGAACCACGGTGATCGCACCGTGCGGCAACGAGACCACGGTGCCCTCGATGAGGGCCGTAAGGGGCGCCAGGTCGCTCTCGTTGCGCTCATTGGTGCGCACATCAAGGGCGTAAAAGACGAGATCGCACGCGGCGAGCTCCGCGGGGTTGGAGGTGTAGCGCAGCCGCGCCCGATGGCGGGCAAAAAGCTCCATGAAGCCGGGTTCCTCGATCGGGAACACTCCCTGTTGCAGGCGGGCGACCAGGGCGGGGTCGGGATCGAAGGCAATGACCTCGAAGCCCTTGGCGGCGGTCGCCAGGCTGTAATTGAGCCCGAGGTGGGAAAGCCCAATGAAGCCGATCATGGGCTTAGCGGGTGGCGACCTGCCGGCAGACTTCGGCGATGCCCTGGCGCCACGGTTGCATGCTAAAGTCCGCGAAGGCGCTCGAAATCGCGGCCGCATCAAACGCCCGATGGCCATTGTGCGGCATGGGCCCGCTGCGCGGCGATCCCTTCACGGGGACCACCGGGCTGAACTGGGCTGCGGTAAGTTCGGCCAGCTCGCGGAAGGAAGCAGTCTCCCCCGAGACGGCGTTGAGGACCCCGGAGCTTCGATGAAGCGCCAGCCGGCACACGAGCTCCGCCACATCCTCCACGTGGACGTGATCCCGGCGCTCCTCGCCCTCGCCGAAAAGGACGATTTCCTTGCCCGCGGCAGCCAGGCGGCGAAACCGGTTCGGGCCATAGCCGTTGTGCGGGTCGTCTGCGCCGTAAATGAGCGTCGGCCGGAGCAGCGCGAGGGGACCGGCGTAGTCGCTGCGCAGCAGCACCTCGCGGGTCAGGTGCATGGCCCCATGCGGCGATCCAGGTTCGGCGCAGGAAGATTCATCGATCGGGGAGGGCGAGTCCCGGTAGACCGCGTCGGAGCTGACATAGACGACCTGGGCGACGGGCACCGCCTTCAGCGCACGGCCCACGGCTTCCACCATGCGGACGTTCTCCAGCAGCATGGCCGCATTTTTGCAGGGGGCGCGGGCCGAGATAAAAACTAGGACATCGTCGGCCCGGAGGAGTGCGCGCAGGCCCTCCGCGGCCTTGGGATCCAGCAGGTCGATGTCACCGCGGCCCAAGGGGAGGACCGGCACGTCGGCGGCCTGCAAGTGTCGCACGCTGGCGGCGCCGACAAACCCGGCGGAGCCCAGCACGACGACCCGGGCGGGCTTTTGGGGAGAGGTATGGCAGTGGGTGAGCATCGGCTTCAGGAAGGGGCGCCGACGGCCAGCCGGCGGCGCACGTCGTTAAAGATGTTGTTGATCCAGACATCGTTGTCGATGTTGGTCGAAGGCGCACGGCAGAGGCCGAGAAAGTGCTCATACTCGGCCTGCCAGGTGGGATCGGCGCACTCGAGCCTTTCCGTCTCCTCCTTCGGCCGCCCGCTGGGCAGGACGCGGGTGCGCAGGGTGAAGACGCTGGGCCCCCATTTGCACAGGCAGTCGATGTGTGCGCTGCCCTTTTCGGCAAATATATCGCAGCGGAACGTGTTGCGCCAGGACAGGAGCGTCATCTCGAAATCCAGCGCCGGGCGGCCCTCGAAGCCGAAGCGGAAATGATCATAGGCCCGGTTCTCGAAGCGGTCGGCGGCCCAGACCCGGGGTGCCCCCTCCGGCCGTCCGAACAGGAAAAGCGTCCAGTCGAGCAGATGCGAGCCCAGGTCCGGGAAGACCCCGAGGTCCTGATCGCGCCAGGCGGAGTTGCGCACATCGCGGGCGGTGCCGTTGCCGTAAAAGAACTTCGCCTGATACACCTGGCCGAGGACGCCCGAATCGAGCGTCTGCTTCAGGCGCAAGATATGGGGCTCGAAACGGTGGTTGTAGGCCGTGTAGCAGACGGCGCGATGGGTCTCAGCCAGCGCCTTGAGCTTGAGGAGCTCGCCCTCCGAATCGGCGATGAGCGGCTTCTCGACCAGCACGTGCTTGCCGTGGCCCAGCAGGTAAGTCAGGAGCGGCAGCTTTACACCGTCGGGGGTGCAGACCAGTGCCGCGTCGTAACTGTCCGTCGGCACATCCTCAACCCGCCGGAACTGCGCCGCTGGGGACACCGGGTCCACCGTGGCCACCGCGTCGTCCCCGGCGATGGCGAGGCGTTTTTTGCCCTGCACGCCGAGGCCTACGACGATGACTCTCATTCGTAGTGCGTCTGCTTCTGGACTTTGGCCAGCTTCTTGAGCACTTCCTCGGGCGAGATCGGCTCGTTGCCGTCGCGCTCGCAGGCGATCGCCGCCCCGATTGAGCCGAGGATCGAGGCGGTCACTGGACAGCCCGTGCGCGCCAGAGACAAGGAGGCGTAGGCCAGGAGCGCATCGCCCGCACCGACCGCGTCCACCACGTTCTCGGTGAAGCTGTCCACGGTCAGGAACGAACGCACGTTCGGATCGGGCGCCCGATAGGTGATGAGCCCGCGCTCGCCCATCTTCAGGATCAAATATTTGCAGTTGGCGCGGCGGTAGAGCTCGAGTGCCAGGGGCCGGACAGTGGAATCCTGGTCGCCGAGGGAAAACCGGGCCTCCCGCTCGTTTGGCGTGATAAGATCAAAGCCCTGGAATTCGAGGATATTGCCCCAGCGGCTAGCCACTTGGCTGTCGGCGACCCGCAACGGTCCGGCCGGGATGGCCGCGGTCAGCGTTTTGATCGTGCGGGGGTTGAAGATCCCGTGCCTAAAATCGCTAAAGACAACGACCTCCGCCTTGGTCGAGGAAATCGACTTCACGAAGTGCTCCACGGTCTTGTCGGAGATCGGGTGGTTGTCCACCTTGTCCACCTTCAGCATCCGGTAGCCGCCCGCGGTGAAGAGATTTTTCTGGGTGGTGGGTCGCGTGCGATCGATGATCGCCTCGCACTCGACTCCATACTCCTTAAGGTCCTTCAGCACGTAGTCCTTCAGGGCGTCATCGCCCAGCACGGTGGTGAACTTGACCTCGGCCCCTGCCATCTTGAGGTGCTTGGCCACGATCCCCGCGCCGCCGACGAAATCAACCTGCCGTTCGAACTTGATGCTGAAGGTGGGCGTCTTGGTCTGGCCCCCGATCAGGGAGCCGTACGTATAGGAATCAACGATGGTGTCGCCGATGACGTGCACCTTCACGCCCTTGAACGTCGCCAGGGTGTCGCGCAACTTGTCGAAGGTGATGCCTTCCGCCTCCATCAGCGCATGGAGCTTGTCAGTGGCCAGATTGGGGGGCTCGCTCTCGATGATGCGGGAGGAGGAATAGACGATGTCGCCGGGCGTGAAGATCACCTCGCCGCCATAGGATTCAAGCGCGTCGATCTCCTCCTGCGTCTTGGGATGAACGCCCTCCTTGTTGTACTCGTAGCCCTTGGCGAAATAGTCCGGCTGGAGGAACTTGATGTTCTCGATCGGGGTCGGATGCTCGTCGATCACGACGTAGTCGACGATCTCCAGGGCGGCGAGGTTCATCGCCCGCAGCGCCTCGGGCACGAAGGGCCGGAAGTTGGCCTTGCTGATGTGCTGGTCGGTGGTGAGGCTGGTGACGAGAATGTCGGCCTTGCTCTTGGCGTAGATCAGGTGGCGGATGTGGCCGGGATGGACGAGGTCGAACGTGCCGTGGCACATGATGACCTTCTTCGCGCGCGGCCGCGGGCCCAGGATCGCGCGCAGCTCCTCGCGCGTCTTGATCTTGCGCTTGAAGAAGTCCTTTTCTGCGACAGTCAGGCCGGTCATGGGGAGGACTTCCCTTCGAGGAAACTGAACCAGTTCTTGGTGGCTTGCTCGATAGAGGCGGGGTCCCAGACCGGAGCCTCGCGCCAATAATCGAGCACGGCAAGCATTCGTCCGACACCCTCCTCAAAGGGCACCCGCTGCTCCCAGCCGAGGACGCGCTGAATCTTGCTGATGTCGGCCCAGGTGCAATCCGGCTCTCCCGGCCGCTTGGGGAGGGTGATCTTCTTGCCGCCCAGCAGCTCGACGAGGCGGTTCACCGGCTGGGGGTTGCCCGCCCCGAGGTTGAAGATCTCGTTCACCACGGGCGAGGTCGCGGCCAGATAGAAGGCCCGGGCGACATCCGTGACATAGAGAAAGTCCCGGCGCTGGGTGCCGTCGCCGACGACCGTGAGCGGCTTGTCCTTTAGCTTCTGCGCCAGGAACACGCCGAAGACGGCCCCGTAGGCGCCGCTGGTCTTGGAGCGGGTGCCATAGGCGTTGAAGATCCGGATGGAATTGACCGGCAGGCGGTAGACCCGCCCCCAATGGAGCACGGCTTGCTCGCCCTGATACTTGCTCAGCGCATAGGGGTACTCGCAGTTGATGGGTGCGCTTTCCGTCGTCGGCAGCTCCTGGGCGAGCCCATAGCAGGACGACGAGGCGGCATAGACGAACTTCCGCACCTTCGCCGCCCGGGCGGCCTCCAACGCGCAGACGGTGCCGAGGACATTGGTCGACATATAGTCCACCGGCCGGTCAATCGAGGGGACGATGTCCCCAATGCCCGCGAAGTGGACCACATAGCGCGCGTCGGTGAAGAGGCTGTCGCCGGGTTTGATATCCCGGATGTCGCGCGTGTCCACCCGAAGGTCGGGGTTGCCCTTGTGATGCTCGAGGTTCTGCAGCCTGCCGCCCACCAAGTTGTCCGACACGTGGACCCGGTAGCCCTCGTCGAGAAACAGGTCCACCATGTGGCTGCCGATGAAGCCAGCCCCACCGGTAACAATCGCCAGCGGCTTGGCTGAACTCATTTCAGTCCGAGCTTCTTGACCACCTTCACGTTGACGAAAGCCTCGTCGGTCATCGTGTTCTTGAACCGGCCATCTTTGAATGCCGCGCACAGGCCGCGGACGGCGTCCTCGATCGTCAGGCGGGGCTTCCAGCCGAGCTTCTCGAAAATCTTGCGCGAGGAAACATGGTACGACCGATTGTCGTTCGAGGGCGTGGTCGTGATCGTGATCGGGGCCTTTGCGGGGAATTCCTCCTCGACCACCTTCTTGACGAAGTCGGCGAGCTGGGAAACCGTAAAATTCTCATAACCAACGTTAAACGTTTCGCCCGCGATCAGCTTGTCCGGGTACTCCAGCATCTTGACGTAGAGCTCGGTCACGTCGTCGACATGGATGTTGGGACGCTTCTGGGCACCGCCAAACACCGTGATCACACCCCGGTTGACGGCGTGGTTCGTGAGGATGTTGATCGTGAGGTCGAACCGCATGCGCGGTGAGTAGCCGCACACGGTCGCGGGGCGGAGCGTCACGCAGACGAAGTCCGGGGACTGATGCTTGAAGAGCAGCGGCTCGCACATGCCCTTGTACTTGTTGTAAAGAGTGAGCGGCACCAAGGGATGGTCTTCGGTCACTTCCGGAGCTTCGCTCACACCGTAGACGGAGCTGCTCGACACGTAAATGAAGCGGCGCACCCCGGCCTGCTTCGAGGCGATCACCATGGGCTCGAAACAATCGTAATTGATGGTCCGGCTCAGGGCCTCGTCCAGCTCGAAGCTGGGATCATTCGAAATGCAGGCCATGTGGATCACGCTGTCGACGCCCTTGAGGGCGGCGGTGTAGGCGGGAATGTCGCGAATATCCCCCGTGATGACCGTGAGATTGGGGTGCTTCGGCAAGCCGTCGGAGCCGAAGAGCATCAGGTCATATACAACGACGGCATAGCCGGCAGTGAGGAGCTTGGGAACGAGAACGCAGCCTTTGTAGCCAGCGCCACCGGTAACGAGGACTTTCTTCATAATTGGGATAAAAGAGAACCAGTGCAGCAAACCGCCGCGGCTTATACAAGTCCGAGTTTGGCGGCCACGCGGCCGGCAATTTCTTGGCCAATAGCCAGAGAAGCGGTCGCGGCCGGGCTAGGCGCGTTGAGGACATGAAGCGCGTTGGGCCGTTCGATCAGCTCAAAATCCTGAACCAGCTCGCCGCCGGTTGTCATGGCCTGGGCCCGAACACCGGCGCCGCCATGGGCGAGATCGGCCTCGGTCACCGCCGGCACTAGTTTTTGTAACGAATTGCAAAACAAGCGCTTACTGAAAGAACGGCGGAGCTCGTCCTGACACATCGAGCGGTGTTTGCGCATGAAGCGCCAGAGGCCGGGGAAGGTAAGGGCGTCCCAGAGGTCAGCGGGATTGAAATTGGTTTTTTTGTACCCCTCGCGGGACGTGGCCAAGATCGCATTTGGTCCGGCTTCGACCCCGCCTTGTATCATCCGGGTAAAGTGGACTCCCAAGAAGGGGAAGGTGGGATCCGGCACGGGATAGATGAGATGGCGTACGAGATGAGAACGCTCTGGCTTTAGCTGATAATATTCGCCCCGGAACGGCACGATCCGGGTCGAGCGGCGCTCGCCGGCCAATGCGCTTACGCGATCGCAATGGAGGCCCGCGCAATTGACGATAAAATCGGCGGCTTGCTCACTCGCCGAGCTGACAACCCTCCAGCCCGATCCTTCGCGGATCAACCGGACCACCCGAGCCCCCGATTTGAGGTCGATGCCCTGAGAGCGTCCCTTGGCGACCATGGCGGTGACCACGGCCGCATAGTCCACGATGCCCTCCTGGGGCACCCGCAAGGCGGCGATGCCCGCGGCATTGGGCTCGATTTCGCGAATGGCTTCGCCGCCCAGCCACTCCAGACCGGCCAGTCCGTTCTGCCGGCCTCGATCCAAGAGGTTTTTCAGCCGCCCGACTTCAGGTTCGTCCACGGCGATGACAAGCTTTCCGCAGATCTCGTGGGCAATGCTGTGTTCGCGGCAGAATTCGGTCATGAGCCGAATGCCCTGGACGGCCATCCGGGCTTTGACCGAGCCCGGCTTGTAGTAAAGGCCGGCGTGGAGGACCCCGCTGTTATGCGTGCTTTGGTGCTGGCCGAACCCCGGCTCTTTTTCGAGAACGGTAAGCTCCGCACCCGGAAGGCGCTCTCTCAGCTTTAAGGCCGTGCCCAAGCCCACCAATCCGCCCCCGATGATGCAAATGCGCATGAATGAGTGTGTTTGCTGAATCCGATTCAGACGAACTTAAGCTTCCGCGCGGCGAATCCCACCATGCGCAAGAGGAGCCAGCCGTGGCGCCAGCGCTGGATGTTGGTGGTCCCATAGGTCCGCTCGCGGTAGCGAATCGGCACGTCGGCGATCTTGAGGTTAAGCTTGGCCGCGCCGAACAGCAGGTCGAAATCACCGAAGGGATCGAAATTGCCGAAGTAGGACCGTCCCGCGGCGACCTTTTCGTAGTGGGCCCGGGTCAGCACCTTGGTGCCGCACAGGGTGTCCTTGACCGGCTGGCCCAAGAGCCACGTGAAGATGATGCCAAAGGCCTTGTTGGCGCAAAGGTTCAGGAACTGCATCGCCTTTGTCTCCATCGGGTAGACCAGTCGGCAGCCATTGGCGAACTCGGCATGGCCCGTGGCCAGCACGTCATAGAACTTCGGGAGTTCCTCCGGCGGCATCGTCAGGTCGGCATCGAGGATGAAGAGAATGTCGCCGGTCGCGGCGGCGAAGCCTTCGCGCACGGCGTTGCCCTTGCCCTTGCCGGTCTGGCGCAGGATCTTGATCCGACGCTCGGGAAATTCCCGGTGAACCCGTTCAATCTCGGCCCAGGTGTGGTCGCGGGAGTGGCCCTCGACAAAAATGATCTCCGTCCCGGCGCCGAGCTCGGGCGTGCGCTCCACGGCGGCCTGGATGTTGCCGGCCTCGTTGCGGGCGGGGATGATGATCGACACACTGAGCCGTCGTCGGGCGTGCTTCGCGCTCTGCGCGGGACGGGCGACCAGAAATACCGTCAGACAGAACCAAGGCAGGAGCGGGGCGAGCCAGCGGTTGAAGAGGGCTTCCACCCCGCCCAGTCGAAACGGGCATAGGAGCCGATGATCCGTGCGAATCAGGCTCCAGTCCGCCAAGGCGAGCATGTTCCAGACGTCCTCGTCGGCCAGCCAGCTGCTCTGCGGCGCTGCCCGTCCAATGCCCAGGGAACGGCCCAAGGCGAGCAAAGGCCGCCAGAGGTTCGACTGGAAATTAAGGAGCAGCCGCGTCTCGGGGGTCGCCACCGTGTGCAGCCGCTCCAGCAGGCCCTGCACGTCGGCGGCATAGTTCAGGGTGTCCGAGACGATGATGACGTCGAAGGGGCCTTTGAGGTCCAGTTCCTCGCCCGCCTGCACGCTGAAATGCCCCTGCGGCATCCGCCGCCGGGCGGCATCGATCTGGGTCGAGGAAATGTCGATGCCGGTCACCTCGCGCGCCTTCAGGCGGGCCAGGAGATCGCCCTGGCCGCATCCGATCTCAAGGACGCGGGAATCGGCTGGAATGAGGAGGTTGTAGTAATGGGCCAGGAGCTGACGGTACCCCCTGGCCGCGGCCGTGGGCGGCGGCGCGGCGTTGAAA
This sequence comes from uncultured Opitutaceae bacterium, assembly GCA_903916755.1. Taxonomy (GTDB): domain Bacteria; phylum Verrucomicrobiota; class Verrucomicrobiia; order Opitutales; family Opitutaceae; genus Palsa-1447. The sequence goes on along the minus strand of CAIWXW010000035.1, from coordinate 11,126 downwards.
AACTGCCGCATGGCGTCGAGATGCGCCTCGGTGAGGCTGGAGGAGGAGGCCATGGCGTTCAGACGTGATAGTACCCGCGGTACCAATCGACGAAGCTTTTGATACCGGACTCGATGGGGGTGGCGGGCTCGAACCCCACATCGCGCGACAATTCGGCCACATCGGCGGACGACGCCGGCAGGTCGCCGGCCTGCAGCGGCAGCATCCGCTTGACCGCCTGGCGGCCAAGGCAGGACTCGAGGACGGCGATGAAGCGCAGCAGCTCCACGGAGGTATGATTGCCGATGTTGTAGAGCCGGTAAGGTGCGGAGCTCGAAGCGCTGTCGGGCGACTGGCCCCGCCAGGCAGGGTCCGGGGCTGCCGGCCGGGCCATCACGCGGACCACGCCTTCAACAATATCGTCGATGTAGGTGAAGTCCCGCTGCATCCGGCCGTGGTCATAAACGTCGATCGGCGTCCCATCCAGAATCGCCTTCGTAAAAAGGAAGATAGCCATGTCCGGCCGGCCCCAGGGCCCATAAACGGTGAAGAATCTCAGGCCGGTGGTGGGGAGGCCGAAGAGGTGGCTGTAAGTATGCGCCATAAGCTCGTTGGCTTTCTTGGTGGCGCCATAAAGGCTGACCGGATGGTCGACCCGGTCGTGGACGGAGAAGGGCAGGGTGCTGTTTAGGCCGTAGACCGAGCTGGAGGAGGCATAGACCAGGTGTTTGACCTGGTGCCGCCGGCATCCCTCCAGCACATGGAGAAAGCCCGTGATATTGCTCTCGGTGTAGGCGCCGGGATTCACGAGCGAGTAGCGGACTCCGGGCTGTGCGGCCAGGTGCACGACGTACTCGGGTGGAAGGGCGGCGAAGACTGCGGCGACAGCCGTAGCGTCGGCGATGTCGACCTGGTCAAAGGTGAAGCGCGGATGGGCTCGCAGGAGCGCCAGGCGGGCCTGCTTCAATTCGGGCTCGTAATAGGCGTTGAGATTGTCGAGCCCGTGCACGGCGTGCCCGTCGCGCAACAGGCGCTGGGCAACGTGGAAGCCGATGAAGCCGGCGGCGCCGGTAACGAGGATCATGCGGGGAAAAAAGAGCGGCCAGAATCCCGATTTAGATGAGGTTTGTCACGCCCAGACGAAAGCCGGGGTGGAGGGCGGTCCCGCGCCCTGCGATGGGGATTGCGCAGCCTCCGGCCTTTGCCTCCAATCTCGAGGCTGAACAAAATCGTAAGATCCAATGCCTAAGCCCGGCCATTCGAGCCCCAGCGACCGACGTGCGATCATTTCCCGGTCGCTCGTGTTGCACTTCGAAAACCGGCACGCTCCCTTGCTGCCGCGGCGCCTATTCTACCGCCGGATCGGGTGGACCGCCGCCGTCGGCGTGGGACTGATCGCCGGTTCGCTCAGCCTCGGCATCTTCGGCTACCACTGGACTGAGCACATGTCATGGCTCGACGCCTTTACCAACGCAGCGATGATCCTGTCCGGGATGGGTCCGGTGGCGACCCTGCAGACCTCGGCGGGCAAACTGTTTGCCGGGTGCTATGCCCTTTTCAGCGGGATCGCCTTCATCACTCTGTCCGGCGTGCTGCTAGCCCCGTTTGTACACCGGGCTTTCCACCGCTTTCATCTGGCCGATGACCGGGCCGAGAAGGACTGAGGGACCGCCATGGCCGACCGCAACGCCGAACAGGCCCGCCTGGCGGAGGACGCCCTTCGCCAGAAGAACTGGAAGCGCTGGGGTCCCTACCTTGCCGAGCGGCAGTGGGCCACGGTCCGGGAGGATTACTCGGCGGATGGCGACAGCTGGAAATATTTCACCCACGAGGACTCCCGAAGCCGCGCCTACCGCTGGGGCGAGGATGGACTCTTGGGCGTCACGGACCGGGAATGCCGCCTCTGCTTTGCGCTGGCGCTCTGGAACGGCCGTGATCCCTTCCTGAAGGAGCGGCTCTTCGGTCTGACGAACTCCGAGGGCAATCACGGCGAGGACGTCAAGGAATGCTACTTCTACCTCGACGGAACGCCGACCCATTCCTGGCTGCGCGCCCTTTACAAGTACCCGCAGGACTCGTTTCCCTACGAGCGCCTGCTGGCCGAGAACCGGGCGCGCGGGCGCGACCAGCCTGAATTCGAGCTGCTCGACACCGGCATTTTTGACGGGAGCCGGTATTTTGACATCGAGGCGGTCTACGCGAAGGGCGGCCCCAACGACCTCTGCATCCAGATCACGGTGGCCAATCGGGGTCCAGAGGCGGCGACCCTGCAGGTGCTGCCCACCCTTTGGTACCGCAATACCTGGTCCTGGGGTAGTCGGCATGAGGGCTGTGAGGTTAAGCCACGGCTCGCGGCCAGCGGCCCGGGCCAGGTGCAATGCGACCACGCCACCCTGGGCCGGTACTTTCTGGAGGTGGAGCCGGCGGCGGCGGGCGCCCCGCCGCTTCTCTTCACGGAGAACGAGACCAATGCGAGCCGGCTATTTGGCGGCGAGAATCCTTCGCCCTTCGTCAAGGACGGTTTCCATGACTGCGTGGTCGGCGGGCGGACCGACGCGGTCAATCCGGCCCGCGTCGGGACCAAATGCGCGGCGTGGCACGTGGTGACCCTGGGGCCGGGAGAGGAGAAAATCCTCCGGCTGCGCCTGTTCGCGGCCGATGAGCGGCCGGCCCAGGTTTTCGGTCCGGCCTTCGCCAGGGTGGTCGCCGAGCGGCAACGGGAGGCGGACACCTTCTTCGCGGGACTGGAAACCCGGGGATCCAACACCCGGTCCTCCGGTGGCCTCGACTGCCTGGCCGCGGCGGCCGTTTCCCGGCAGGCGTACGCCGGGCTCCTGTGGACGAAGCAGTTCTACCACTACATCGTGCCGGAATGGCTCGAGGGCGATCCCGACCAGCCCAGGCCGCCGGAGGGCCGGGGAGAGATCCGCAACGGCGAATGGCCCCAGTTCTTCGCCCGCGATGTGCTCTCGATGCCGGACTGCTGGGAATACCCCTGGTTTGCGGCCTGGGACCTGGCGTTCCACATGATTCCTTTCGCCAAGCTCGATCCCAACTTTGCCAAGGAGCAGCTGAATCTCCTGCTGCGGGAGTGGTACATGAACCCCAATGGCCAGATCCCGGCCTACGAGTGGAATTTCTCCGACGTGAACCCGCCGGTGCACGCCTGGGCCTGCTGGCGGGTCTACAAGATGACGGGGCCGCGGGGTGGCCGCGATCGCCTCTTTCTGGCGCGGGTCTTCCAAAAGCTCCTGATGAACTTCACCTGGTGGGTGAACCGCAAAGACCCCGACGGCCGGAACATCTTCAGCGGCGGATTCCTCGGGCTCGACAACATCGGGGTCTTTGACCGGTCAAAGCCGCTGCCCACGGGCCAGCTGCTGGAGCAGGCGGACGGAACCGCGTGGATGGCGTTCTATTGTGGAACGATGCTGTCGATGGCGCTCGAATTGGCGGAAACGGATCCGTCCTACGAGGACATCGCCTCGAAGTTCTTCGAGCACTTCGTATCGATCGCCGATGCCATGAACACCTTTGGCGGGACGGGCCTCTGGCACGAGGCGGACGGTTTCTATTACGACCAGCTTTCGATCGACGGGAAGGTGTCGCCGCTGCGGGTGCGTTCGCTCGTCGGGGTGATTCCCTTGTTCGCCGTGGAGTTCATCGAGGAGGGCCGGCTCGACCAGCTGCCGGGCTTCGCCAAGCGCACGCGCTGGTTCCTTAAGAACCGGCCCGACCTGGCGGCCCACATTTCCTACATGGCGCGCGACGGGCAGGACCCGGGGCGGCGCCTGCTGGCGATCCCCACCCGGGATCGGCTGGAGCGCGTGCTCGCCTACGTGTTCGACGAGAAGGAGTTCCTCTCGCCCCATGGGGTGCGCTCGCTGTCCCGGGTCTACGCAGAGGATCCGTTCATCATCAAGCTGGGAGACCAGGAGCACCGGGTCGACTATGAGCCGGGCGAATCGCGCACGGGACTGTTCGGCGGCAACTCCAACTGGCGCGGACCGGTCTGGTTTCCGCTTAACTATCTCCTGATCGAAGCGCTGGAGCGCTACCACCATTTTTACGGGGACACCTTTCAGATGGAATTTCCCACCGGCAGCGGCCGGCGCCTCAACCTGAAGCAGATCTCGGCCGAGCTTGCGAACCGGCTAGCCAGCCTGTTCGTGCCGGATGCAAGCGGTCGGCGGCCGGCCCTGGGATCGGAGCAGCGGTTTGCCGACGATCCTTACTGGCGGGACCTGATCCTGTATCATGAGTACTTCCATGGCGATACCGGTCAGGGCCTCGGCGCCAGCCATCAGACGGGCTGGACCGCGCTCGTGACCCGCCTCATCGAGGAGTTTATCGCATGACCGGGCGCCGGACGGCACGAAGCGCCGTGCTGGTTCTCACTGCCCTCGCCGGGGCGGCGCTCCTGGCGTGGACCGCCCTGGGCAGCTGGAAGGTTCCGCCCATTGGCCCTCACCAGGACGACTATTACAACCTGCTGGTCCGTGGCTTCCGCAAGGGGTCGCTCGCGCTGGACCTGCCCGTGCCGGAGGAGCTCAAGCGGATGGAGAATCCCTGGGACGCGTCGAAGCGACCCCCCAACCTCAGCCCGCATGACGTCAGCTATTACCGAGGGCACTATTACCTGTACTTCGGCGTGGTCCCGGCGGTGCTGCTTTTCTGGCCATTTGCGCTCCTGACTCACTGCGAACTACCTTTTGTCTGGTCGGCGGTGGTCTTCGGGGTGGGCGCGTATCTGTTGTCGGCCTGGCTCTGGCTACGGATTATCCGCGACCAGTTTCCCCGGGCGAGCCTTCTCACCCAATGGGCCGGCGTGGCTTGCCTGGGCCTTGTCGGTGGCCAGTTGGCGCTCGAGCGGCGGGTCGGGATGTGGGAGGTGCCGATCGAAGGGGGGCACTTTTTCATGATGGTCTTCCTGGTGGCGGGCTACCTTGCCCTCACCGCACGCCGGCCGCGACATTCCCTCGCCGCCGCCGGGCTGGCGCTGGGCCTGGCAATCGGCTGCCGCCCCAGCCTGATCGCAGCCGGGCCCGCCCTCGGCGCCCTCGCCCTGGTCATGGGGCTGCGCTCAATCCCGACGCCGGCCGCCGGCGCTCGCCGGGCGGCCTGGCTGCCGGCCGTGGCCGCCGCCGCCTTTCCGCTGGCCCTGGTGCTGGCGGGGTTGTTCGCATACAACCAGGCCCGGTTTGGCCGATGGTCGGAATTCGGCACCACCTACCAGCTCTCCGGTGGCTACGACTATCGCGACCGTCCCTTCAGCCCCGTTTTTTTCCCGCACGATTTCTACATCTATTTTTGGAGCCGGCCCCAGTGGGGCCGCTATTTCCCCTTTCTCCATCCCATCGCGCAGACCGCGCAGCCGAAAGGCTACTACGGGATCGAATACGTCTATGGCGCCCTTTGGGTCTGCCCGGTGCTGTGGTGGATTGGGCCCGGCCTGGTCGCCGCCGTGCGCCGGCCGCGGCGCACCGAGCGATGGCTTTTCGGCGGCTTGGTTGCGCTCGTCGCGGTCGGCACCACGCTGCTGCTGCTTTGTTTTAACGTGGCCGCTGCTCGCTACGAAGCCGACTTCTTGCCGTGGTGGGTCTGGCTAGCCCTGCTGGGCTGGGCTGGCCTTGAGGAAGCCTTCCCCCCGAGGGGTTGGGCCGGGTCAGTCGGCCGCTGGCTCGCGCGGCCGCTTTTTGGGGTCGTGGTGGCGGCATCGCTCGTTCTCGCCTTGTGCGAGAGCGCGGAAGTGCATGGCATCCTGCGGTTTTCCAATCCGGCAGCCTACGCGCGCCTTGCCCGCATTTTCGACACTCCCGTGGCGTGGTGGGAGCGCCAGACGCGGTTCCGCGGCGGCCCGATGGAGATGACAGTCGTCTTCCCGGCGCAGCCGTCGGGTTCGGTCGAGCCCCTGCTGGTGACGGGAGTGGAATACCAGAAGGACTTTGTCTTTGTCTTCTACACCGACCCCCGCCATCTGCAGATCGGCTACCGCTCCTTGGATACCGCGCCAATCCAGAGCGAGCTGCTGACGGTGGAGCCTGGGCGCGCCTACCGCCTGCGGATAGAAACCGGGGCCCTGTATCCGCCCTCCGGGCACCCATTCTACGCGGGATGGACCGATTTTGAGATTCGGGGCCTGACGCACTGGGTCAAGATCAGCGTGGATGGTCGGACGGTGATCGACCAGCCGGCGTCGGCCAACGAAGCGTCGCCCGAACTGATCCAGGTCGGCCGTGATAAGATCGCCCCCTTCTATGGCCGGAAGTTTACCGGCGTGATCAAGGACGTGGTCCGTACGGGAGCCCGGCGGCCGCAGTTGGAGCATTCCCAGGCAGGCGATGTCCGCCTTGACCTGAGCTTCTCGGACGAGCCTTCCACCGGCCGCCAGCCGATGCTGGTCGCGGGCGGCACCGGCCACTCCGATTCAATTGCGGTGCGCCGGTTGGATCGTGGACATTTTGTCTTTTCCGAGGAGATCTGGGGCGGCGGTCTCTGGGAAAGCGGCAGCATTCCGATCCCCCCCGGCCGGCCGGCGGAGCTTCGCATCCATTTGGGACCGGCTTGGGCGGTTCCCGCCCGGTCCCCCCTCTCGCTGTGGCGGCATTCGGTGGTGGTCTGGGTCAACGGCGCGCTCGCGTGGTGGCGTTGGACGCCGGGCGAGGTCCCCCCAGGCGCCCCGGTGGTCATCGGTGAGAACCTCATCGGCTCCTCCGCCATGGAACGCCTTTTTCCCGGCCGCCTGAACGCCTCCGAGCGCGTGGCGGCTCCGACTTGGCAGGCGGGAGGCTTTGTCGCCGTCAGCCTCCGGCTGGGCGGCCGGGGCCGGGGCACCGAACCGCTCCTCTTGACGGGCCGACCGGGCCAGGACGACCTGCTGGAAATGGAATGGTTGCCGGGCGGTAAGGCCCGGCTCAGCTATTGCCATGGGCGAAAGCTGTGGATCAACAGCCCCATTTTCAGCTGGGGTCAGAACGAAATTCACCGCCTCCGGATCGCGGCCCCCGCGTTGCCAACCCTCGATTCCAAGCCCGGAGCCGCCGACGGACCATTGACGATCGATTTGGACGGCCGCACCGTTTGGAGAACACAGGCGCCGTTTTATGTGGCTTCCTCCGATTCAGTGGTGCTCGGAGGCGGCGGACTTCCAACTCTGGAACAGCCATCCGTTCTTACGGCGGCAGTAGTAGATATCAGCCAAGAGGTTAAGTAGGACGCTCTGCACCGCCCAAGGCGGGGCGGAGGAAGCTCGGCGCCAAACCTTGCATTATGCAAGGTTCGTTGGGTTCCATCGAGTTGCGCACTTAATTCCGCTGAACATTCAGAACATAAGAGAGTAGGCTGCGGTCCATCTGACTATGTTCTCCACGCTCATTTCATTCAAAGCCCGTGCATCGTGTTTTGGCGCGTTGGCGGCTTGCGCGGTTGCCTTCATGGCCACCGCTGCGCGGGCGGATACACGATGGGCGACGCTCAAGGCGATCCACCTGTTGGAGAATCCCAATAACCGCACGACTCCGGGGCCCTTTGGGGAGTTAGGCGCCTACCAATTCCGCTCGGCGGTGTGGTATCGGTACACCAAGGTGCCGTTCTCCCACGCCCTGAATCGCGCATCTTCGGATGCCATTGCGCTAAGGCATTACGATTACCTCAAGGGCCAGCTGGAAGAGCATGGTATCCCGGGTACTCCTTACAATATTGCCAAGGCTTGGAACGGAGGTTTGGGCGCGGCGTTGGCCCACCGTTCGTCCCGCGCGGCCCGCGATTATGCCCAGCGGGCGGCCAACATGGCCGCTTCCTTCGACACGGCGGTCGCCGCTTCGCCCTAAGGCTCAGCTGGCGGAGCCAATGTCGAGGGAGCCCTGCTTCAGGGTCTTTGGCGTCCGTTTGGCCGCCAACTCCGCGGGCGATGTGTTCAAATGGCGGGGTGGCTTGGCCGCCTTCTGGGAGACGGCCACTTCCCGGTCCGCCACAATGCGGTCGCAGATAGCCTGGATGTGTAGCTTGAGCCAGCGCGAGGTGCTGCTCGTCTCCATGTAGTCGGCCGGGCCGTAGCCGTGGATCCGACTGCTCTGCAGCAGCCGGTCGTTTTGCTCGAATTCCTCGGTCTTGTCCGGATTATAGACCCCGAAGGTCCGGCCGCCGTTGCCCTTGACCACCGAGAAGCTTGGGATGTCGCTCGGGCCGTCGGCAATGTAGATCATGTTCTGGAAGGGGATTCGGCGGTCCTCGGGCTTGATGTTAGAATTCACGTCAATCGCCGCGTTCTTGTTCGTCCCCTTGTTGATCTCGAAGAGGGCGCGGGTCTTGGTGGTATTGTCGATCACCATGCTGATTTGGGCGATCTCCGCGTCGGCGGAGATATCGAGCTCCTTCTGCTCCAGGAAACCGGGCTGCAGGGGGTTCTCGATGAACTCACAGCCCCAGACATCGTCGACAAAGGGGGCGATCTTGCTCCCGCGGACCATCTCGGCGATGCCGGTGCTGACGATGTAGTGCTCGAGCTGAATGTCATGCTTCACATAGTTCGGCCTTTCGGACACCCAGCTCTGCGCCAGGCTGAAAAACTCGGGCAGGCCGGGATAGAAGCGGATGTCGGCGCCGCACTCGCGGAAGATCTTCTTGTTCAGCCCCGGCGCCCGCCCTGCGAGGACGTAGGTGAGCAGGTGATTCAGGTAGCTGATCTCCGGCGAAAGGCGGTACCCGCGACGATGGTAGTGCTCGACCAGCTTGTTGGTCTCCTCCCAGAACACTGGCTCATCGATGCCGTAGCGGCGGAAAAGCGGCGACTGCATGTATTCGGGGATCAACGTCTTGTCGAAGTCCCAAATGCAGGCAACGGTGTTTTGGGTGAAGAGAGACGTGGCCATTTTGACCCAGAAATTAAAGCCCGCTTCGCCCGGCCAAGCCAGCCCATTGTTATTGTCAGCCAAAGCCTTGGCGTGAGATTGATTTCTTCCTGTGGACGATATTCCCGACATTGCCCCTTTCCAGCACCGGCTCGCCGAACTCGGCGCGCAGATGGCTGATCCCGGGTTTTACAACAACCTGCGGAAGGTGGCGGAAATCACCCGCGAGCAGCAGAAGGTGCAGCGGCTGGTGGAGGACTTCCGGGAATACGAGCGGGTGGGCCGGGAACTGGCGGACACCCAGGCGATGGCCCGGGACTCCGGGGCCGATCCCGCGCTGCGGGAGATGGCGGCCGCCGAATTGCCCGCCCTGGAACACCGGCGGGCGGAACTGAAGCGGGCGGTGCTCCTGGCCATGATCCCCCCGGAGCCGACCGATTCCCGCAACACCGTCATGGAAATCCGCGCGGGCACCGGCGGCGACGAGGCCGCCCTTTTTGCCGGCGAACTCACCCGGGCCTACCAGAAGTACGCCGATGCCCGCGGCTGGAAGATCCAGCCCATGAGCAGCAGCCCGGCGGAGCGCGGGGGGTTCAAGGAGATTGTCTTCCTCATCACCGGCACCGACGTCTACAAGGAGCTCAAGTTCGAGAGCGGCGTGCAGCGCGTGCAGCGCGTGCCGGTGACGGAGGCCAACGGGCGCATCCATACCTCGACCATCACCGTGGCGGTCCTGGCCGAGGCCGAGGAGGTCGAGGTGAAGATCGATCCCCAGGACCTCGAAATCACCGTCACCCGGGCGAGCGGCCCGGGCGGGCAGGGGGTCAACACCACCGATTCCGCCGTCCAGATCGTGCACAAGCCCACCGGCCTGATGGTGCAGTGCGCCGACGAGCGCTCGCAGCTGAAGAACAAGGCCAAGGCCATGACCGTCCTGCGGGCCCGTCTCCTCAAGCGCCAGGAGGACGAGGAGCATGCGAAGTACGCCGCCGTGCGCCAGAACCAGATCGGATCCGGCGGCCGCAGCGAGCGGATCCGCACCTACAACTTTCCCCAGAACCGGATGACCGACCACCGGATCGGGCTGACGATGCACAACCTGCCGGCCATCATGGAGGGCGACATCGGCGACCTGATCCAGGCACTGCAGCGGGCGGACTACGAGGAGAAGCTGGCGGCCCTGACAGGAGTGCCCGTGGGCCGGCCAGTGCCCCGGCCGGAAAGCGAGGACGATTGAGCGCGCCCCCGTCCGTCCTCGAGATCGTCAAGAAGACGACGGATTTCCTGCAGGGGAAGGGCGTCGAATCGCCGCGGCTCAACGCCGAGATCCTGGTCGGGCATGCCCTCGGCCTGAAGCGGATGCAGCTTTATCTCCAGTTCGAGCGGACGCTGGCCGAGGCGGAGCTGGAAAAGATCCGCCCCCTGGTGCGGCGCCGGGGCCTGCGGGAGCCCGTGCAGTACATCGTGGGTGAGACGGATTTCCACGGGGTAAAGCTCAAGGTGGATCGACGGGCCCTGATTCCCCGCCCAGAGACTGAACTGCTGGTGGAGACCGTCATCAACCAGACCCCGATCCCGCCGGCGCGGGCGCTCGACCTCGGCACCGGCAGCGGCGCGATCGCCCTGGCTCTGGCCAAGGCGTGGCCGGAATCCCGGATTGTCGCGGTTGACACGAGCCCGGAGGCTTTGGCCCTAGCGGCGGAAAATGCGGCGACGGCCGGACTGGCCGAGCGCGTGACCTTCCTCATTTCGGACTGGTTCAATGGCGTGCCGGCCGACGCCCGCTTTGGAGTCATCGTGGCCAATCCTCCCTACCTCACGGCCGAGGAAACCGCCGCGGCGCTGCCGGAAGTGCGCGGCTTTGAGCCGACGGCGGCGCTGACGGCCGCGGAAGAGGGCCTGGCGGCCCTGCGGATCATCCTGCAGGCCGCGCCGGCATTTCTTGAGCCGGGCGGCCTCCTGGCCCTGGAAACGGGCATTGCGCACCATCCCGCACTGCTGGCGCTGGCGCAGGAGTTGGGTTACGTGGCGACCGAGTCGCGTCTCGACCTGACCGGCCGCGACCGCTTCGTCCTCGCCCGCCGGCCCTGATCAGTTGCGGTCGGCGGCGACGGTCAGGGGCGCGTGCTGGTGCGCCCAGTATTCCTTGTTCGAGCCGAGATCGATGGCGTCGTTCAGGATCCGGAAGGTTTCGCGCAGGGAGACGTCCAGCTTGCCGTAGGTGTCGTCGTCGGTGCTGAGCTCGTCGTCATCGTCGTCCGCCGGATCGTCACCCGCATCGGCCTTCGCGTCGGCCGG
>CAIWXW010000034.1 GCA_903916755.1 uncultured Opitutaceae bacterium | reverse complement strand
GTTGCTGGGCGGCCTGGAGGATCGCCGGCTCGATCTGGTGGCGCTGCGCGAGGGCTATGAGAGCCAGGAGGCCACGCTGCGGGCCGCCGTCTGGGCGCAATTTCCCAAAATTGGCCTGAATGTGAACCAGGCGCGCGATACCACCCCGGTGAAGACCCGCGGATACGCGGTGACGGTGGACCTTCCGATCTTTGACCGCAACCAGGGCCAGATTGCGCTTGCTCGCGCGACCCGCCAGCAACTCTTCGATGAATACGTGGCGCGGGTGGCGGACGCGCGCTCCCAGGTCGGCCTCGTGCTCGCCCAGCTGGCCATGGTCCGTCGCCAGCTGCAGGCCGTGGAACAATCGCTGCCCGAACTGGAGCGAATGAACCAGGCGTACGAGAGCGCCCGCCTGAGTCATAACGGGGATTTTATGGCGGCCCGTGATGCCGCCGGCGCACTGGCGGCCCGCCGCCTGGAGCACAGTCAGCTGCAACAGCAGGCCATTGAACTCGCCGTGGCGCTGGAAATCGCCACCGGACGTCCTCTCCTCAACCGCCCCGCTGCGGGCTCCGCTCCTTCTTCATGAAAAAGACTCTCATCGTCATTGGGCTGCTTGCGGTTGCGGCCGTGGGTATTTGGTGGTGGCGGCGGCCGGGCGAGGCCGCCGATGCCGGTGACGCCAAACCGGTGGCCACCGTGCAGGTTGCGCCCCTCGTGCGGGAACCCATTGCGCGCACGCTCACGGCCTACGGCACGGTGGAATCGTCGCCAGGCGGCGCCGCCGCTGTCACGCTGGCTTACGATTGCGTCGTGCGGGAAATTCGGACGACCGTCGGCGCGCGGGTGGCGGCCGGCGATGGGCTGCTCCAGGTCGATCCTACGCCCGATGCGGCCCTCCAGCTGGATTCCGCCCGGGGCGTGGCCGGCCTGGCGGATCGCGCGCTGGCCTCCACGCGGCAGCGGTACGACCTGAAGCTCGCCACCGACGACGATCTCCGCGCGGCGGAACAGGCGGCGCAGGACGCCGGTCTCAAGCTCCGCAGCCTGGAGGGCCGCGGGCTCGGGCGGGCCGCCAATCCGGTGACGGCGCCGGTCGCGGGGGTCGTCGCCAAATTGGATCTCCAGCCGGGCGCGATCATCCCCGCGGGCACGCCGCTGGCCCTGATTGCCGGTTTCAACGGGCTGCAGGCACGCCTCGGGATCGAGCCCTCGGATGAGGCCGTGGTGAAGGATGGTCAGAAGGTCACGTTGACCGCGGTCAGCCGGCCCGGCCAGGCGCCGGCGGAAGCGAGGGTGGCGTCTGTCGGCGCCATGGCCGACGCGGCCACGGGATCGCTGGACGTGCGCGTGCCGCTGCCGGCGGCTGACGCCTGGTTTCCGGGCGAGCGCGTTCAGGGTGACATCGAACTGGGCAGCGAGACGGGGTTGGTGGTGCCGCGGAGCGCTGTGCTGCCCGACGACGACCAGCAGGTGCTCTACACCATCAAGGCCGGCAAGGCCAAGAAGCACGTGGTCCAGATCGGAATAGCCGCGGGCGAAAAGCTGGAAGTCACCGCCCCGGATCTGAGCGTGGGGGACAGCGTGGTTGTGCAGGGCAATTATGAGTTGTCCGACGGCATGGACGTCCAGGTGGGGGACGCCGCCGCGAAGGCGGAGCCCGCGGACGCGGCGGAGGCCAAGCCGTGAGAATCGTGGATTGGATGCAACGCCACCGGCTTTCGGTGGTCCTGCTGACGGCGTTCCTGGTGGTCGGGGGCCTCTTTACCGCCCAGCGGCTGCCGGTCGCCCTTTTTCCCAATGTGGCCTTTCCGCGGCTCCTGGTGAACATCGACGCCGGCGACCGGCCGGCCGACCAGATGACCATGGAGGTCACGACCCCCGTGGAGGAGGCGATCCGGTCGGTGCCCGGCGTGCGGAATGTGCGCTCGACATCGAGCCGAGGCAGCTGCGACGTCTCGATCAACTTCGACTGGGGCACCGACATTGTCTCGGCCATGCTGCAGGTGGAATCCGCGCTCAACCGGATCGCCGGCAGCCTGCCCGCGGGCACGGCATTCCAGGTGCAGGTAATGAATCCCACGGTGTTTCCGAGCCTGGCCTACAGCCTGACGTCGGACCGTCAGTCGCTGGTCGCGCTGCGGGACTTGGCTTATTTTCAGCTGCGGCCGCTCCTGACCACCATTGCGGGCGTATCGAAGGTGACGGTCCAGGGCGGCCAGACGGCCGAATTCCAGGTGATGGTCGATCCGGCCCGCCTGGAGGCGCATGGGCTGACTCTGGGGGATGTTGCCAAGGAACTTTCCTCGTCCAACACGATCGAGGCCGTCGGGCGCCTGGAGGACCATGATAAACTCTACCTGGCGGTGGTGGATGATCGTTTTGCGAGCCGGGAGCAGATTGAGGCGACGGTGCTGCAGAAGCGCCCCGCCGGCCTGGTGCGGGTGCGGGATATCGGGACGGTGATCGCGGGCGTCGCCCCCGAATGGACGCGGGTCACCGCGGATGGCCACGAGGCGGTGATTCTGCAGGTATTCCAGCAAGTCGACGGCAACACGGTGCAAATCGCGGCCGACGTGCGGGCGAAGCTGGCCGGTTTCAGCGGCCGGTTGCCGGCGGGAGTCAGGATCGCCAACTGGTATGACCAAAGCCAGTTGATCGTGGGCGCGGCGACGAGCGTGCGTGACGCCGTTCTCATCGGCATCTGCCTGGCGGGCGCCGTGCTCTTCCTTTTCCTCCGCAATGGGAAGATCACGCTCATCGCGATGGGCTGCGTGCCCGCGGTCCTGGCCATCACGGTGCTGGTCCTTGGGCTCATGGGCAGCAGCTTCAACATCATGACCCTGGGCGGCATGGCCGCCGCCGTCGGACTGATCATCGATGATGCGATCGTCATGGTGGAGCATATTGTGCGGCGGCTCCGGGAAAAAGGCCGGGCCGGGGAGCCGTCCGGCCCAGCGACGGGCCCCGGGGGCAAGGTGTGGACGGCCGCGGCCGAGTTCACGCGTCCGCTGGTGGCCTCATCTCTTTCGACGATCGTGATCTTCGCCCCCCTGGCGTTCCTCTCCGGAGTCACCGGGGCCTTCTTCAAGGCGCTCTCGCTCGCCATGGCGGCCAGCCTGGTCATCTCGTTCCTCGTGGCGTGGCTGGCGGTGCCGGTCCTGGCGAACCGCTTTCTCCGCGCGCAGGACGCCGAGGCCGAGGAGGGCGGCCGCTGGACGGCGGCGGCCCATGCGCGGTACCGGTCGCTCATGGGTCGGGTGCTGGCCCGGCCGTCCCTCATCTTTTGCGCCGTGCTCCCGCTGCTGCTGCTGGCCTGGATCGGCTACCGCGCCGTGGGTTCCGGCTTCATGCCCGATATGGACGAGGGCGGATTCACGATCGACTACCGCGCCGAACCGGGCACGTCCCTTTCCGAAACCGACCGCCTGCTGCGCCAGGTCGAGCAGATCCTGCAGGCGACGCCGGAGGTGGAGACCTATTCCCGCCGGACGGGCCTGCAGTTGGGGGCCGCTTCGGTCACGGAGGCCAACGAGGGTGACTTCTTCGTGCGCCTGAAGGCGACTCCGCGCCGGGACATCGATGAGGTCATGGACGACGTGCGGGGCCGGATCCAGCACGGCGTGCCCGGCCTGGACATCGACATGTCGCAATTGATGGAGGACATGATCGGCGACCTGACCGCGGTGCCCCAGCCGATCGAGGTGAAGCTCTATGCCGAGAATGGCGCCCTCCTGGACCGGGCGGCCGCATCGGTGGTCCGGACCCTGGGCAAGATCAACGGCGTGGTGGACGTGACCAATGGCATCGTCCTCGCGGGCGACGCCCTGGCGATCCGGGTGGACCGGGCCAAGGCCGGCCTGGAGGGGATGGATCCCGATGAGGTCACTTCCGCGGTCACGGAGCTGCTCGATGGCGCGGTGGCCGCGACCAAGGTCGAGCAGGCGCCGAAATTGACGGCGATTCGGGCCTGGGTCCCCGAGCGGTTCCGGCGCTCGGCCGAGGACGTGGGGAATCTTCGGCTGCGGGCCCCCGACGGGCATTACTTCCCGCTGCGGCGGGTGGCGGCAATCGAAACCGAGACCGGCCAGCCGCAGATCGACCGGGATGACCTGGAGCGCCTGGCCACGGTCACGGGTCGCATCACGGGTCGCGACCTGGGCTCCACCATCAAGGATGTCCAGGCCGCCTTGCGCCAGGCGGGGGTCATTCCTCCGGGAGTGACTTATGCGCTGGGGGGAACCTATGCCGAACAACGGGCGGCCTTTTCGGGTCTGATCGCGGTGTTCGGCGCGGCCGTCGCCCTGGTGTTCATGCTCCTGCTCTTTCTCTACGAGAGCCTCGGCACCGCGCTGGCGATGCTTGCCACCACGCTGCTCGCGCTCTCCGCCGTCACTTTGGGCCTCTGGCTGACCCGGACCGAGCTCAACATTTCCTCGATGATGGGAATGACCATGATCGTGGGCATCGCGACCGAGGTCGCGATCTTCTACGTCTCGGAGTGGGAGTCCCTGCCGGCTGAACTGGACCGGACTGCGGCGTTCGTGCAGGCGGGAATCAATCGCATGCGGCCCATCGCGATGACCACCTTTGCCGCCATCCTGGCGCTGCTGCCCCTGGCCTTGGGGATCGGAGCAGGTTCAGCGATGCAGCGGCCGCTGGCCATCGCGATCATCTCCGGGCTCCTGCTGCAATTGCCGCTGGTGCTGGTCGTCCTGCCGGCGTTTCTGGCCCTGGGGTCTTCCCGGCGGCAGTGAATCGGGCCGCCTACCGGAAGCAGGCGGCTCCGACTCCGGCGCAGGCCAGGACAATGAGCCACGAGGGCCAGCGCCAGAAATGAAGCGCGGCAAAGGCCGCGAGCGAAAGCAAAAGATGCTGGGGCGCCGCGCTCGCCGTGGTCCAGGTGAGGCCGGCGAGCGCCGCCCCCAGGAGCCCGACCACGGCGGCATTCGCCCCATCCAGGAGCGCGCGGGCCCGGGGGAGACGCTGCAGGTATTCCCAGTGCGGCAGCGCCGCGAAAAGGATCAGCCCGGCGGGAAGGTAGATGGCCGTCAGGGCCAGGAATGCGCCGCCGATGCCGCCGGGCGCAATCAGCGCGCCCAGGAAAGCGGAGAACGCGAACAGCGGGCCCGGCAGCGCCTGGGCCGCGCCATAGCCGGCCAGGAAGGTCTCTTCGCGCAGCCAGCCGCGGGCGACGGTGGCCTCCCGCAGCAGGGGCAGCACAACGTGACCGCCGCCGAAAACCAACGCACCGGTCCGATAGAAGGCGTCCGCCACGCGCCACGCTGAAGCTGGCCAGAGATGGGCGAGGCCCGGCAATACGGCCAACAGCCCAAGAAAAAGACCGAGGCAGACGAAACTGTAGGCCGGGAAAACGGCGGCGGTCGGGGGCCCAGGGTGCTGTCTTGCGCGAGAACGCGGGCGGATCGCCAGGGCGGCGACGGCGCCCGCGGCGATGATGAGCGGCGGCAGCCCCGGCGCGGAAAAGACGCAGAGCACGAGGGCCGCCGCGAGGGCGATCGCCGACCGTGGGGCATCCGGGCAGAGCTGGCGGGCCATGAGGATCACCGCCTCGGCGACCACGGCCAGCGCCGCCAGGCGCAGGCCCTGCACCCAGCCCGCGTGCTCCAGTCCGCCAAAAGACCGGAGCCCATAGGCCAGGACGATCATCAGGGCGGCGGAGGGCAGGGTGAAGCCGAGCCAGGCGGCCAGGGCCCCTTTCCAGCCGGCGCGCTTCCAGCCGAGCGCCAAGCCCACCTGGCTGCTGAGCGGTCCCGGCAGAAACTGGCAGAGCGAAACCAGATTGGCGTAGGCTTCCTCGTCGACCCACCTCCGCCGCGCCACCAGCTCGTTCTGAAAATAGCCCAGGTGGGCGACCGGCCCCCCAAAGGAGGTGCAGCCGAGCTTGAGGAAGACGCGGAAAACCTCGCCGGTCCGGCGGCTCCGGCCCTCAACCCCGGCTTCCCCGGCAATGGGCGCGCCCATGGCGTGGCAGGGCTATTTCTGCTCGGAACCGGCCGGCCCGCCCGTCCAGTAGAGTCCAAGGTACCAGACCGTGTGCCGCTCGCCGGCGATCGACCGTCCCGCGCTGAAGAGAACGTTGAACTGCTCGCTGAATTTCAGGTAACCGCCCACATTGGCCACGGTGGAGGCGCGTCCCTCCGTCGAGTCGGCCCCCTGCTGGAAGAGCTCGGCGCCGAGCGTCAGGAACTTCCCCAGGTCGCGCTGGACCAGCCCGCCGGCATAGCCGTGATTCGTGGCCCCGGCGGCGGAATTGAGCGCGACCCCACCGCCGGCGTCGAGCGTCCACGGCCCGTAGCTCTTTTGGATCCAGAGGGGCAGCTGGTACCAGGCCTTGCCATTGCCCAAGCCGCGCGCGCTGCTGCCGGTGGGCAGCTCCACCAGGGGAAAGACGCCGATCTGGGGGCGCGAGTCGGTCTCGCTCAGGAAGCGGTATTTGATCCCCAGTTCGGTGTCGCCGTAGCCGGAGGTCCAGCCCGTGCCCGGCGCGGACAGGTGGGCGACCGGCGCGATCAGGTGCAGCTGGGTGTTGGGCGCCACGCCGTAGTTAAACTCCACGGCCGGCCCGGAGATGGCATTGGCGTCGGTGGTGCGGTCGCCCTGGCCAAACGTGTAAAACTCCCAGTGATTGAGCTCAACCGGCTCGGGATCGTCGGTGAGGAAGGGCGGCCCGGCGCGCAGGGCCGTCAGGCCGCCGAGAACGAGGGCGAGCGTGGCCACGCGGCGGGCGAGGCGGTGCGATTTTGGCCGATGGAGAGATGCGTTTGCCATGGGGATCGGGAGCAAGGCGCGTGAGCCCGTCTTTTGACGGGGCGATGCCTCCCGATGACAGCGAGATCGCGGCGGTTTTGCTAGTTTCGAATGAGAATCCATTCGGCCGGGCCGGGGAGTCTTGGACTACAGCAGCGGGCTTAGGCCCAGCATTTGGCGGTGTCGCCGGCGATGTTGGTATCCTGTGAGCGGATCCACCTTTTCGAGCCACCCTCAGAGTCGGTCTGGATGGTTGGTTGATGTTGATACGACTGACGCTGGTTGTCCATCCCTGGCGGAGGGAAGGCCCGGCTCGGCGGGCCTGACCGGAGCCAGGGATGGACAT
>CAIWXW010000033.1 GCA_903916755.1 uncultured Opitutaceae bacterium | reverse complement strand
TTCTCGTGCACCATGCGGTTGGTGATCTTCTTCATCCACAGCGAGCCCTCGCGGCACGGCGTGCACTGGCCGCAGCTCTCGTGGGCGTAGAACGCGTTGATGTTGGCGAGCGCCTGCACCATGTCGGTGGAGTCGTCCATCACGATAACCCCGCCGGAGCCGCCCATCGTGCCGCACGCGGCGAGCGTGTCGAAATCCATGGGGATATCCTCGACGGTGAGCGTGCGCGTGGAGCCGTCCTTGTTTTTCAACGTGAACGTCTCGCCGAACTTCAAGATCTTCGCCGACGAACCGCCGGGGATGACCGCCTTGAATTTCCGGCCGGGCAGCGGGCCGCCACAAACTTCGTTGAGGAGCTGGCCCATCGTGATCTTGCCGACCTCGTATTCGAAATAGCCGGGTTTCTGCACGTGACCGCTGACGCAGAGAATGCGCGTACCGGTGTTGTTGGGCGTGCCGGTCTTCGCGTAGGCGTCGCCGCCCATGTCCACGATGTGCTTCACGTGGCAGAGCGTCTCGACGTTGTTCACGATCGTCGGGCATGGGTAGAGGCCGAGGACCGCCGGGAAATACGGGGGCTTGATCCGGGGATACGGCCGCTTGCCCTCGAGCGACTCGATCAGGCCGGTTTCCTCGCCGCAAATGTACGCGCCGGCGCCGCGATGGACGTAGATTTCGCAGCTGTAGGCGGTCCCGAGAATGTTCGGCCCGACGAAGTTGGCCTGGCGCGCCTCGGCGATCGCCCGCTCCAGGATCCGGGCCCCCTCCGGGAACTCGCCCCGGATGTAGATGTACGCCTGCTTCACGTTGTTCGCCCAGCAGGCGATCATGATCCCCTCGATCATCTGGTGGGGATCCTGGTGCATGATGTACCGGTCCTTGAAGGTGCCGGGCTCGGACTCGTCGGCGTTGACCACGAGATAGATCGGCTTGCCGCTCTTGCGGTCGACCAGGCCCCACTTCACGCCGCAGGGAAAGCCCGCGCCGCCGCGGCCGCGCAGGCCCGACTTCTTGACCTCGTCGATCAGCTCGGCCGGCGGCCGCTGGACCGCCTTCCTGAGCACCTCGTAGCCGCCCGCGCGCTGGTAGCAGGCGAGGTCCGGCGTGTAGCCCGGCTCGTCGATGTGCTGGAAAATGAGGCGCCGCTGTTCAGCCATGGTCAGGATTTGGCCTCCGCCTTGATTTGGTCGCAAAGCTCGCGGGCGCGGGCGATGTCCACCTTCTGGTGCAGCGTGTCGTCGATCATGACGACGGGCGCGGTGCCGCAGCTGGCCAGGCACTCCACGAATTCCACCGTGACCTCGCCATCGGGCGAAACCTCGCCCGGGTGGGTCCCGAACTGCCGCTCGAATTCCCGGCAGGTCTGGTAGCCGCCCATCAGGGCGCAGGAAAGCGTCCGGCAGACCTTGACGTGCCGCCGGCCGATCGGCTTCTGGCGGAACATCGGGTAGAAGGTCACCAGCTCGTAGATCGAGATCGGCGCGACCTCGAGCTTGGCGGCGATCCAGGCGATCGTCTCCTGCGAGATGAAGCCCAGCTCCTCCTGGATCAGGTGGAGCAGCGGCAGGGCCGCGCTCCGCTTCTGCGGGTAGTGCGGAATGACCTCATCGATCTTCCGCAGGGTCTCGGGGGTGAGGTTCATCGGTCGCATTCCCCCATGACGAAGTCGAGGGAGCCCAGGATCGAGACCACGTCGGACACCATGTTGCCGACGCACACCTTGGGCAGGATGGAAAGGTTGCAGAACGAGGGGGCCCGGATCTTCAGCCGCCAGGGCACGCCGCCGCCCTTGCTGACGATGAAGAAGCCCAGGGTGCCCTTCGGATTCTCGGCCTCGAAGTACACCTCGCCGGCCGGCATCTGCGGCCCCTCGGTCACGATCATGAAGTTCTGGATCAGCTCCTCCATCGAGGTGAGGATCTTCTCCTTCGGCGGCGCGAAGATCTTCTTCGCGTCGGTCGCGAACCAGGGCCCGCCCGGGAACTTGGCGATCGCCTGCTGGATGATCCGGCAGGACTGCCGCATCTCCTCCGCGCGGACCAGGTACCGGTCGTAGCAGTCGCCGGTCGTGCCGATCGCGACATCAAAGTCGTACTGCTCGTAGCCGCTGTACGGCTTGTCCTTGCGCAGGTCGAGCGGGACGCCCGAGCCGCGCAGGTTCGGACCGGTCAGGCCGTAGGCGATCGCGTCCTCCTTCGAGATGACGCCGATCCCGACCGAGCGGTCGAGGAAGATCTTGTTGCGGGTGAGCAGCTGCAGCATTTCCTCCAGGAGCGGGAGGAACTGGGTGCAGAAGGCGCTGACCTCCTCGGTCCAGCCCGGGGGCACGTCGCGCATCAGTCCCCCGATCCGGGTGTAGCTCGTGGTGAAGCGCGCGCCGGTCAGCTTCTCGAAGAGGCGGTAGAGCTTCTCGCGCTCGGTGAAGCTGTAGAGGAAGACCGTCCAGGCGCCCACATCGATCGCGTAGGCGCCGAGGCCGAGCAGATGGGCGGAAACGCGGGCCATCTCGGCCGTGATGACGCGGATCGCCTGGCAGCGGGCCGGGACCTCGAGCTTCGCCAGCCGCTCGACCGCGATGGCGTAGGCCATGTTGTTCGCGAGCGGCGCCAGGTAATCCAGCCGGTCCGTGTAGGGCACGAACTGGTTGTAGGTCATGTTCTCCGCGATCTTCTCGTCGCCGCGGTGCAGGTAGCCGATGACCGGCTCCGCCTTGGTCACGACCTCGCCGTCGAGCTCCATCTGAAGCCGCAGCACGCCGTGGGTCGACGGGTGCGAGGGGCCCATGGAGAGCGACATCTTCTCGGTCTCGAACTCGCAGACGGCGTTCTTCGCCCCGGCATCGGGAAAGGTGTATTCAGCGGCCATTATTCTGAGCCCTCCGGTTTGGGACGGCGTTCGTTCCAGCTCTCATCCTTGGCCCGCGGCTCGGCCACGCCGAGATTCATCTCGCCGGACGAGGCGACGAATGGGCCGCCGGCCATCGGCGCCGGGCGCGCCTTGACGCCCGTCTCCGCCACGACCTCGGGATCGGGCAGCTCCGTCTCGATGCCGGCCAGTGGAAACTCCTTGCGCAGAGGGAAATACGGATATCCGTCCCACATCAGGATGCGGCGGAGATCGGGATGCCCGTCGAAGGTGATCCCGAACATGTCGTAGGCCTCGCGCTCGTGCCAGTTGGCGCCCGCCCAAAGGTGGGAAACCGTCGGGACCGAGGGCTTTGCATTGTCCGGGCAATCCGCCGCCACCCGGAGATACGCGTGCTGGCTCGTCGAATAGAGGTGGTAGACCACGGTGAACCGGGGCGAAACCTTCTCGGACCAGTCCACCGCCGTCACGTCGGCCAGCAGGTTGAAGCCCGCCGCGTCGCGGAGGTGCTGCAGGAGCGCCGGGATGTCGGCCGCCGCCACATTCACCGCCGGGTGATCCAGGCTCGGGCGCTCGGTCACGCCGGGAAATTGGCTCTTCAGTTCGGCAGCGGTCATGGGCGGCAGGTCAGAACTCCTCGGGAGCCGATCAGGCGGTGAAGAGTTTCCTGGCCGAAGGCTCGCGCCGGATTTTTCCCTGGAGTTTGATGACGGCGTCCAGGAGCGCCTCGGGGCGCGGCGGACAGCCGCTGATGTAAATGTCGACGGGCACGATCCGGTCCACCCCCTGCAGGACGGCGTAGCTGCGGTACATGCCGCCCGTGCTCGCGCAGGCGCCCATGGCGATGACCCATTTCGGGGAGGCCATCTGGTCGTAGATCCGGCGCAGGGAGGTGGCCATCTTGTAGGTCACCGTGCCGGCCACGATCATGACGTCCGACTGGCGGGGGGAAAAGCGCATGACCTCCGCCCCGAACCGGGCGATGTCGAAGCGGCTGGCGGCCGAGGCCATCAGCTCGATGGCGCAGCAGGCCAGGCCCATCGGCATGGGCCACATGGAATTGCTGCGGATCCAGTTCACCACGGCATCGGCGCGGGTGACGATCACCTCGCCCTCGATCTTGCTGTTGTAACTCAGCTCGGTGTTGGTGGAAACCATGGTTAAGCGCAGGTGCCGGAACCTACCGCCGCCCACCGGACGCGCAAGAAGCTTTTCCGGGATGACGCCCTTTCGGCGCACCCAAAAGGTTTTTTGCACGGGGGCGTGCCTTTTCCTACTTTCCCCGCAACCTTCAGGCACCGTACCGGTTAATAAAGGCTAGCATGCGTTCCTCCTCCTTGTTCGGCCTCCTGGCCGCGCTGGGGTCCTGGCCATTCATGGCCGCCACGTCCCTGAACGACGTCGCCACCTCAGGCCCCCGCAGCGAGCAGGTGCTCGGGCATGTGAACGCGGCCATGAAGTGGTACCGCCAGTCCCAAAATGGGGCCCAGTGGGTGGGCGAACCCAGTGACCGGATCTATTTCGACGGCGAGCATGCGCTGGCGAACCGGGTGCTGCAGCTGGCCTTCAGCTCCGCGCAGGCCGACGCCCTCGCCCTGCCCTCCCCGCCCGCCGCTGGCAAGACCGACGCCGCGAACCAGAAGCTGCTCGCCTCCCAGGCCGAGGCGGCCACCCGGGTCAGCCAGCTGCAGGGGAAGATCGCCGACCTGGACCGGCAGATCCAGGCCGCCGGAGCCGACAATTCGGCGCTGCTCCAGACGCAGCGTAACGAGCTCGCCGCCGAACTCGATCTCGCCAAGACGACCCATGACTCGATCAACCAGGTCGCCTCGTTCGTCGCCATCCAGGGGGACAGCTCCTCCAGCCTGACCGACCAGATAGCGGAGCTGCAGCGATCGGTCCCCGAGGCCTTTGCCCAGGGCGACGCCGCCAAGGTCCCGGAGCTCAAGAGCATCGGCAGCGGCGGCAGCGGCCTGATCGGCCGCGGCGAGGCGTTTTACGCCCTCTTCAAGGCCGTCCGGGGGGTCGAGGTGCTCGACCATGAAACCCTCGAGCTCGAGGGCATCGTCACCGGCCTCCGCAAGCCCCTGGGCGACTCGATTCGGACCATCATCCAGCAAGGCAAGGCCGCCACCGACCAGGCGGCGACCCCGGAAACCTCGGCCGATCCAGGCAAGCTCGATGCCCTCCGCGGCAACTTCCAGGACCTGGCCTCCAAGTTCCGCGATCTCGCCGGCGCCGCCGTGCCCCTTCGCCAGGAACAGCTCCTCCTCGAGCAAAGCCACCAGAACCTCGCGGTCTGGCGCGCCTCCCTTCAACGGCAGTACACCGTCATCATCCGCAGCCTGCTCTGGAAGGTCCTGAGCCTCGGGCTCGTCATCGCCCTGATGCTCGGCCTTTCCGATATCTGGCGCCGCGCGACCTTCCGCTATGTGCACGACCTGCGCCGCCGCCGCCAGTTCCTGCTCATCCGCCGCTTCACGACCAGCATCATCCTGGTCCTGGTGGTGATCTTCACCTTCGTCAGCGACTACAGCTCGCTCGCGACCTACGCCGGCTTCCTCACCGCCGGCGTCGCGGTCGCCCTCCAGACCGTCATCGTCTCGGTGGCGGCGTACTTCCTCCTGATCGGCCGCTATGGCGTGCGGGTCGGCGACCGGCTCACCGTCTCGGGGGTCACCGGCACGGTCATCGACATCGGCCTGGTCCGCTTCTACATGACCGAGCTCGCCGGCACCGGCGTGGAGCTGCACCCGACCGGCCGCGTGGCGGTCTTCGCCAATTCCGTCCTCTTCCAGCCGACCCCGATCTACCGGCAGCTGCCGGGCACCGACTATACCTGGCACGAGGCCGTGGTGCCGCTGGTCGCGACCGCCGACTTCCCCTACCTCACCGGCAAGCTCCTCGCGGCGGCGACGAAGGTCTACACCGAATACCGGCCTTCCCTGGAGAAGCAGCATGGGGAGATCGAGCGGCTGATCGATCTGAAGCTGGAAGTGCCCGAGCCGGCCTCCCAGCTGCGCTACAGCGCGGCCGGCGTCGAGCTCGTGATCCGCTATCCGGTGGAGATCGCGCACGTTGCCGTCACCGACAACCTGATGGCGAGCGCCATCCTGGAGGCGATCCGGGGCGACAACCAGATCAAGGACGCCACGACCGCGATGCCGCGGATCCAGGCGGCCGTGAAGGTCTGAGCCCCGCCCAAACCTTACAAAACTGTCATTTTCGGGAAAGGGCCCCGTAATGCCCGTCTGCGATCATCGGGGTCGCAATGAACACTTCTCCCTCCGATTTGCCTCGCCGCCGCTGGTTCGCCTCGGCGGCCGGCCTGACCTTCGCGGGCGCCTTCGCCATCACGGCTTTCTGCGCCGCCCGCTCCATTGACAGCCACCCGGTCGCCGTGCAGGTCGACCCGACCCCCGTCAATCGCGGCGCCCTCGAGCCCGCCAGCTACGCCGCGGTCGCCAAGCGCATCGCGCCCAGCGTCGTGAAGATCACCGTCACGAGCCACCGGCACGAGGATGAGGCGGACGGCGGCATGGATCCCCGCCAGCTGCAGCAGATGGATCCCTTCTTCCGCCAGTTCTTCGGCCAGGGTCAGGGTCAGGGCCGGATGCCGCAGCAGCGCCACCCGGAGGAAACCGGCCTGGGCTCGGGCGTCATCATCAGCTCCGACGGCTACGTCGTGACCAACAATCACGTGGTTGACGGCGCGGAGAACGTGACCGTCGCCCTCGACGACGGCCGCGAGCTCAAGGCCAAGGTGATCGGGCGCGATCCGCAGACGGACCTCGCCGTGGTCAAGATCGACGCGAAGGATCTCCCGGCGATCACCTTCGCGAGCAGCGCGAAGGCGGAGGTGGGCGACCGCGTCCTCGCCGTCGGCAATCCCTTCGGCATCGGTGAAACCGTCACCTCCGGCATCATCAGCGTGAAGGACCAGCGCAACGCGAACCTCGGCCTCGCCTATGAGGACTTCATCCAGACCGACGCGGCCATCAATCCCGGCAACTCCGGCGGCGCCCTGGTGGACGTCGACGGCCGGCTGATCGGCATCAACACCGCCATCCTCACCCGCTCCGGCGGCTTCCAGGGCGTGGGCCTGGCGATACCCTCCGACCTCGTCCGCCACGTCGTGGACGGCCTGGTGCAGCACGGCAAAGTCGTCCGCGGCTACCTCGGGATCAGCATCCAGAACCTGACCCCCGCCCTGGCGGAGAACTTCAATCTGCCGCTGCGGGCCGGCGTGCTCGTGACCGACGTGCAGCCCGGCACCCCCGCCGCGAAGGCGGGCATCCGCTCGGGCGACATCATCACCGAGGTGGCGGGCAACACCGTCTCCAATTCCGGGGCCCTCAGCCTGACCGTGAGCGAGACGCAGCCGGGCACGAAGATCGACCTGAAGGTCCTGCGGGATGGCAAGACGGAGCGCTTCACGGCGACGACCGAGTCCATGCCGAGCCGGCGCGTGGCAGGCGGGTCCGACGAGGATTCCAATGTCGCCAGCAGCAGCGACGACCAGGGCGTCCTCAACGGCGTCGCCGTCGGCGACCTCGATGCCGACGCCCGGCAGCAGTTCGACATCCCGGGCCGCGTCAAGGGCGCCGTCGTCACCCAGGTCGCGCCGGATTCGGCCTCGGCCAAGGCCGGGCTCGAGGCGGGCGACGTGATCCTCGAGATCAATCATCACGCCGTCACCTCGGCCGACGAGGCGGTCAAGCTGAGCGCCAACGGCGCCAGCAAGAAGACCCTGCTCAAGCTCTGGTCGCACGGCGGCATGATCTACACCGTCATCGACGAGACCCCTTCGGGCGCCTCCTGAGGCCGCCCCCCTAAACAAGCCCGCGGCGGGCGCGCCGGAACCGTCCGGCCGCTCGCCGCGGGCTTTGCTATGACCGAAAATTGCTCCACACTTCCGCCGGCCCATGCGTGTCCTCGTTGTCGAAGATGATCCCAAGATTGCCTCCTTTGTCGTGCGCGGCTTGAAGGAGGCGGGATATTCGGTCGACCACGCCCCCGACGGCGAGACCGGCCTGGCCCTCGGCCAGTCCACGGAATACGACGCCGCCATTGTCGACGTGATGCTGCCGCGCCTGGACGGGCTTAGCCTCGTCCGCCGGCTGCGCGCGGCCCGCCGCGCCACGCCCCTCCTCTTCCTGAGCGCCAAGGCGGGGGTCGACGACCGCGTGCGCGGCCTGCAGGCCGGCGGCGATGACTACCTGACCAAGCCCTTCGCCTTCTCGGAGCTGCTGGCCCGCGTGCAGGCCCTGATCCGCCGTGCCTCGCAGGCGCCGGAGGCGACCCGCCTGGCGGTGGGCGACGTCGCGATCGACCTGACGACGCGCGCGGTGACGCTCGGCGGCGCGCCGGTCGAGCTGCAGCCGCGGGAATTCGCGCTGCTCGCCTACCTCCTCCGCCATGCCGGGCGGGCGGTCACCAAGACCATGATCCTCGAGCATGTCTGGGACTACAGCTTCGATCCCCAGACCAACGTCGTGGACGTGGTGATCCACCGGCTGCGCGCCAAGATCGATCCGGACAAGACCCGGCTCGAGACCCTGCGCGGCGTCGGCTACATCTGGAAAAGCCATGCTTGAGCGCCTGCGCCAGTCCCTCGCGGTTCGACTCGGCGTCCTTTACGCCCTCGTCTTCGCGCTGATCGCCGCGGCCGTCTTCACCCTGCTCTACTGGGTGCTGGCCGGCGCCCTGGAATCGCGCGAGCGCGCGGCGGTGGAGCGCAAGGCCGAGGACTATGCCGAGGTCTTTCAGGAGGGCGGCCCCGCCGCCCTGCGGACCCGGATCGCCGAGGAGGCGAACAGCCCCGAGGTCAGCTCGCTCTTCGTCCGGATCATCGGCGGCGACGGCGCCCTCACCTTTTCCCGGGTGCCCCCCGACTGGATCCAGACGCAGGCCCAGCAGATCGTGGTGCCCGACGGCTGGGGCGGCTGGCAGACGCAGGCGGTCCGCAGCGTGCGGATCCCGCGCGATGCCGAGAAGGATTTCACGGTGGCTTCCCGCCCCCTGGCGGGCGGCCAGCTCCTGCAGGTGGCCCGGAGCACGGACAACCGGGCCGTGCTGCTGGCGCCGCTGCGGCGCCACTTCTTCACCGTCGGCGCCGGGGCGATGCTGGTGGCGGCTTTCGCCGGCGGCCTGCTCGTCTGGCGCGTCACGCGGCCCATCCGCCAGGTCGGCGAGACCGCGCGGCGCATCGTCGCGACCGGCGACCTGACCGCGCGGGTCCCGGTGCCCGCCGGCGGCGGCGAACTGGCCGATCTCGTCCTGCAGCTGAACACGGTCCTCACGCAGAATGCCACCCTGATCGGCGCCATGCGCGAGACCCTGGACAACCTCGCGCACGACCTGCGGACGCCGCTGGCGCGGCTGCGCGGCACCGCCGACTACGCCCTGCAGAGCCAGGCGGATCCCGCGGCGGTGCGCGAAGCCCTCGCCGACTGCCTGGAGGAATCGGAGCGCGTGCTGCTGCTGCTGGAGACGCTCCTGGACGTTTCCGCGGCGGAGACGGGCGTCCTGCCCCTGCGCCGCGCACCCGTCGACCTCCGCTCGGTCCTTTCCGGCGCGATCAACCTCTATCGGGAGGTCGCCGAGGAGAAAGGGATCCGGGTCGACCTCGACGCGCCGGAAGCCGTCTGGGTCGACGCCGATGCCCTCCGGCTCGGCCAGGCGGTCGCCAACCTGCTCGACAATGCGATCAAATACACGCCCGCGGGCGGCTGGGTGACGCTGGCCGCCCGCCGGGATGCCGCGCAGGGCATCCTCACGGTCAGCGACAGCGGCCCCGGCGTCCCACCCGACGAGCGCGACAAAATTTGGCGGCGCCTATACCGCACCGACGCCAGCCGGACCCAGCGCGGCTTCGGCCTCGGGCTCAGCGTGGTGAAGGCGATCGTCGAGGCCCACCAGGGCACGGTGGGGGTGGAGGCCGTTGCGGCGGCCGGCGCCCGGTTCGTTGTCCGCCTGCCCGGGGCCCTCGAGCCCATCACCCCGGCGTCGGACAAAGCACCCCTTGGGGACGCGGGAGTGCCCCGATAGCGTTTCGAGGAATCGGGGGTAAGCTGAGCTTCAGTCCGCTCAAAAACCACCAACCAGAGATCCATTATGGCTAAAATCAGCAGAGGCGGTCGGATGACCGCCGCCAAGAAACGCGCCTCGAAGCGCCCCGGCGGCAAGGGCTTGATCAAGAACCGCCCGGCCGGACGCCGGATCATGAGCACCTGATCGCGGTGCAGCCAAGTTTTACGGGCCGCCTTTGGGCGGCCTTTTTTTTGCCCCGGCGGCGGCTGCCCCGCGACGCTCAGCCGCGGCCGCGAGCGGCCGGAAGATATATCCCCTTTACTCTCCCGAGACCACGCTGGCAGGCTTTTCCGGGTGTTTTCCGGGGCTTTGGCCCCGGCGACTTCCCGCCCGTGCCGCCGCTATCCACCCATCCAACCCGCCCGTGATTCTCCACGTGCGTCAGCTGCCCTTCGGCCGCCTGGCCGAATTCCGCCTTCCGGCCCCAACGAGCGCATGAACGTCAGGCTGGCTCGCACCTTCTTTGTCCTGGCGCTGGCGGGACTGGGGTTCATCGGGGGCTGGATCGCCCACCTCACGCCCGCATCGCTCGCGCAGCACGACCAGGTCACGCTGTCCCAGGTCTACACCGACGCCCTCGCCTCGGGGCAGGCCTACCTCAAAATCGAGCCGGACGCCGCGCTCAAGGCCTCGCCCGACCCCTGGACCCCGGCCATGGCCGGGCATCACGTCGGCGATGCGTCCTATTTCGAGGGGCACTACTACATCTATTTCGGGATCGTGCCTTTCTTCTTCCTGCTCGTGCCCTGGTTCAAGCTCACGGGCGCCTTCCTCTCCGACGGCGCCGGGATCTGGTTTTTTTGCGGACTGGGGTTCATCGCCTACGGCAGCGCGCTCTTTCGGATTTGGCGGCAGTGGTTCCGGGAGGTTCCCGCCTGGGCTTTTGCGCTGGCCCTGCTGACGCTGGGAGTCGCCAGCGGCGCGGGCTCGCTCCTGGCCAGCCAGAACATCTATGAGCTGGTTTCCTCCTCCGGCTATGCCTGCTTCGCCGTGGCCGTCGCGGCCCTGGTCGCGGCGGAAACATCCGCCCGCGGGGGCGTTTCTGGCCCGCCCTCGCCTGCTTCGCCGCTGCTCTCACCCTGGGTTGCCGGCCCAATTATGCCCCGGCCGTCGCGCTCCTCGTCGGCTGGATCGTCCTGCGCCTCTGGCTCGAGGCAGCCCCCCCCCGGCGGTCCGCGGCGGCCGCATTTTCGCGGCGCTGGCCCCCCTTCTTCTGGTCGGCGCCCTCCTCGCCGGCTGGAACTACCATCGTTTCCATCGCCTGGCTGAATTCGGCTTCCGCTATTAGGTGGGCAATTCCGACCGCCGGTCCCACTCGCTGCTGCACCTGGACAACCTGCCCTTCAACCTGCACCGGTATCTGGTCGGCCAGCCCCGTTTCGGCCGGTATTTCCCCTTTATTCAGGGCGAGCTTCCGGGGCCGTTCCCCCGCCCCTCGTGCATGGTGAAATGACGAACGGATTGAGCTGATCCACGGGCGACTTGCCGCGTCGCGTGGCAAACGGGTCGCTAGGACTTGGCCCCCTTTGGGGAAAATTGGCGGAGAGGGAGGGATTCGAACCCCCGGAACCCTTGCGGGTTCACATGATTTCCAATCATGCACATTCGACCACTCTGTCACCTCTCCGGAAACTGAGGAACCGACATGAATGCCCCTTCATCCTAGGCGGGTCAAACCTGAATGTCCACCGGCCGGGGCGCCGCGGCCGCTACCGGGAAGCCCCGCCGGCGATCGCCTTCTGCAGCCGGGCCAGATTGGCCTGCGCCGGGGGGAACCCGGGCTTGAACTGCAACGCCTCCTCAAACTGCGTCCGCGCCTCGGCATAGCGTCCCACCTCCGCCAAAACCCCGCCCAGCGCATTGTGGGCCTCGGCATAACCGGGCTCGAGCCGGATGGCCTCCTCATAACGGGCCATCGCCTCCGGCCAGCGGCCTCCCTGGGCCATCGCATTGCCGAGGTTGAAAAGCTCCTCCGGATAGGCGGGCCGCAGCCGCAGCACGGCCTCGAACTGGCTGATCGCCTCCTCGAGGCGCCCGGCGCGCGCCAAGGCGACCCCCAAGTTGGCCCGGGCCTCGACATATTCGGGCCGCAGGTCCAGCGCGTGCTGGTAATGGGCGATCGCGGCCGGCCCCTGCCCCAGGGCGGCGAGCACGTTCCCGAGATTGTACTCCGCCTCGGGATAATAGGTCATGAGCCGCAAGGCGTCCTGGAACTGTTTCATCGCCTCGAGGTTCTGCCCGGTCCCCGCGAGCGCATTGCCGTAATTATTATGCGCCACCGCGGACCGCGGCCTCTGCCGCAGCTCCTCCTGAAACAAGGCCAGCGCCTCCGGGATCCGCCCCGACTGATAGAGGAGATTGCCCAGGTTCAGGCGCGCGTCGGAATAGTCCGGCTTCAACGCCAGCGCCCGCTCGTAGTGCGGGATCGCCTCCGCCGACCGACCGTCCGCCGCGAGCACGACGCCGAGGCCGTATTGCGCATAGGGATTATCCGGCCGCTTCGCCACCGTGTCTTCCCAAAGCCGCAGCGTCGACGCGTAGACGGCATTGCGCTGGTGGGTCATACAGCCCAGGGCCAGCGCCCCGGCCAGGGCCGTCCCCAGCGTGAGCCGCGCGCCGCCGAGGCGATGCACCAAAACCACGCCGGCCACGAGCACCGCCGCCAGCGGCAGGTACATCCGATGTTCAACGATCATCTGAAGAGTCCCCGGAACGAGCGAGGTCGGCGCGAGGATCGCAAAAAACCACAGGCCCAGGAACCCCCAGGCCGGCCGCTTCCACAGGGCCACGGCCGTTCCAGCCACCAGCGCCAGGACGATCGCCGCCGCGGGGAGGACCTGGCCGACCGTCGTCACCCAGAACGGTCCGTATTCAAAGACCAGGGGGCGGGGCCACGCGGCCAGCGCAAGATAGCGCACGATCGCCGGGAACTGAGTCAGGCCGTAGGCCCACCACTCCACCCCGACGTCGAAGCCCGACGTGCCGCCGCGATTGCCCCCCGTGCTGGCTACGGCCAGCGCCAGCGGGATCCAGGTCGCAGCCAGCGCCAGGTAGAACGTCCGCCGTTGCCGCCACGCCGCCCGGAAGC
Organism: uncultured Opitutaceae bacterium; assembly: GCA_903916755.1. Taxonomy (GTDB): domain Bacteria; phylum Verrucomicrobiota; class Verrucomicrobiia; order Opitutales; family Opitutaceae; genus Palsa-1447. The sequence goes on along the minus strand of CAIWXW010000033.1, from coordinate 21,574 downwards.
TGCCGGCCAGGAACGTCCGATCGTAGAAGAACACGAGAACCGGCGCCGAAACCATGACCTCCTTTGTCCCCATGCCGAGAAGGCAGGCGCCGATGGACACACCCGCCCATCGCTTCGGCCCCCACCAGACGCGGGCCGGGCGGGCGTAGGGATCCTCCTCCTCCTCAACCTCGGGCACCGCCGCCACCGGCGCCGGTGCCGCGAAGCGGATGAATGCGTAGACGGTCAGCAGGTAGAACAGCCCCATCAGCGACTCGGCGCGCTGGACGACATAGTCCACGGCCTCCGTCTGCAGGGGATGCACCACCCAAAGCACCGCGACCGAGAACGCCAGCGCGAGCGACCGGGGCGGCGTCCGCCGCACAATGCCGAAAAGGGCCAGCGCGCCCAGCAGGTGGATGGCCAGGTTGACCGCGTGATAGCTCCCGACGGACGTGCCGCTGACCGCATAATTCAGGGCATAGGAAAAATTCAGGACGGGCCGTCCGCTGACCGTGAAGCCGCCCGACGGGGGCGACCAGGCGGAGCCGGGCGGCCAGAGGTGACGGATGGTCGGGTTGTCGACGATCGAGGGGCCGTCGTCGAAGACGAAGGGCCCGGCGAAGCTGTTGGCATAGGCGGCCAGGCCCGCCGCGATCAGGACGGCCACAGCCACACCCACGAGCCACGCCGGAGGGGTAAGGGTGCGCGATCGGCCGTTCACGGAGGTGCAGGCTGGCCGCGGGCATTTGCCGTGTAAATCCCTACTCTCAAGGCACCCGCGGCGCCGCGAATGAAAACAAGACAGGCGGCCGGCTCAGCCGACCGCCTGCGCAATCCGGCCGACCCCGCGGGTCGGCTCGCGTTGAAATTACCGATGACCGCCGCCGTGGAAGCCGCCGCCGCCACGGAAGCCACCGCCCCCGCGGAAGCCGCCGCCACCGTGAAACCCAAAGCCGATGCCGACGTGGATCGGGGCATACCAGCCGTAACCATACCCATAGTAGGGATAGGGGTAGGGATAGTACCCGGGATAGTCATAGTAATAGGCCGGCGCGCTCGTGTAGACCACCGTGGTCGGCGGAGCGACGGCCGGAGGCGGGCTGCTCGGCATCGGGACGCCGGCCGGTGCCGTCGTCAGCGACGCGTCGGCGTTCGACAGCGGCTGATAGGCGACCGTGTTGATCTGCCCGTTCGGGTACTGGTAGGTGATGGTCACCTGGGAGGCGCTCTGCGAGATCCGCGTCACGGTGACTCCTTGGGCTGTGGCGGCCTTCGTCAGTTCCTCCGCGCTCGGCAGCTGCGGAACGTACACGGTTTCGTTGACGGCGGGAGCGGCTGAAACCGGGGGCGCCGCGGGAGCGGCGGGAGCAGCTGACACTGCGGGAGATTGGGCGAAAGCCGCGGTGCCCAGCGCAGCGGCGGCAAGCAGTGCGGCAGCGGTGAATTTATGCGTTTTCATAGTGTTACTTTTGGGAAGAATCGTTGTCGCTTTCGGCGACTGAAGGATGAGACCTAGCATTGCCCTCAAGGTGCCATCAATTCAAAGGTAAGCAAATCGCGTGCCCCAACTTCATTACCCTCCCATTGTTAGTCACTTAAGCCGCCCGGGCAAGTCGATCGGCCGGGCGGCGGCCGGCATCCTGCTTTTATTCCTTTCCGTTGGGCGCGCGCAGACCCCAATGCCTGAGGCCGAAGCAGCGACTCCCTGCACGCTGGACGCCTCGCATCCCGACCTGAGCGTGGTGCGCGACGGCCTCAAACTGGGCGGTGCCAATCCCCAGGGCAGCGCCATCGGCGTGACCAGCCGCTACCTCACGCTCGACGGCAAGCCGTGGTTTCCGGTCATGGGGGAATTTCACTTCTCCCGCTATCCGCGCGCGCAATGGGAGGAGGAGCTGCTCAAGATGAAGGCGGGCGGCATCACCATCGTCTCGACCTACATCTTCTGGATCTACCACGAGGAGACCGAGGGGAGATTCGATTGGTCGGGCGACCGCGACCTGCGGGCCTTCGTCGCGCTGTGCGCCAAGCACGGGCTCACCTGCTATCCGCGGATCGGACCCTGGGCGCACGGCGAGGTCCGCAACGGCGGCCTGCCCGATTGGCTGCTCGCCCGCTGCGGCCGGGACGTCCGCCTGGACGCGGAGCCCTACCTCAACTACGTCCGCCGCTTCTACGCCCAGATCTTCCAGCAGCTGCACGGCCTGTTGTGGAAGGACGGCGGCCCGGTCATCGGCGTGCAGCTCGACAACGAGCTGCGCAATCGCCCCGAACACATCCTGACGCTGAAGCGCCTGGCCCGCGAAGCCGGCCTGGACGTGCCGCTCTACACCATGACCGGCTGGGACGGCGCCCGCATCCCCCCCGGCGGCGAAGTCATTCCGCTCTTCGGCGGATACCCGGACGGATTCTGGATCAAGGGCGTCGGCGACTGGGACCGCGCCGGCCGGAGGCAGTATTTCTTCGGGCTCGAGCGCGACGACAGCATCGTCGGCGACGACCTGAGGAAACGCCCGGGCGCGGCGGACACCGCCTTCCTCGCCTCCTATCCCTACGGCGCCTGCGAGATCGGGGGCGGCATCGAGGTCAGCTACCGCCGCCGTCCCGTCCTGACCGCCGACGACGTGGCCGCGGAGGCGCTGGCCAAGCTGGGCAGCGGCAGCAACCTCCAGGGCTACTACATGTACCATGGCGGCGCGGACCAGGTCGGGCGGCTCTCGACGCTCAATGAATCGCGCGCGAGCGGCTATCCCAACGACCTGCCGGAAATCAACTATGACTTCCAGGCGCCGCTGCGGGAATACGGCCAGCGCAGCGAGACCTACGGCGCGCTGCGCGCGCAGCACGCCTTCCTCGCCGACTACGGCACCATGCTCGCCCCGCTGGCCGCCGTCATGCCCGATCGCCGGCCCGCGTCGATCGACGACCGCCAGACCGTGCGGTGGGCCGCGCGCACCGACGGACGGCGCGGCTTTCTCTTCGTCAACAACTACCAGCACCTCGACCCGCTCCCGGCGCATGACCACGCGCAGTTCCAGCTGCGCCTGGCGGGCGGCGTCCTGGCGATCCCGACCCGGCCGATCCGGATCCCGTCGAACGCGTATTTTATCTGGCCGTTCAACCTGCCGCTGGGCGGCGCGGTCCTGACCTATGCCACGGCCCAGCCGCTCTGCCGCGTCGCCGACTGCTTCGTCTTTTTCACGCCGGCGGGCATGGCCCCGGAATTCGCGTTCGATCCCCGCACCCTTGCGCCCGGATCCCGCGCGCGCGTCGACGGGCTGACGCCGGGCACCGACTGCGTCTTCACCGTGCGCGCCCGCAATGGCGACGACGTCCGCATCCTGGTCCTGACGGAGGCCCAGGCCCGGCAGGCGGTCAAGGCGGCGATGTGGGGCGCGGACCGGCTTTTCCTGTCGACCGCCGGGCTGGTCTTCGACGGCGACACCCTGCGCGTGCAGTCAACCCGGCCAACCATGTATTTCTCGGTCTTCCCCTCCCCGCCCCTGAAGCTTTCCGGCAAGGAGGACGGCCTGTTCACCCGGTTCGTGGTCTCGACCCCGCCGCGCGTGGTGAAGGTGGACTGGCATCGCGTCGCCGCTCCCGGCCTGGTGCCGCCGGTGCGGGTCGACGCCCAGGGCGACGCCTATGCGCCGGACGACGATGCCTTTCAGGCGCAGGCGGGGACGTGGGAGCTCCGGGTGCCGCGCGAAGCCCTGCGCGGCGTCCATGAACTTTTCCTCTCCATCGACTATGCGGGCGACGTCGGCCGGGCCTATCTGGGGAACCGGCTGGTGGATGATGATTTCTATTTCGGGCGTCCCTGGGAGATCGGCCTCGCCCGTTTCGCCCCGGCCGTCCTCGCGCAGGGCCTGACGCTCAAGGTGCTCCCGCTCCGCCAGGATGCGCCCATTTACCTGCCGAAAGACCGGTGGCCCGCGTTCGGCGGCCGCGCGCAGGTCGCGGAAATCCGGAGCATTTCCGCCACGCCCGAATACGAGATCCCCGTCACCCGGGAAGGCGCGCGCTGATGCCCGCCGGGATCAGGCGGCCCGGCGGGACGGGTCGCGGACCAGCCCCAGCAGGATCGCGCCGAGCAGCGTCGTCGTCGCCAGCGCCAGGGCGCCCGCGCGCGGCGAGCCCGACACGTGTTCCGCCCACACCTTCAGGTTGGGAGCCAGGAAACCGCCCACCGCCCCGATCGAGTTGATGAGGGCGATCCCGCCGGCGGCGCTGGGTCCGGAGAGTTCGTCGGCCGGAAACGTCCAGAAGATCGGCTGGGCGCCGATGAACCCGGCGGCCGCGAGCGACAGGGCCACCAGCCCCAGGGTCGCATGCGGAGTCGCCGAGAGCGCGATGCCCACCGCCGCCACCGTCAGGGAAAGGCCGGCGGTCAGCCCGCGGCGCCCGTTCCAGCGCGCCAGGCGAGGCACGACGAAGGCGGCGCCCAGCGCGCAGACCCACGGGATCGCGCTGACCAGGCTGACGACGAGCCCGATGTTCCGGCCCAGCAGGGCCGACACCTCCGACGGCAGGTAGAAAGTCACGCCGTAGACGCTCATCTGGATCAGCCCGTAGATGAGCCCGAGCCGCCAGACCCGCCCCTGGACAAAGGCGGGGAGGACACTATGGGCTTCCCCGCCCTCCTTGCCCGCCTCCTCCGCCGCCAGTTGCGCTTCGAGGACGGCGCGTTCCCCGGGCTCGAGCCAGCGGGCCTCCGCCGGCCGGCTGGTGAGATAAAGGCATGCGATCGCTCCCACGGCGACCGCCAAGGCGCCCTCGATCAGGAACATCCACTGCCAGCCCCGGAATCCCGCCGCGTGGTCGATGCCGAGCAATAGCCCGCAGAGCGGGCCGCCAAAGATCTGCGCCAGCGGGGCCCCAAAATAGAAGACCCCGAAGATCCCGCCGCGCGTGGCGGCGGGAAACCATGAGCTCATGTACCAGATCATGCCGGGGAAGAACCCCGCCTCCGCCGCGCCCAGGAGGAACCGCAGCGCGTAGAAGACGGGCGCCGTGTGCGCCAGCATCATCGCCGCCGAGATCAGCCCCCACAGGATCATGGTCGCCCCGATCCAGCGCCGCGCCCCCACCCGGCTCAGGGCCAGGTTGCTGGGGATTTCGAACAGGGCGTAGGCGGCGAAGAAGATCCCGGCGCCAAAGGCGTAGGCGGACTCGCTCAGGCCGGTGTCGCGCAGGAAGGCCTGCTTGGCGTAGCTGATGTTGACCCGGTCGAGGAACGCCAGGATGTAGAGCAGCAGGAGGAACGGCACCAGCCGCCAGCCCGCCTTGCGCACCGCCGTCCTCAGCAGCGGGGCCATCCGCTCAGTACGTCGCGCGGCCGCCCGTCAGGTCGAAGGTGAAGGCGGTGGTGAAACCGGCGGCGGGCGAGACGATGAAGCCGGCCATGTCGGCCACTTCCTCCAGGGTGCAGCAGCGCTTCATCGGGATCTTGTCGGTCATGTACTTGACCTGCGCTTCCGGCAGCGCCTCCACCATTGGCGTGAGGACCACGGCCGGGGCGAGGGCGTTCACGGTGATGCCGGTGCCGGCGTATTCCTTGCCCTGCACCTTGGTCATGCCGATCACGGCCGCCTTCGAGGCGGAGTAGGCCAGCATGCCGGCGTTGCCCTCCTTGCCCGCGACGGAGGCGATGTGCAGGATCCGGCCGTATTTGTGCTGGAGCATCGACGGGAGCACATGCTTCGCCATGAGAAACGGGCCGCGGACATTGACGCGGAAAACGAACTCGAAGTTATCGAGGGCCACCTCGTGGGTCTGGACGTTGGTCTTGCCGGTCACCCCGGCGCTGTTGACGAGAATGTCAATCTTGCCCCGTTCGGCGATCACCGCGGCGATGGCGGCCTGGACCGAAGCCTCGTCCGTCACATCGGCCTTAATGCCCCGGCCCTGGCCCGCGAATTCCCGGTCCAGGGCGGGGAACACCTTGGGATCCAGGTCGAACAGGGCCACGTAGGCGCCCTCGGCGCGAAGCTTGCGGGCAATTGCGAGACCGATACCGGAAGCGCCGCCAGTGATGACGGCGGTCTGTCCTTGGAGAGAAGCGGAGGCCATAGGGGAAGGAGGGAGGTGGGAAGGGGCCAAGGCACGGGTAGCGGCCTGCCCTTGGCAAGTCGAAAACCGGCCGCGAAAGATGCAGGAAGTTTGCCGGTTACATCCCGGGCCCCCTCCCCCGCCGCAGGGCCGGCCGCCCCGCCCTCCGCGCGGAATCGAAAATGGTGCCCGGGACAGGACTCGAACCTGCACGCCTTACGGCACACGCCCCTCAAACGTGTGTGTCTACCAATTCCACCACCCGGGCAAAAAATAAAAGGGATGCCGAACTAAGAGGTTCGTTCGCGGTCTGTCCAGCCCGGAAAGCAATGCACCCGTCGCGCCCGGCCCGGCAGTTTACGGTCTTTTTATGACCACCCGCCGTAACCGCGATTTCCGCCCGGACGTCGTCAACGCAATCCCGTGGTAATCAGCATCCACATCCCCCGTTGCGGTGGCTCCAGCTTCCGCCGTGTCCTGGAGGATATCTATGGCAAGGAGCGCGTGCAGCTCCGGCACGGCAATCCGGTCTCCCCGAGCTGGGTGCCGTGGCGGACCGCGTGCGTGCACGGCTCGTTTCCGAGCCACGCCTTCGACACCCAGTACCCCAACGCCTCCCTGGTCACGTGGCTGCGGCACCCGGTCGAGCGGATCGTCTCCCAATATCATCACTTCCGCCGCCAGCCGGACTGGACTCACCCGGCCTGCCAGGCGCTGCGGGACCGGCGGCTGACGCTGGAGGAGTTTGCCGCCCTGCCGTCCGCGCGGAACGAGATGGAGCGCTTCCTGGCGGGCAAGCCGCTCGCGGCCTTTCACTTCGTGGGCATCCTGGAGCGGTCGGCCGAGTCCCTGCGCCTGTTCGGCCAGACCTTTGGCCGGGACGTCCCGGCGGTGCTATCGCGGGAAAACGCCAACCCCGATCGCGACGACGAGCGGTATTACCTGCCCGGGGGCCTCGCCGAGCACATCGAGGCCCTGAACCGGTCCGATCTCGACCTCTACGAGAATGCCGTCGCCCTGCTCGAGGGCCGGCTGCGGCAGGCGGAGGCGTCGGTGCCGCGGAGCAGCAGGCGGTTTGGCATCGGCGCGATGCGCGAGGCCTAGCGGGGAAGAGGCCTTCGGTTCGCCGGGGCCGGAATTGCGGGTTGCGGGAACCCCGGGGTGACCTATGGTCTTTCCCCACTTCCGGATGAACCACGACGAGATCAAAGCCGCCCTGCTGGCCTCCTATGACAGCCTGGGCGGCATCAACCACCTCGACGGCGTCAACCTGCCCTCGCAGGAATCCGTGAACACGCTCGCGCGCGATTGCATGCATCTCCTGTTCCCGGGGTATTTCGAGGACTCGGCGCTCGAAAAGAGCAAGGTGCCCGCCCACGTGGACGGCCTGCTCAAACGGATCGAGCGCCGCCTCCGCGCCGACGTGGAAAAGTGCCTGCGCTTCTCCAAGGCCCCGGACGCTTCCGCGCGCGCGGAAGCCGTTGCGGCCCAGACCCTCGGGCAATTCCCCGAGCTGCGCCGGATCATCCAGACCGATGTTGCCGCCGCCTACGCGGGCGATCCCGCCGCCGGCAGCGTCGAGGAGATCATCCTCGCCTATCCCTGCGTCCTGGCGCTGTCGCTCCAGCGGGTCGCCCATGTCTTGTACCACCTCAAGGTGCCGCTCCTGCCGCGCATGCTGACCGAATACGGCCATGAGCGCACCGGCGCGGATATCCATCCCGGCGCCCGGATCGGCACGCACTTCTTCATCGACCATTGCACCGGCGTCGTGATCGGCGAGACCGCGACGCTCGGCAACCACGTGAAGCTCTACCAGGGCGTGACCCTGGGCGCCAAATCCTTCGAAGTCGACGAGGCGGGCAACCCCGTGAAGGGCGTGAAGCGCCACCCCGACATCGAGGACCACGTCACCATCTATCCGGGCGCCACCGTCCTCGGCGGCACGACCGTGATCGGCCGCGATTCGGTCATCGGCTCCCATGTCTGGCTCATGAAGTCCGTGCCCGCCGGCAGCATTGTCTACTACCAGGGGGAACTGACCTCGGTCGTGCGCGAGCAGCGCGACAAGGCCAGGGGCCAGAAGACCGTCACGATCAGCATCGATCAGGCCGACTGGATGATCTGAGCGCGGGGCGCGAGCACCTGGCGGTCGGCCAGCGCGCGGGCGATCTCGCCGGCAAAGAAGGGGCCGCGGTAGACCAGGCCGGTGTAGACCTGCACGAGGGTCGCGCCGGCATCGAGCTTCTCGCCCGCGCTCGCCGCGTCCATGATGCCGCCGACGCCGATCACCGGCAGCCGGCCCTGGGTCGCGCGCACGATGTAGCGGATCAGGTCGGTCGAGCGGTGGCGCAGGGGCGCGCCGCTCAAGCCGCCGGCCTCCTGCACGCCGGCGAAGGCACCCGGCCGGCCGATCGTGGTGTTGCTCGCGATCAGGCCGTCCAGCTTGAAGGCATCGACCACGCCGAGGACCGCGTCCACCTGGCGGAAGTCCAGGTCCGGCGCGATCTTGAGCAGCAATGGCACGCGTTCGCGGCCCGGCTGCGCCGCGCGCGAGCGATTGGCCGCCGTCACCGCGCCGAGCAGTTCCCGCAGCCGCGCCTCATCCTGCAATTCCCGCAGGCCCGGGGTGTTCGGGCTCGAGACATTGAGGACGAGATAATCCGCGTAGTCGGCGAGCCACGTGAAGCTGGCCAGGTAATCCTGCGTCGCCTGGTCGATGTCCGCCGCCTTGGACTTGCCGAGATTGACCCCGAGGGGAATCCGGCGGCGGCCGGGGCCCTTGCGGCGGGCCAGGCGGGCCGCGACCGTGCGGGCGCCATCATTGTTGAATCCAAGGCGGTTGATCACCGCCTGCTGGGCCGGATAGCGGAAGACCCGTGGCCGGGGGTTGCCGGGCTGCGCCCGGGCCGTGACCGTCCCGATTTCCACATGGCCAAAGCCCAGGGCGGCCGCGGCCGGCCAGGCGTGCGCATTCTTGTCGAAACCGGCGGCCAAACCGACCGCATTCGGAAAAGTCAGCCCAAAGGCCTCGATCGGCCGCGCCGCGGCCGGGAGCCGGTTGATCGCCTCCAGGGCCCGGCAGAGCGGCGGGAGGCGGCCCAGGCCGGCCAATAGGCGCACGCCAAGCTCATGCGCCCGCTCGGCGTCCATCCGGAACAACGCCGGCTTCACCCATTTTTCGTAAAGAAAGCCCATCGCGCTTGCAGCGTGAAAACCGCGGAGCAAATTGCAAGAACCGCAGCATAAGCATAAGTTCCAAACTCCCTCATAATCAAGGTATCGCAAATGCGCTTTTTGGGCTTGTTTTTTCAGACCCCGCTCGCACGCTGCGGCTCAATTTTCCTGCGTCCATGGCCAAACCTACTTCCACTCTTGAATGGTGCATCGTCCGTCTCGGCGAAGACCACAACTGGTGGGTCGCTGAGACCAGCGACCCCGTGCGCTGGGACGTGGACGGCCTCAGTGTCGTCGACCCCCGCCAGGTCTCGCACCTGATCGAGCTGGTGGATCCGCTGCGCGACTATGGGTTCGACCAGGACCACTTCGACGCCGCGTTCATTCCCTTCCGGATCGAGAAGGATCTCGGCGGCGGCAAGGTGCGGCTGAAGCGGATGAAGGAGTCGTTCTTCGACTCCGACGAGAAGCTGTTCGCCCTCCCCGACACGCTCGACGAGGAGAACGGCCCCTACGCCGACCTGCTCGACCACCTCACGCGCTGCCGCGTGAAGATGCTGAACGACCTCTTTGAATTCGAATCGAAGCTCTCCGTCGACGAGGTCGAGGAGGAGATCCGCGAGGAGCAGAACACTCATTTCATCGAGGGCCGCGCGGTGCATTCCTTCGAGGAACTCACCGCCATCCTCGACTACATGCCCGCGGGGCACGAGTCCGACGAGGAGCATCCCGCCAAGGAGGTCGAGGTCGACGAGGATCTCCCCGAGGTCGATGCGGCCGAGGAGGAAAAGCTCAAGAACGACGAGTCGCTCAAGTGGGATGAGGACGAGGACGAGGAGAAGGACGAGGACGACGACGAGAAGAAGGATGACGACGACGAGGACGGCGACGAGGAGTCCGACGAGGACGAGAAGCCGGCCAAGAAGTCGAAGGGCAAGAAGTAGCCGGCGGGGCTACGCGAGCTCCGCCGCCGTCTCCTTCGCGAAGTACGTCAGGATCAGGTCGGCGCCGGCGCGCTTGATCCCGAGCAGCGATTCCCGCCGGGTCCGGGCGAGGTCAAGCCACCCGAGGCGCGCGGCGGCCTGCAGCTGGGCGTATTCGCCCGAGACCTGGTATGCGGCCACCGGCTTGTTCGTCGCCTCCCGCACGTCGCGGATGATGTCCAGGTAGGGACCCGCGGGCTTCACCATGAGAATGTCGGCCCCCTCGGCCTCGTCCAGGGCGAGCTCCGTGAAGGCCTCGCGGCGGTTGGCCGGATTGAGCTGGTAGCTGGCCTTGCTGAGCTTCGGCGTGCCGGCCGCCTGGGCGCTGCCCACGGCGTCGCGGAACGGGCCGTAATAGGCCGAGGCGAACTTGACGGAATACGCCATGATGCCCGTGTACGTGAAGTCCGCGGCATCAAGCGCCGCGCGAATCGCCCCCACCCGACCGTCCATCATGTCGCTGGGCGCCACCAGATCGACGCCCACCCGGGCGTGCAGGACCGCCATCCGGGCGAGGAGAGCGACCGTCCGGTCGTTCGCCACGTCGCGGCCATCCTCCGTCAGGACGCCGTCGTGCCCATGGGAGGTATAGGGATCGAGGGCGAGATCGGTCATGACCGTCATCTCCGGGACCGCCTCCTTGATCGCGCGGACCGCCCGCAGGACCAGGCCGTCCTCGTTGAGGGCGGCCGTGCCGTCCGCGTCCTTGAGGCGATGATCCAGCTTTGGAAACAGGGCCACGGCGGGAATGCCGAGCTTCGCCAGGGCCCGGCATTCCTTGACCAGGTCGGCCACGCCGTACCGGAAGACGCCCGGCATGGAGGCGATCGGCTGGGGCCGGCCCTTGCCTTCCACCACAAAGAGCGGGGCGATGAAATCGGCCGGGCGCAGCACGGTTTCCTCAACCATGGCACGCAGGCTGGCGGTCCGGCGGAGGCGGCGCGGCCGCTGGACGAGGTTGAGTTTGAAGCGGTCAGGCATGAAAAGAAGCTTTTAGACCAACGGAAAAGGCTGCACAAGTCCAAGGTAACCCGTCCTTTTCCGCTTTCATGGCCCTCCGACTCTACGATTCGATGACGCGCGAACTCCGCGTCCTTTCCCCTTCCCACGCCGATGGCGTGTTCCGCTTTTATAACTGCGGGCCAACGGTTTACGCGCCGGCTCATATCGGCAACTTCCGGACGTTCCTCATCAACGACGTCGTCCGCCGGCTGCTGGAGCTCCAATTCGGCCCCGCCAAGGTCAAACACGTCCGCAACCTGACCGACGTCGACGACAAAACGATCAAGCGGGCCCGGGACGAGGGCCGGCCCCTGGCCGACGTGACCCGGCAATGGACCGAGAAATTTCATGCGGACTGCGCCGCCCTCAATTGCCTGGTCCCGCACGATGAGCCGCGGGCGACCGATCCCCGGCACCTGCGCGGCCAGGTCGACATGATCGACGTCCTGCTCAGAAAGGGAAACGCCTACCGCGCGCCCGATGGCTCGGTCTATTTCAAGGTGAGCTCGTTCCCCGGCTATGGGGCCCTGTCGCGGGTCAAGGAACGCGAGTTGCAGCCGGGCGATGCCCTGAAGGCCCTCGCGGCCGACGCCGACGAGAAGGAGGACGGCAGCGACTTCGCCCTCTGGAAGGCCTGGAAGCCGGACGACGGCGACAACCAATGGCCGGGCCCGGAAGGCGCCGCCCCCGGCCGCCCGGGCTGGCACATCGAGTGCAGCGCCATGAGCAAGGCGATCCTGGGCGAGACCATCGACCTGCACACTGGCGGCGTCGATCTGCTCTTCCCGCACCACGAGAACGAGATCGCCCAGAGCGAGTGCTGCAACGGCCAGCAACTCTCCCGGCACTGGTACCACAGCGAGCACCTGCTGGTGGACGGCAAGAAGATGAGCAAGAGCCTGGGCAACCTCTACACCCTGGACGAGCTCACGGCCAAGGGGGTCTCCCCCATGGCCGTGCGCTACGCGCTCCTGGCGGGCCACCCGCGCAAGCAGCTCAATTTCAGCCTCGATTCCCTCCACGCCGCGGAAAGCGCGATGGCCAAGCTGCATGCCTACGGCCAGTCGCTCTCGACCGACGGTGACGCCGTGGCGCTCGACCCCGTGCGGGCGGCGTTGCACGACGACCTCAACATCCCCGCCGCCCTCGGCGCCCTGTTCACCCTGGTCAATCGCGGGCCCCAAGGCGTGCCGAAGGCTGCCTTTGACGAGGTCCTTTGGACGCTGGGCCTGAAGCCCACGGCCCCGGGCGCCGCCGCCGCCACGGCCCCGGCGCCCGTCGTCGCCCTCGCCGAGCAGCGCTGGACCGCCAAGCAGGCCAGGGACTTCAAGGCCGCCGACACCCTCCGGGGCGAGCTGGCCGCCGCCGGCTGGTCCATGCTCGACGGCAAGGACGGCTACAAGCTTGAGCCCCTGAAGAAATAGGCGACGCTCTCCCTCCCGCCTCCCGACGCCATGCCCATGACCCCCCTCGAAGAACTGCGCCACTCCGCCTCCCATGTGCTGGCGACGGCCCTCCTGCGCCTCTTTCCCGAGGCGAAGCTCGACATCGGGCCGCCCACCGATTCGGGGTTCTACTATGACGTCGACCTGGACCACAAGCTGACCCAGGAGGACCTCACCCGCCTCGAGGCGGAAATGAAGAAGGTCGCCGAGGAAAACCAGCCGTTCCTGCGGAAGGAAGTCTCCCGCGAGGAGGCCAAGGCGATCATCACCGCCCGGGGCCAGGAACGCTACAAGCTGGGCCGCCTGGCCGACATCCCCGAGGGCGAGCAGATATCCTTTTACCAGAACGGCGAGTTCATGGACCTGTGCGCGGGCACGCACGTGCGCTACAGCAGCAAGCTGAAGGCGTTCAAGCTCCTCTCGATCGCGGGTGCCTACCACCGCGGCGACGAGAAGAACAAGCAGCTCCAGCGCATCTACGGCACCGCCTTCCCGACGAAGGAGGAGCTCGCGCAGCACCTTGAGCGGCTCGACCAGGCCAAGCTGCGCGACCACCGCAAGCTGGGCCGCGACCTCAAGCTCTTCGTGATCGACGACGAGGTCGGCCAGGGCCTGATCCTGTGGACCCCCGCCGGCAGCATCATCCGGCAGGAGCTGCAGGACTTCATCGGCGGCGAGCTCCGCAAGCAGGGCTACCAGCAGGTCTTCACGCCGCACATCGGCAAGCTGGCCCTCTACAAGACCTCCGGCCACTTCCCCTACTACAAGGAATCCCAGTTCTCCCCCATCGTGGAGAACGAGGCCCTGGCGCGGATCGTCACCGAGAACTGCGCCTGCGGCGAGATGATCGCCCGGCTCGAGGCGGTGTCGGCCAAGTTCCGCGAGGACATCAACGCGCGGACCGGCAAGGAAGTGATCACGGCCGACCGGGTGCGGCCCGAGGAGCAGCTCCTCGACGGCTTCATGCTGAAGCCGATGAACTGCCCGCACCACATCAAGATCTTCGCCTCCCAGCCGCATTCCTACCGCGACCTGCCCGTCCGCCTGGCGGAATTCGGCACGGTCTACCGCTGGGAGCAGTCCGGCGAATTGAACGGCATGACGCGGGTCCGCGGGTTCACCCAGGACGACGCCCACCTCTTCTGCACCGAGGAGCAGGTCGCCGCCGAGCTGATCGGCTGCCTCGCCCTGGTGAAGATCGTCCTCACCACCCTCGGCATGACCGACTACCGGATCCGCGTCGGCCTGCGCGACCCGGACTCGGGCAAGTACACCGGCGATCCCGCCAACTGGGACAAGGCCGAGGCGGCCTGCCGCGCCGCCGCGCAGACGCTCGACGCGCCCTTCACCGAGGAGCCCGGCGAGGCCGCCTTCTACGGCCCGAAGATCGACTTCGTGGTCAAGGACGTGATCGGCCGCGAATGGCAGCTGGGGACGGTCCAGGTCGACTACAACCTGCCCATCCGCTTCGACCTCAGCTTCACCGGCGCCGACAACCAGTCGCACCGGCCGGTCATGATCCATCGCGCCCCCTTCGGCTCGATGGAGCGCTTCTGCGGCGTCCTGATCGAGCACTTCGGCGGTGACTTCCCCGTCTGGCTCGCGCCCGAGCAGGTCCGCCTGGTCCCGATCAGCGACAAGGTGCAGGAGTACGGGCGGTCGCTCCTCGCCCAGCTTCAGGCGGCGGGCATCCGCGCGGTCCTCGACAGCCACAGCGACAAGCTCGGCGCCAAGATCCGCCGGGCCGAGCTCGAGAAGGTGCCCTACACCCTCGTCCTCGGGGCCAAGGAGGCGGAGGCCCAGGCGGTCAGTGTGCGCTCGCGCGCCCGTGGCGACGAGGGCGTCCACCCCTTCGCCCCGTTCCTCGAGCAATTGAAGGAAGAGATCCGGACCCGGGCCCTCCCCGAAAAGAAGCAGCCGGCGCCGGCTGCCTAGTTCGCGTGGCGCTCTGCGCGCTCCGCCACACGGGCCGCCGCCACCCAGGTTTCCAGCAGATAGGGCGCCTTTGCTGCCGGCCACTCCGCCTTCGAGAAGACGCTGAGTTCGTCGCGGGGATAGCCGGGGATATTGGCGCCCACCGCCCTCTCCCCGCCCTCCCGCAATTCGGTGGCCGAAGCCGCGTCGATGGCCACGCCGTTCGCCTTGGCCCATGCGCTGACGTGGGTCTCCGGCATCGTCCGCACACCCTCCTCCGTCCAGTTCGGGAAATGCAGCTGCCGCTCCAGCCAGAGCGCGGCCGGTCGGATCAGGAAATAGGGCCGGTGGCTGCCGACCGGCGTGAACCCGTATTCGAAGACGTTCCGGGCCGAGCCGTGGCGCGCCACCGTGCGGTCGCGCATGTCCCGGAAGAAATCGGGCCCCGTGTGCGGGATGTCGACCACCGTGTCCCCCAGGCCGTTCCAGATCAGCATGGGGCCCCGGTCGGCCTGCAGGGCGAAGAGGGTCGCCGGGCGATCGCCGAGGAATGCGAGCGACTGGTAGGCCCAGCCCTGGCAGATGAGGTGCCCGGTGTCCCAGTGCCCGGGACCCACCGTGAGGTTGCCGCCGCCGGCCAGCGCCATGACATGCGCCCGGTCGTCGATCGCCCCCTCCTCGGCCGCCAGCAGCGAGCCCATGGAAAATGCGCACACTCCCACGCGCGCCGGATCCGTCTCGGGGCGCGAGAGCAGGTAGGAAATCCCCTGCATGATGTCGGTGAGCATGAACCCGTTCATCCGGCGGCCGAGTTCCTCGTCGCCCTGCACGGCGTCATGGGCCCGGGTATTCGACCGGCCGTCAATGTTCCGCTCGCCCTCCCCGGTCACGTCGTAGGTGAGGACCAGGGCGCCGGCGCGGGCAAAGAGGATGCCGGAGTAGAAGGCGTACCAGCTGTACTTGTCCCCGCCGTGGCCGTTGACGATCACGAGGGCGGGAAGCCGGCCGGCGGGCAGCGGATCGGGCCGGTAGAGGATCGCCGGCACCCGCGTGCCAAACTGCGTGGCGTAGGTCACCGCCTCGCCCACCACCCCGGGCGCCGGACGGAATTGCCGGCGCACCTGGGCGTCGAGCGCCGGCAAGGGATCGGGAATGTAAAGGTCGCGCCGGATCCGGTCGCGGGCCTGCGCGGCCTGCAGGGGGGTCAGCGGCTCGGCCCTGGCGGCGGTCGCCGCCGCCAGGAGGAAGCCGATCGTGCGCAGGATCCTCCCGCCGTTCGCGCGATCCATAAGCCCCTCAGATCGCCAGATCACCCCGCTCGTCCGTGCGGATCCGAATCACCTCATCGAGGGGAATCACGAAGATCTTGCCATCGCCGATCTTGCCGGTCTTGGCCGACTTCATGATCGCCTCGACGGCCTTCCCCGCCATGTCGTCGGAGACGGCGATCTCGATCTTCACCTTGGGCAGGAAATCGACCGTGTACTCGCTGCCGCGGTAGATCTCGGTATGCCCCTTCTGGCGGCCGAAGCCCTTCACCTCCGACACGGTCATGCCCTCGATGCCGGCCTCGGCCAGGGCTTCCTTAACCTCTTCGAGTTTGAAGGGCTTGATGACGGCGATGAGCAGTTTCATGGGAATAAACGCGGCAGGGGGACGGAGGGACCGGACGGTTAGAGAACATAACCTTCCTCGCCATGCTCGTTGATGTCCAGCCCCTGCGTTTCGACCTCCACGGACGGCCGCAGGCCGAGGACGGCCTTCACCGCGAAGCCCAGGATGACGGTGGCGGTGAGGCTGAGGGCGAGCGTGACGCCGATCGCCTTCAGCTGCTCGAGCCAGAGTCCGCCCTGCGCGACCAGGGCCACCAGGCCGTTCTTGGTGGCGACCGCATTGGCGTCCGTGAGGTTGGGGTTGACGGAGCCGGTGGCGAGGAAACCGGTCAGCAGCGCCCCGAGCGTGCCGCCGACCGCGTGGACCCCAAAGGTGTCGAGGGCGTCGTCGTAGCCGAACCAGCCCTTGGCCTTGGTCACGAAGAAATACGGGATCAGGGCGGCAAAGACTCCGATGATGACCGCTCCGGTCGGGCTGACGTAGCCGGTCGCCGGGGTGATGACGACCAGGCCCCCCACGGCCCCGGAACAGAAGCCGAGGATCGAGGCGTGGCCGCGGAGCACCCGCTCCATCATGCCCCAGGTGAAGCACCCGACCGCGGTCGCGAGGGTGGTCGTGGTGAAGGCGTTGGCGGCGATGCCGTCGGCCGCGATCGCGGAGCCCGCGTTGAAGCCATACCAGCCCACCCACAGCATGCCGGTGCCGACCATGCAGAGCACCATGCTGTGCGGGGTCATCTTATCGCGGCCGAAGCCGGCGCGCTTGCCCACGATCAGGCAGAGGATGAGGGCCGACCAGCCCGAGCTCATGTGCACCACGGTCCCGCCCGCGAAATCGATCGCCGTGATCCGGGCGGCCTCGTTCCACACCCCGTTCATGAGGCCGTTGATGCCCCAGACCATGTGGGCCAGCGGGAAATAGACCAAAAACATCCAGAGGGTGGTGAACAGCAGCAGCGAGCCGTACTTCATCCGCTCGGCCACCGCGCCGACGATCAGGGCGGGGGTGATGATGGCGAACATCAGCTGGTACATCGCGAAGACATTCTGCGAGACCCAGAAGGCATAGTCGGGATTGGGGGCGGAGGTGACGCCGCGCAACAGGAAGAATTCGGTGCCGCCCAGGAACGGCGAATTGAAGTTCTTGCCGAAGACCAGGCTGTAGCCCACCGCCCACCAGAGGATCGTGACCAGCCCCGCGATGCCGAGGCACTGGCCCAGGACGGAAAGGACGTTCTTCTTCCGGACCAGGCCGCCGTAGAACAGCGCGAGGCCCGGCAGGGTCATGAAGAGCACGAGGGCCGCGCTGGTCATCATCCAGGCATTGTGGCCGGGGCCGGGGACCCCCGCCAGGGCGGGACCCGGGTCGGCATTGTGCACGTAGGCCTCGAGGGCCGCCAGGCGCTGCTCGGTCGTGTGGGGGGCGCCCCCCGCGAAAACGACCGGAGCGGCGAGACCACTGAGCAGGAGACCGAGTGCGAGGCGCCAGGACAGCGCATGAAGGGGTTTCACGCCCGCCACAGCTACCAGCGGGGCCGTAAACGTCACGTTTATTTCGTGGGAAACGAAGTTTCCCGGCCTGGGTGCCCCACCCCGCCCCCTCCGTCCCGGGCAACGCGAGGTCGCCCGGCCCGAGCCTAAATGGCGGCGTCGCCGCGCTCGTCCGTCCGGATCCGCACGACCTCTTCCAAGGGAAGAATGAACACCTTGCCGTCGCCGATCTTGCCCGTCTTGCCGGAGCGCACAATCGCCTCCAGGGCCTTGCCGGCCATGTCGTCGGCGACGGCGATCTCGATCTTCACCTTGGGCAGAAAGTCGACCGTGTACTCGCTGCCACGATAAATCTCGGTGTGGCCCTTCTGGCGGCCAAAGCCCTTAACCTCCGACACGGTCATCCCCTCGATGCCGGCCTCGGCCAGCGCCTCCTTCACTTCCTCGAGCTTGAAAGGCTTGATGATGGCGATGATGAGTTTCATGGGAAGGGAGTCGGGGAAGGGCGGTAGATGGGAAAGGAAGCTCGAATTAGCACACCCTGTGCCAAGGTGACGCGCTACTCCGGCAGCACGGTCTGCAGGTGCAGTTCCTTGAGCTGCCGCGGCGTGACCGTGGTCGGGCTTCCGGCCATCAGGTCCTGGCCCTTCTGCGTCTTCGGGAAGGCGATGACGTCGCGGATGCTGGTCGTGCCGCAGAGCAGGGCGACGATCCGGTCGAGGCCGAAGGCGATGCCGCCATGGGGCGGCGCGCCAAAGGTGAAGGCCTTGAGCATGTAGCCAAAGCGGCTTTCGACCACGTCCGCCGGAATCTTCAGCACGTCCTCGAAAATCCGCTTCTGCAGCGCCGGCTGGTGGATCCGGATCGAGCCGCCGCCCATTTCCATGCCGTTCAGGACGACGTCGTAGTGCTGGCCGCGGACTTTCTCCGGGGCGGAGTCGAGCAGGCCCACATCCTCGGGGACGGGCGAAGTGAAGGGGTGATGCGTGGCCGCATAGCGCTTTTCCGCCTCGTCGTAGGTCATGAGCGGGAAATCCACCACCCAGAGGAACTGCCAGTCGTCGGCCCGGATGGTCATCTTGCCGCGCTTCTGGAGGAGGGCGGAGCAGTCCAGACGGACCCGGCCGAGGATCGCGCAGGCCTTCTCCCACGGCGCCGCCGCGAAGAAGACCACATCGCCCTCCGCCAGCCCCAGCCGCTCGGTGATGGCGGCCTTCTCGGCGTCGGAAAAGAACTTCACGATCGGGGACTTCCACTCGCCGCCCTCGACCTTGATGAAGGCCAGACCCTTGGCGCCCAGCGACTTGGCCACATCCTCGAGATTCTTCAGCTCGCCCTGCGTGAGATCGGCCAGGCCCTTGGCGTTGAGCGCCTTGATCACGCCGCCGCCCGCAACGGTCGATTGGAAGACCTTGAAGGCGGAGCTGCGGAAGGTCTCGCTCAGGTCGACCAGTTCCATCGCGAAGCGCACGTCGGGCTTGTCCACGCCGTAGCGATTCATCGCATCGGCGAAGGTCAGGCGCGGGAACGGGGTCGGGATATCGGTGCCAAGCACGTCCTTCCAAACCTTCTTCAGCATGCCCTCGAACAGGGCATAGATGTCCTCCCGGGTGACGAACGAGGCCTCGACGTCGACCTGGGTGAATTCCATCTGACGGTCGGCGCGCAGGTCCTCGTCGCGGAAGCAGCGGGCGATCTGGAAGTACTTCTCCACGCCCGCGACCATCAGGATCTGCTTGAACTGCTGGGGGGACTGGGAAAGGGCGTAGAAATGCCCGGGATGGATGCGGGACGGCACCAGGTACTCGCGCGCGCCCTCGGGCGTGCTCTTGAACAGGGCCGGCGTCTCCACCTCGATGAACTCCTGGCTGTCAAAGTAATCGCGGATCGCCTTGGTCGCCTGGTGGCGGACGCGCAGGTTCCGGCGCATCTTGGGCCGGCGCAGGTCGAGATAGCGGTAGGTGAGGCGGAGATCCTCGTTCACCTTGTCGCCGCCGATATCGTCGAGCGGGAATGGCGGAGTCTCGGAAACGTTCAGGACCTCGAGGCCCGTGGCCTCGACTTCAATGGCACCCGTCGGCAGCGCGGCGTTCACCGTGCCGGCCGGCCGGGCCACCACCACCCCGGTGATCGACACGACGGACTCCGGCTTCAGCTGCGTCGCCTTGGCGCCGAGGGCGGCGTCGACCTGGGGGTCGAACTTGACCTGGGTGATGCCCTTGCGATCGCGCAGGTCGATGAAATTGATGCCGCCGTGATCGCGGATGGAGTCCACCCAGCCCACCAGCGCCACGGAGGCGCCGAGTTCGGCCTGGGTCAGTTGGGCGCAGTGATGGGTTCGCGACATGTAGCCGGGTAGCAAAGCCCCTCCGCCGAGGGCGGCGCAAACAGAAATTCAGGGTCGGGGCCGCCCGGCGGGGCCATCCGGCGCCTCAGCCGGGGCCAGGAAGGCTCGGCGCCCGCCGTCCCCTGCCCGCCTGGGCCCTCCCTGGGCCTAGGGGGAAACGATCAGGCTCTGCCCCGTCATCTCGGCCGGCTTGGGCAATTCCATCAGCTGCAGGATCGTCGGCGCGATGTCCGCCAGCCGGCCGCCGGTTCGCATCCGGGTCTTCCCCGCCACAAACCCCTCCCCGACCACAAAGGCCTCGACCAGGTTCAGCGTGTGCTGGGTGTGGGGGACGTTGTGGATGGGATCCCACATCTGCTCGACGTTGCCATGGTCGGCGCAGACCAGCGCCCGGCCGTGCTTCTGGGCCAGCGCCTCGAGCAGGACGCCGAGGCCGACATCCGTCGCCTCGACCGCCTTGATCGCGGCCTCGAGCGCGCCCGTGTGCCCGACCATGTCGGGGTTGGCGAAATTGACCACGATCAGGCCGTACTTGCCCGACAGGATCGCCTCCTGGGCCGCCTTGGTCACGGCGACCGAGGACATCTCCGGCTGCTCGTCATAGGTCGAGACCTTCGGACTCGCCGGACCGGCGCGGTCCTCCCCGGGAAACGGGGTCGCCCGGTAATTATTGAAGAAGAAGGTCACATGGGGGTTCTTCTCGGTCTCGGCGCAGCGGAACTGCGCGATGCCGGCGTCGCTCACCACCTGGCCGAGGATATTCTTCAGCTTCTCGGGCTTCGGCAGGATGACGTGCACGGGCAGTCCTTCCTCGTAGGCCGTCATCGTGGCGTAGTAGAGGTCGAGCTTCCGGCCGCGGTCGAAGTCCTTGAAGCCGTCGATCACAAAGGCCTTGGTGATCTCGCGCGGGCGGTCGCCCCGGTAGTTGTAGAAGACGACCGCGTCGCCGTCGGCAATCGAGGCGATCGGCCGGCCGTCGGTCCCGACGACCCAGCTCGGGACGATGAACTCATCGCCCTTCTGCGAATGATTGAAGGGCTTGTCGTAGTAGGCCTGGACCGCCGCCTCGGCGCTCGGCGCGGTGGCCTCGGCCTTCTGCCCCGTCAGCATGGCGTACGCCTTGGCCACCCGGTCCCAGCGATTGTCGCGGTCCATCGCCCAGAAGCGGCCGCAGACGGTCGCGATCTTCCCGACACCGATCTGGCGGCACTGCTCCTCGACCTGCCGGATGTAGCCCAGCCCGCTCATCGGCGGCGAGTCCCGCCCATCCGTGAAGGCGTGGATGAAAACCTGGTCCGGCCCCAGGCCGTCCTTCTTCGCCTGCTTCAGGAAGCCGTAGAGGTGCTCGAGCATCCCGTGTACGCCCGCGTCGGAGACAATGCCCATCAGGTGCAGGCGCGACTTGCGCTCCTTCACGCGGTCGATGGCCCCGCGCCAGACCTTGTTGCCGGCGATGAGGTCGTCGGCGAAGAGCTTGTTCAGGCGCAGCAGCTCCTGCTCCACGATCCGGCCCGCCCCGATGTTCTCGTGGCCCACCTCGCTGTTGCCCATGATCCCGTCCGGCAGCCC
>CAIWXW010000032.1 GCA_903916755.1 uncultured Opitutaceae bacterium | reverse complement strand
CTGCGGAGGCGCATAAAAACTTGTAACTTGCGATCGCTTGGGCTGCTTCTTGTCCATCACCCCGCTTAGGTCCCCATGAGCGCCCCGGAATCGGAAAAAGCTCGCTGGTTTGTCGAGGAAGTCCGCCCGCACGAGAATTCGTTGCGCTCCTAAGCAGTCACCGCTGATCTACGTACGAGGCGGAGGTTGCCGTCCTCGCGGGGTCCCTGCATAAAGCCCTCGGTCCTTCACCCCATGAAAAAAATCCATCTGCTCACCGGTGGCTCCTTGCTCGCCGTCCTCCTGGCCGGCTGCGGCCACCTCGACCTGTCGGCGGAGAACGACCCCAACCGGGTGCTGAACGGCACCGTCGTCTTCAACCAGCCCAATCCGCTGCCGGATGACGCCGAGATCCTGATCCGCGTGGTGGACGAGCATCCCGAGCCGCTGAGCATGCAGGCCGACGCGGCCAACCGGCCGCCGCTGCTGAACCAGCCGGTGACCGCCAATGCGGCGGTCCCGCCGCCCGGCCCCCAGGTGCTGGCGGAGCTGACCCTCCGCCATCCCGGCGCCTCGCCGGTGCCCTTCAAGATCGAGTACCGCGCCGAGGACGAGGAGCTCCGGCACGGGCTCAACATCGAAGTCCGCGTTTCCTTCGGCGGCCACATGCAGATGTTCAACAGCAACCAATACTCCCTCGGCCTGACGGATTTCAAGGATCCGCACGTGGTCGAGGCGGACCTGCACTGACCCCCCCCGCCATGGGCCTGACGATCTGGTGCAATGCAAAGTTTGCCGACGCGGCGATGCGGCGGCTCGAGGAGGGCACGCGCGCCCACCGGCTGGTCATCTCTGCGTTCCGCGACGCGCAGATCCTGGCCCCGGGCCAGCCCGATCCGGCCCTGGCCGAGGCCGACGTGGCCTTCGGCCAGCCCGACGTGGCAGACTGCCTGCGCTACGACCGGCTGCGCTGGGTGCACCTCACAACGGCCGGGTTCGCCCGCTATGACACCGACGCCTTCCGCCAGAACTTCCTCAGCCGGAAGGCCTCGCTGACCAAGTCGTCCACCGTGTTCGCCGAGCCGGTGGCCGAGCACGCCCTGGCCATGATGCTGGCGCTCGATCGCCAGCTCCTCGCGATCTACCGCGATCAGCTGCAGGACCGGTCCTGGCGGATGGAGGAGCACCGCTCCGTCTCCCGCCTCTTGCGCGGCAGCACCGTCCTCCTCCTCGGTTTCGGCATGATCGGCCAGCGGATCGCCGAATTGCTGCAGCCCTGGGGCTGCGAGATCTATGCGGTCCGCCGCCAGACGCGGAGCGAGCGCGGGGTGAAGATCATCTCCGAGGCGGATCTGTCCGCCGTCCTCGGACGCGCCGATCATGTGGTCAACGTCCTGCCCGCCAGCGAGGCGACCACGAATTACGTCAACGCCCGCCGACTGGCCTGCTGCAAGCGCGGCGCCCGGTTCTACAACGTCGGCCGCGGCACGACGGTGGACCAGAAGGCGCTGCTCGAGGCGCTGCAGTCGGGCGTCCTGGGCGCGGCGTATCTGGACGTGACCGATCCCGAGCCGCTGCCGCCCGATCATCCGCTCTGGACCGCACCGAATTGCACCATCACGCCGCACACCGCGGGGGGCCGCAGCGACCAGCAGCAGGCGCTCGTCGATCACTTCCTGGGCAACCTCGCCCGCTTCGAGAAGGGCCAGGTCCTAACCGACCTGGTCGTCTGATTGTTTTTCCGAACGAATTGCGTTTTTTCTGCGTCCGTCCTCAAGGTCGAGGCGTAGTGAATGACGAACCGACCCGAAGCGATGGCCCAGCTGTTGCGTCAAGGTCATCACCCAAAATCGACAATCCAGACTGCACATGAAGAAATCCACTCGTCTCCTCGTGACCACGGCCGCCATGGCGGGCCTTTACGCCGGCGCCCTCGCGGCCCGCACCTACGCCGCCGACTCGACCGCCGGCACGTCCGACCAGCCCAAGAGCGACTCGACCGCCAAGCATGACTGCAAGGGCAAGAACTCCTGCAAGGGCACGGGCGGCTGCAGCGCGGGCGACAACGGCTGCGCCGGCAAGAACTCCTGCAAGGGCAAGGGCGGCTGCGCCAGCAAGAGCTAAGCCCATTTGGCTTTTTCGCATTAGCTTTTTCGGCGCGGCCGGCGATGACGTCAG
>CAIWXW010000031.1 GCA_903916755.1 uncultured Opitutaceae bacterium | reverse complement strand
CACCCGCCAGAGGCGCGACCGTCCGCATCCGGGAATTGTCGGCCCGGACCCGCAGCTCGTTGGTCTCCCCGAACTTAAGGTCAGCCGTCAGTTCGAAGCAAAACGCGGTGAAGGCGCCCCGGTGCTCCCCCAGCCGCTGCCCGTTCAGGAAGACCTGGGCGTTCTGGGAGACGGCCTCGAAAAACAGAAACACGCGCCGACCCCGCCAGCTGGCCGGGATCGGCAGGGACCGCTCATACCAGCCCGCGCCGCGGAAGTAGTCGCTCTGCCTTTCCTCCGGCCGGGCGGTCGCCCCGGGGGTCGGGCCATCCTGCCCATCGAAGGCGTTCCAGCTGTGCGGCAGGGTGACGGGAGCCCATCCGTCGGTCGGACTGCTGGGTCCCACGTCCTGCCGGATGAAACGCCAGCCGCTGGCCAAGTCCTGCGTCTCGCGCTCGGCGCGGGCGCACAGGGCCCATGAGCCGAGCACGGCCGCGAGCGCAATCATCCTCCTCATCATGGGCTTGCTGCACTCGACGCGGCTTCGGCGGCGCGGTCAAGCCCCCGGTTTGGAAAGGCGGTCCCTCCTGAAGATTTTGCCATTTAAAAAAGGCCGTGGCGCTACCGCCGGCCGACCCCATGTCCGATCAGACCCAACCCCGCTTGCCCGGTTCCGTGCCATCCTCGGAGGTGCTGAAGCTCTGCGGGGTGGTCGCAGGGCTCGCCGGACGCGGCCGCTGACGCCCTGCGCCGGGCGCGATGCGGCCGGATTATGCGGGAACGCGGCTGGCTCCGCATGCCCGCCGCGCATCAGGGAATCCCCGGTGGCGCGTTCAGGTGGCGTTAATGAATCAAACGCGCGGGTCGCCTGTCTGCACCTCACCCCGGGGCCTGAATGTCCCGGGAAGTAGGCACCTAACGTTAGAACCAAAGAATAGACCCATGAAATCCAACCATATCCTTAAGCTCGCCCTGCTCGCCGCGGGACTGCCGCTCGCGGCTCTCGCCCAAACGACCACGTCGGACGTGACGATGGCCCAGTACGGGCCCCACGGCGGCGACAAAGAAATCACGATCGGCGGCAATGGCTCGACCAACCGTGCGCTCAATAATTCCGCGGGTGGCGGCACGGCCTCCTTCGGCTACTACTTCGACAATGCCTGGGAAGGCGTGATCCGCCAGAGCCTGAGCTACTCGAACCCCCAGGGCCGCAACGGCAACACCTGGAACGGCGAGACCGTCGGCGCGATCGACTTCCATCTGATCCAGCAGGGGCCGGTGCGTCCGTTTGTCGGCGCCAATCTTGGCTGGGTCTATGGCAGCCCGCGCAATACCGCCGCCGCCGGCCTGGAGACGGGCGTGAAGTTCTACGTCCTGCCGCGCACGTTCATCTTCGCGATGGTCGACTACGATTGGTTCTTCCGCCACGACAAGGCGATCGCTTCCCGCATCACCACCGGCATCTATAACTGGAGCCTCGGCATGGGTTTCAATTTCTAACCGGGCTCTCAGCCCATTAGAAACGGGGCGGCCCGGACTTCGGTCCGGACCGTCTTTTTTATGCGGGAGTCTCGACCCCGTAGTACTTCTCGCCCCGGACGATCTTGGGCCGGCCGTTCGCCAGCCGCCAGGCGTTGCTGTCCCGCAGCGAATAGATGCAGCCGCAGTATTCCTGCTGGTAGAACTGCTCGCGCTTGGAGATTTCGATCATCCGCTCCGCCCCGCCCAGCTTGCGCCAGTTGTGGGTCCAGTAGGTGACCCCGGGGTATTTGGCCGCCGCCCGCTCGCCGCTCCCGTTGATCTGCTCCATGTTCTTCCACCGGGAGATCCCGAGGCAGCTGGTGATGACGGGGAAGCCGTGCTCGTGCGCGTACAGCGCCGTCCGCTCAAAGCGCAGGTCGAAGCACATCGTGCACCGGGCGCCCCGTTCGGGCTCCATTTCCAGGCCGCGGGCGCGCGCGAACCAGTTGTCGCTGTCGTAATCGGCGTCGACGAACGGCACCTTCGCCTTCTCGGCGAACCGGATGTTCTCCGTTTTCCGCAGCTCGTACTCCTCGCGGGGATGGATGTTCGGATTGTAGAAGTAGATCGTGTAGTCGACCCCGGAGGCCGACATCGCCTCCATCACCTCCCCCGAGCAGGGCGCGCAGCAGGAATGCAGCAGCACGCGGCGCTGGTCGCCGGGGGGCGTCAGCGTGGGTCGGGCGGCGGGAGTTCCAGTTTTCATGGACGGGGCATCTTTCCTGAACCGGGGCCTTTCGTCAACCGGATCGGAGCGACCCGGCCCGGGCCGGGTTGACGCCCGTCGCCGCATCGGGAAACTCGCCCTTCGTTCCATGCGCTGGCTCCGGCTGTTCCTCATCCT
>CAIWXW010000030.1 GCA_903916755.1 uncultured Opitutaceae bacterium | reverse complement strand
CGGCGGTCTGCCACGATGTGGTGGTCGGCGAGGTCTGGCTCTGCTCCGGCCAGTCCATCATGGAGTTCATGATGGAGGACCGCCGGAAAGTCCCCCAGTTCAAGCTCCTGAACGGGAAGGAGGAGATCGCCGCCGCCAACTTCCCCCTCATCCGCCAGTTCGAGGTGCGGCGCAAGGCGGCCGGGTCGCCGCAGACCACGGCCGAGGGCAGCTGGATCCCCTGCACCCCCGCCACCGCCGGCGCCTTCACGGCCGTCGGCTATTTCTTCGCCCGCGACATCCATCTCCGGCTGAACGTGCCGGTGGGCCTGATCGACAGCACCTGGGGCGGCACGCCGATCGAGGCCTGGATGAGCCCCTTCGCGCTCGCCAGCGATCCCGCCTTCGGCGTCGTCGCGACGCGCTGGGCTCAGGTCCCGCCCGACTATCCGCACAAGGCCTCCTGGGAGCCGGCCGGCCTGTTCAACGCCATGATCAACCCCCTCCTCCCCTACGCGCTCCGCGGCATCCTGTGGTACCAGGGGGAGAGCAACGCCGTCCGTCCAACCGAGTATCACCGCCTCTTCGCGTCGCTGATCACGACCTGGCGCGCGCATTTTGGCCAGGGCGACCTGCCCTTCTACTGGGTGCAGATCTCGGCGTATCAGGCCCCGCCCGCCCTCGGCGGCGGCGGCTGGGCGGCGCTGCGCGAGGCGCAGGCGCAGGCGCTCGACCTGCCGCAGACGGGCATGGCGGTCACGGTGGACATCGGGGACCCGAAGAACATCCATCCGGCCAACAAGCAGGAGGTGGGGCGGAGGCTGGCCTTGATCGCCAAAGCGAACACCTATGACCTGATCGCCGACTATTCCGGGCCGGTGTTTTCGTCGGCCGAACGCGTCGGTGCCCGGATGCGGGTGCACTTCCGCTTCGCCGACGGCGGCCTGACCGCGGCGGACAAGCCGCTCGCCTCCTTCGAACTCGCCGGCGCCGACCGCAAGTTCCACCCCGCGACCGCCACCATCACAGGCGACACGCTCCTCGTGCAGTCGCCCGCGGTGCGGGAGCCGGTCGCGGTCCGCTATGCCTGGAGCGACTGCCCCGAGGCCAATCTCTACAACGGCGCCGGCCTGCCCGCCGTCCCGTTCCGCAGCGACAGCTGGTAGGCCGGGGCCCGCCGCTCTCCACCCCTTAGGGGGAGAGCTTGTAGACCTCGACCGAAGCCGTGCCGGCCTGGCCGTTCGCATCCGTCACCTGCGCGGTGTAGGCGCCGGCCGGCAGCGTGAGCACCGCGGCGGAATCATTGCCGCCCGCCGGGAGGGCGGCGGCCCCCGCCGTCGTGGTGGCCGCGATGATCGTCGTGGCGGTGGCCGCCGGATAAGATCCATTGACGGTGACCGTGTTGCCCCAGCCGGCGTTGCGCGCCAGCAGGTTGCCCTGGCTGTCATAGACGGCGAGGACCGGGGCGCCGATGCCCGTGGCGCCCAGCGCCGGACCGATGGCCCGCACCAGCACGGTCTGGGTGGCGCCGCCGGTGACGGCGAAGCCGCCGACCAGCGAGCCGCCGGCATCCAGGGCCGCGTGGGTGGAGACCGCCGAGATCTGCTCGGTGGCCGTCAGGGGATTGCTGTCGGCGTCGTAGACCTCCGCGAGGGCCGCACCGGATTGGCCGATGGCGCCCGCCACCTGCAGGGTGTAGGTGCCGGGCAGGAGCGAGACGACCGTCGCGGCATCGGCGCTGCCCGCCAGCAGCGGGAAGGCGCCGACCTGGTTGAAGATCGAGATCAGGCTGCTGTCGCCGCTCCAGGCGGTGGTGGCGAGGACGAGATGGCCGGCGCTGTCATAGAGCTGCAGCTCGGGATTGGCCAGGGTGCCCGTGACGCCGAAGGCGCCGAGGCCGGGGCCCACCGCGCGCAGGAGAACGGTCTTGGCGTTCGAGCCCGTGAGGGTAAAGCCGGCGGCCAGGGGGTTGGCGGCGGTCACGTCGGCCCGGGACGAGAAGGTGATGAGCCGGCTGCCGGTCGCGGTGGCGTCCGCCGCCACGCTGGCCGTGCTGAGCGCGCTCGCCGGCGCGGCCGGCACCGCCTCGAGCGAGGCCGTCAGAGCCTGGGCCGTGACGGTGGCCGCGGAGGTCGCCGACACCGAGGAGGACGTGATAACACTGCTGCCGATCACGCCGGTGGCGGAATCGAACTGCTGCACGGACTGAATCAGGCTGGAGGAACTGAATTCAGCCGAGGGCGCGAGGCCGAGGGCGCGGATGTAAAAGATCGTGCCCCCCGGCAGGCTGGAAGTGGTCAGCTGCCAGTTGCTGGACGTGCCCACCCGGCTCGCCGCACCGAGGTTGAGCCAGTTGGCGGCGTCGAGCGAGAGCTGGAAGGCCACTTGGGAAAGCTCCGGCGCGCTGCCCGAGCGCGTCCAGGTGACACTCGAGAAATTGCTGCTGACCGAGAGGGACTGGCCCGCGCCGCTGGTCTCGCCCAGGCGGGCGAAGCGGAACCGGGTCAGCCCGTTGACGTGGCTGAAGTTGCCGCCAATGAAGAGCTTGCCATCCGGCTGGTACGCCAGCCCGGTGACCGCGCCGTCGGTCGTCGCCGTGAAGGTGGTGTCGAGGGAGCCCACGGTGGTGATCCGGGCGAGGTTGGCCTGGGCGACCCCGCCGACGGTGGTGAAGCTGCCGCCCAGGACGATCTGGCCGTTCACCTGCAGCGCCAGGGCGTTGACCGTCCCGTTCGCATTCGGATTGAAGGAGGTGTCGAGGGAGCCGTCCGCGTTCACCCGGGCGACATTGTTGCGCCCCGTGCCACCGACACTGGTGAAGCTGCCGCCCAGGACGATCTGGCCGCTCGGGAGCACCACCGCGGAATTGACGGTTCCATTCACATTCGGATTGAAGGCGCCGTCGATGGAGCCGTCCGCGTTGACCCGGGCGACATTGTTGCGGGCCGAGCCGCCGACGCTGGAGAAGCTGCCG
>CAIWXW010000029.1 GCA_903916755.1 uncultured Opitutaceae bacterium | reverse complement strand
CGCGGGCTCCGGCGCGGCGGCCGGCGCCGGGGCCGCCTTCTCCGGCGCGGGGGCGGCGGCCGGCTCCGCGGCCGTGGCCGCGGGGTCGATGGTCGCGACCACCTGGCCGATCTGGACCTCGGCGCCGGCGGCGACCTGGAGGGTGATCTTGCCGGCGGCCTCGGCGGTGCCCTCGGAGGTGATCTTGTCCGTCTCGAGCTCGAAGAGGGGCTGGTCCTTCTTCACGATGTCGCCCTCGGCCACATGCCATTTGGCGAGGATGCCTGAGCTGATGGATTCGCCCATGGGGGGCACTTTGACTTCGAGGAGCGGCATGGAAAAGACGACGGAGGGATGAGGTTGGGACGAGGAAGGGAGGCTTAGACGCTGAACGCCGCCTGCAGGAAGGCGTTGAGCTGCAGCTTGTGCAAGGCCAGGACGCCGACGGCCGGCGAGGAGGACGCCGGCCGCCCGGCATAGGCGGCCTTGCGGCCGAAGATTTCCTCGAGCTGCGGGGCGATCCAGCGCCAGGCGCCCATGTTCTCGGGCTCCTCCTGGCACCAGACCAGGCGCGCCTGGTGTCCGTACTGGTCGGCGAGCTGGGCCAGGCGGTTGCGGTGCAGCGGGTAGATCTGCTCGACGCGCACGATGGCGGTGTCGGTGATGCCGTGCTTCGCACGGTGATCCGCCAGGTCGTAGTAGACCTTGCCGGAGCAAAGGATGATGCGCTCGACGGCCTTCGTGCCGACGGGGGTCGGATCCTCGAGGATTTCCTGGAACGAGCCGCCGACCAGGTCGTCGATGCGCGAGACCGCGGCGGGATGGCGCAGGAGCGACTTCGGGGACATGATGACGAGCGGCTTGCGGAAATCGCGCTTCATCTGGCGGCGGAGGATGTGGAAGAACTGGGCGGGTGTCGTCAGGTTCGCGACCTGGATGTTGTCCTCGGCGCAGGCCTGGAGAAAGCGCTCGAGCCGCGCGGAGGAATGCTCGGGCCCCTGGCCCTCGTAGCCGTGCGGCAGGAGCAGGACGATGCCGCAGGTGCGCTGCCACTTCGATTCGCCGCTGACGATGAACTGGTCGATCACGACCTGCGCGCCATTGGCGAAGTCGCCGAATTGGGCCTCCCAGAGGCAGAGCATCTCGGGGTAGTCGACGGAGTAGCCGCAGTCGAAGCCGAGGACCGCCGCTTCGGAGAGGAGCGAATTGTAGACGCAGAACCGCGCCTGCTTGTCGGCCAGGTGCTGGAGCGGCGTGTACTTGGCGTCGCTTTCGATGTCGGAGAGCACCGCGTGCCGGTGGCTGAAGGTGCCGCGCTCGCAATCCTGGCCGCTGAGGCGGACGGGGGTGCCCTCCACCAGCAGCGTGCCGAAGGCGAGCGCCTCGCCGAAGCCCCAGTCGATCGGGCCGCCTTCCTTGTGGGCCTGGATCCGCGCGTCGAGCAGCCGCCGGATCTTGGGATGAACCTTGAAATCGGCCGGCACCGTGGTCAGCCCGCGGGCCACCAGGTCGATGGTCGCGGCCGAGGCGCCGGTCGCGATGGGCGTGTGGTGATAGTCGCGCTGGAAGACGGCGTTGGAGCCCTTGAAGGCGGCGGCGGGATCGAGCCCGCGCGCGGCGCGGGTGGCCTCGCGGCCCTTGGCCTTCGCCAGGTTTTCCTCGAGCGAGGCCGAGTACTCGGCCTTGATTTCCTCGCCCTGCGCCGCGGTGATGCTGGCCGCGCCGACCAGCTGCCCGGTGTAGATCGCGGAGACCAGCGGGTGGGCGGCGATCTTCTTGTACAGGGTCGGCTGCGTGAAGGAGGGCTCGTCGGTCTCGTTGTGCCCGTGGCGGCGGAAGCACACCATGTCGATGAAGACATCGCGCTTCCACTCCGCGCGGAAATCGAGCGCGAGCTGGGCGATCAGGCAGACCGCCTCGGGATCGTCGCCGTTCACATGGAAGATGGGAGCCTCGATCATCTTCGCGACGTCGGTGCAGTAGCGCGAGGAACGCGCATCCCGGGGATCGGTGGTGAAGCCGATCTGGTTGTTGATGACGAAATGGAGCGTGCCGCCGGTGCGGTAACCCGGGAGCTGCGAGAAGTTGAGCGTCTCGGCCACCACGCCCTGGCCGGCGAGGGCGGCGTCGCCGTGGATCAGGAGCGGCAGCACCTTGCGGCGGTCCTTGGAGTCGTGGCGGATCCGCTGGCGCGCGCGGGCCTTGCCCTCGACCACCGGGTCGACGATCTCAAGGTGCGAGGGATTGGCCGCGAGGCGGACCTCCACCTTCTTCTTCGACGTCGTGGTCAGGACCGACTCGTAGCCGAGGTGGTACTTGACGTCGCCGTCGCCGCCGACCGCATCGGGGATGTAATTCTCGGAGAACTGCTCGAACAGCTGGTCGAAGGACTTCCGCATCACGCTGCAGAGGACGTTCAGGCGGCCCCGGTGGGCCATGCCCATGTCGATCTCCTCGATGCCGATGTCGGGGCAGTGGTCGATGATGGCATCGAGCGCGGCGATGAGGGTTTCGCCGCCCTCGAGCGAGAAGCGCTTCTGGCCGACGTACTTCGTGTGCAGGAATTTCTCGAAGAGCTCCGCCTTGTGCACGCGGCGCAGGATGCGGACCTTCTGGGCCGCGCTGAACTTCGGCTGCAGGCGGGTGGATTCGATGCGCTGCTCGAGCCAGCGCCGGCAGTCCTGGTCCTGCATGTGGGCATACTCCACGCCGACATGCCCGCAGTAGGTCTGCTGGAGCGCGCCGATGATGTCGCGCAGCTTCATCTGGCCGCCGCCCAGGTAGGTGCCGATGTCGAAGGAGGTGTCGAGGTCCGCGTCCGAGAGATTGAACTGCGCGAGCTCGAGCTTCGGGGTGGGCGCGGGCGGATCGCTCAGCGGGTCCAGATGGGCCTGCGTGTGGCCGATGGCGCGATAGGCCGCGATCAGGTAGTGGACGTGCGACTGCTTCAGGCTGTCGATGACCGACACCGCGCCGGCATTCGCCCCCGGGGTTCCTCCGTTGCTGCCGAGGGTGAAGCCCTGGAAGAAGGCGCGCCAGGTCGGGTCGACCGAGTCGGGGTTGTCGAGCCACACCCGGTACATCTCGTCGATGACGTCGGCATTGGCGCGGGTGGGAAGGGTCAGCGAATTCATAGGAAAGGAAAAAAGGCGTCCGGCCAGGGGCGGGGCGGGGGCCGCTGGGCGCTCCGGGCTAGACGAAAACGGTTGGCAAATAGATTGCATGAAGTTGCCGCCCAGCTCAAGTGCCGCCGGGACTTCGCCCTTAGATTGCAATCTCGCTTACAATCAGTAACAGCGAGATAAGAAATCACCATGGAAGCGCCTATTAAAGAATCCCTTAAGTCGCTGTTGGACAACATAAAAAGATCCGATTCCGCCGGCGTTGGCCGCGAAATGGAGCGGCTGGAGACGCTCTGGCGGCGGGGCGGCCGGAGCTGCATCCCCAGTTGGTTCATTTTCTCGAGCGGCGGAGCTATGCCAAGGCCCTGCTGTTCCTGGGCGGCGAAACCGACATCCCCGTGGGAGCGTGCGGGGGGCGCCCGGCCAAGTGAGCGCTCCAGGCGAGCGAATTTCGACGGAGGGCAGCGGCGGCCTCGCCCAGAACCCCTTTGCCGCGCTGAGCACGGCAGGCCTGCCAGCCGCGCC
This sequence comes from uncultured Opitutaceae bacterium, assembly GCA_903916755.1. Classification (GTDB taxonomy): domain Bacteria; phylum Verrucomicrobiota; class Verrucomicrobiia; order Opitutales; family Opitutaceae; genus Palsa-1447. The sequence goes on along the minus strand of CAIWXW010000029.1, from coordinate 11,548 downwards.
GCCGCCTTCGGCGCGCTCGGCGCCCCCGCGGGTGGCCGTCAAAAACCGGGGGCGCATCGATATCCGGCGGGAAAAGGAAGGCCGCGGAGGCAAGACCGTGACCGTCGTCATGGGCTTTGTGGGGATCGGCTTGCCGGAAAAGGAGCTTCTGACCAGGAAGATGCGCGCGGCCTGCGGCTGCGGCGGCACGGTGAAGGACGGGAATATCGAAATCCAGGGCGACCAGCGGGAGCGGGTGGCCGGGATCCTGGCGGCGGCCGGTTTCCGGCCGGTGTTTGCCGGCGGCTAAGCCGCGAGGCCCGCGGCCAGCGCCAGGGCGCTCTTGGCCCGGTTCAGGATGTACAAATGGTAGCCCGGGGCGCCGCGCGCCAGGAGGTCGCGGATCTGCGCGAGAGCCCAGTCGATGCCGATGGCTTCGGCCACCTCGGGCTGATCCCCGGCTGCTTCCAGCCGGCGCACGAGCTTCTCCGGCAGGGACGCGCCGCACATCGTGGTGAACCGCTGGATCTGCTTGAGCGAAAGAACCGGCATGATTCCGGGCACGATCGGCACCGTGATGCCGGCTGCCCGGCAGCGCCGCACAAAGGCGTAGAAGGCTTCGTTGTCGAAGAAAAGCTGCGTGGTGACGAAGGCGGCCCCGGCGTCCACTTTCCGCTTCAGGTTGGCCAGGTCGGCCTCGGGACCCGGCGCCTCCGGATGCTTCTCCGGATAACCCGCGACCCCGAGGCAGAAGTCGGGATGGCGGGCCTTGAGCAGGGTCACGAGCTCGTTGGCATGGGTGAGCCCATCGGCGGTGGCCTGGAAGGACCCGGCGCCCTTCGGCGGATCGCCCCGCAGCGTCATGATGTTGCGGAAGCCGTTCGCATGGATGCGGTCGGCGAGCTCGTTCAGCTCCGCCCGCGAATGGCCCACGCACGTCAGGTGCGGCATGACGGTGAAACCGAGCTCGTTCCTAAGGAGGGCGCTGACCTGCGCGGTGCGCTCGCGCGTGCTGCCGCCGGCGCCATAGGTGACCGAGACGAAATCCGGGGCGATGGACCGCAGGGCCGCGGCGGTCAGCCGCAGCGCCTCCACGCCGGCGTCATCCTTGGGCGGGAAAAACTCCAGGGAGCGCAGCGGGCGCGATTCGCCGAAAAGCTCGGCAATGGGTCGGTCGGGAGACATTACGCATCAACGTATGCAAATCTGATGATGCATGTAAAGGGGGCAGTTTGAACCTCGCCCCTGGCCTCACGGCGCGGCGGGCGCCGGCGCGGGCGCGGCGACCGCGGGCTCAGCCAGGTCGTCCGGCTTCTGGGGCAGGCTGGTGAAGAGGTAGTCGTCCACCTGGAAGGCGCGCTGGGCCATCAGGGCGTTGATCGGTGCCTTCGCCTCGGAGCTGGTGATGAAAACGTAGACGGGGCCGGCCGGAACGGCTTCCGGTTCGGGCGCGGGCGTGGCCCCCGGCGCGTTCGGTCCGGCCGCCGCCGGCTTGGCGTCGTTCCGGGGAGCGGCCTTCTTCTCCTCGGGCCGCCGGCCCAGCGCGACCTGGTAGGTTTGTCCGGCGAAGGTGGTGACCGCGACCGAGCGGCGGTGGGCCTGGGCGGCCGCGACCTGCGGGTCGTTGCGGTCGCTCGTGTCGGTAAAGCGGAGGCCGCCCAGGGCGTTGAGGAGCGAGGACACCTTGTCGGCGCTCAGCTTCTGGCCGGCGGGGAGGTGATCGGCGGTCCAGGCGTCGGCCGGCTTGGCCCGGGTCAGGACGACGGGCGCGCCGGGGTCGAACGGAATTTCAATCCGGGCGATGTCCTCCGGCTTGAACGTGAGGAGCGCGGCGTCGGCCCAAGCCTTTGGATCGGTGTCGATCGTGCTGCCCAGGCTGGCGAGATAGGCCTTGGATTCGCCGCCGAAGCGCACAAACCGCCCGCCGGCCTCCGCGGTCTTGCCGAGCTCGACGCCCCAAAGGGCGTGACCGTCGCCGCCGAGCAATTCAATCTTCGTGCCCGTGAATTCGAGCCGGGCGATTCGCTCCGGGTTGACCGTCACGAGGCGCTGGATCTTCGCGGCGGCGAGGTCGCCCATGAAGGACGACAGCTTCGAGAAGTCCACCGTCATGCCATAGTAGCCGGGATCGCGCCAGGTCCCGTCGGGCTGGCGGGTCAGGACGACCGCATGGCCGTCCCCGGTGAGGCGCAGCTGGGCGGCCTGGGTGATGACCGCGGCCTCCGCCAGCGGCTGGCCGACGCGGGGATCGGGCGCGGGACCGGGCGCCGGCCGGGTCAGCCAGAACGCCACGCCCGACAGCACGGCGAGGAGGGCGACAAGGACAATGAGGGTCTTGAGTTTCATCGCGACAGGCCGGCCGGGTTATTTCCGGCGGGAACGGTGGAAGCCGAGGCCAAAGGCGCCGACCAGGAGCGGGGCGACCAGCAGGTTGAGGGCGAGCAGGCGGTTTTCCAGGGCGTCGATGCCCTCGCGGAGGACGAGGCGGATCTGCCGGCGTTCGCCGCGCAGCTTCGCATCCTGCTTCTGGAAGTCCTCGATCGTCTTCGCCATCTCGGGCGTGGCGACGAGCCGGTTGCCATCGGTCTTCTTGCCCTGCAGTTCCGTCAGCTTCGCCTGCACCGCGGTGAGCTCGGATTCGAGGCTCGTCAGCTTCTCGCGGTACTTGGCGCTCGCCTCGGCCTCCATCGCCCGGACCACCTTGAAGGGGCGGATGGAGGTGCCCTTGCCGCGGATCGACAGGAGGCTCTGCGAGCCGGACAGGAAATCCAGCGCGTTGGCGGCGAAGGAGAGGTTGTCGTTGAGCGGTTCCGCCGCGGTCTGCCCGAGGTACGCGAACTTGCGGATGCTGTAGTCGTCGAAGAGCCAGTCGGTGTCCGCCACGACGAGCAGGGTGGAGCTGCCCTTCGATTCCTTCAGGCCGGGGGCCGCGGGCCGGGCCGGCGCGGCCGCCTTCGCCGGATCGGCGGCGGCTTCATCCTTGGGCGCGCCCGCCGGAAAGGCGGTCGGAAACCGGCCGGTGTAGAGCGCCGCGATCGTCTTGGCGCCGGAGGGCTTGATCTGGCGCGCGATGTCCTCGGGCTGCGCGAACTGCAGGGCGGCCGCATCGAGCTCGCCCGCCTGCGCCGAGGTCTGAACCAGCGGCGTGAAGGCGAGGGCGCTGCCGGGCTTCAAGCCGAGGCTGCCCGCCTCCACGAACCAGAGGGCGCTCAGCTGCGCGGTCGTCGGCGACTGCGCGCTGAAGTTGTCCTTCTCGAGGCCGAGCCAGACGGGATAATGCACGGCGGTCCCGTTGGCATTCTGGGCCTCGAGGGCGTTCTGGTTGTCGCCGACGATCTTCGCCGGGTTGTAGGTCAGCCCCCAGCCGCCGAAGAGCGTGGGCAGGTCGCTCGAGACGTTGGGCGGAGGACCGCTGAACATGGCGGCCTGGCCGCCCTGCTTCTTGAAATACTGGGAGGAGGGGTCGACCGCGATGAACACCGGCTTGCCCGCCAGGAGGAACTGGTCGATCGCGTACTGGAGCTTGGGCGAGAGATTTTCCGGATGGATGACGGCGAGGGCGTCGAGGTTCGCCGGCAGGTCGGTCGCGGTCGCTTCCACCGGCTGGATGGCGAAGGTGTCCTCCCATTCGGTCGTCACATACTGGCCGTCCTGGCCCGGCTGGCCCATCATCGGGTTGCCCGGCGTGCCTTGGAGCGGCAGGCTGGTGATCAGGCCGAGCTTCTTCTTGTCCGTCTGCTGGACGCCGTAAATCAGCTCGGAGAGGTCGTACTCCAGGAACTGCTCGCGCTGCGGCGTGAGGGCGGCGATCGCCTTCTGCTGGTCCGCCTGGGTCGCCACCACCCCGAAATAGAACGGGTCGGCGCCGCCGGGCGGCGTCTGGGGCTCGAGGCCCGCCGCGGTGGCCTTCTCCTCCTCCGGCGTGTCCGGGGCGGGGTCGATCAGATTGAGGGTCAGCTTGCCATGGGCCGCGCGCACGTACTCCCGCAGCATCTCGCGCACGCGCTCGGCGTAATTCTTGTACTCGATATACTGTCCGGTGGCGGCCTTCGAGCAGTAGAGGTCAAGCGTCACGGGCTCCTCGATTCCGCCGAGGAGCGACCGGGTGCCCGGCGACAGGGTGTAGATGTGCTCGGCGGTGGCGTCGACCCGCGCCGGGAGCGACGAGGCCAGGTAGTTCACCAGGACCAGCGCGACGAGGAGCAGGAGGGTGTAGAGGATTTTGCGGCTGAAGGTCATGGGACGGTTCAGCGCTCCAGCGCGGCGGCGTTGAGGAAGAGGGTGAAGCCCATGAGCGAGAGGAAAAAGACCACGTCCTTCGGATCGATGATGCCCTTGCGGAACGCGTCAAAGTGGGTGATGAAGCTGAAATTGGAGATGAGGTCCGCGGCCCGGACGGGCAGGAAGCCCTCGAGGAAATCCGTGAAGCTGCTCAGTCCCAGGAACAGGAGGACGGCGCACGCGGCGAGGCCGACCACGAAGGCGATGACCTGGTTGCGGGTGAGCGCGGAGGCCAGCGAGCAGACGCCGAGGTAGCCGCCCGCCATCAGGAACGCCCCCAGGTAGGTCGCCCCCATCACGCCCCAGTCGGGCGAGCCGAGATAGGCCACCGTGAGCGCCATCGGAAAACTGAGCGCGATCGCGAGGGTCAGGAACGCCCATCCGGCCAGAAACTTGCCCAGGACGGCGTCCAGGGTCGTGACCGGCAGCGTGAAGAGCAGCTCGACCGTGCCCGAGCGCTTTTCCTCCGACCACAGGCGCATGCCCACGGCGGGAACGAGGAAAAGGAAGAGCCAGGGGTAGAAGGTGAAGAGGCTGTCCAGGCTGGCCATGCCGGCCTGGAAGAAGCCGCCATAGCGCGAGAAGGCGAGGGCCACCGAGATCACCGGGAAGGCCACGAGGAAGACGTAGCCGACCGGCGAGCGGAAATAGCCGAGAAACTCGCGCTTGAAGAGGGGACCGACTTGGGAGCTCATAGGTCGGATTGCGTCAGGTTCCGGAAGATCTCGTCGAGGCGCGCGCCCGGCTGGCGGGCCTGGAGCTGCGCGGGGGTTTCGTCCGCCACGACCCGGCCGCGGGAGATGATGATGACCCGGTTGCAGATGGCCTCGACCTCCTCGAGGATGTGGGTCGAGAGGATGACCGCCTTTTCGACCGCCATGCTGCGGATGAGCGTTCGCACCTCGTTTTTCTGGTTGGGATCGAGGCCGTCGGTCGGCTCGTCGAGGACCAGCGCCGGGGGATCGTGGAGGAGCGCCTGGGCAAATCCGACCCGCTGCTTGTAGCCCTTGGAGAGGGTCTCGATCGTCTGCGTCCGCACCGAGCCCAGATGGGTCAGGCCCACGGCGCGATCGACCTGGGCGCGGCGCGCCGCCGGGGTGCGAAAGCCCCGGATCTCCGCGATGAAGCCGAGGAATTCCTGGACCGTCATTTCCGGATAGCCCGCCGAGCTCTCCGGCAGGTAGCCGAGGCGCCGCTTGACGGCCACCGGGTCGGCTTCGACGTCGATCCCGTCGACCAGGGCAGTCCCGGCCGTCGGGCGGAGGAAGCCCGTGATCATTTTCATCGTCGTCGACTTGCCGGCGCCGTTGGGCCCGAGGAATCCCAGGATGTCGCCGCGGCGGACTACGAAGCTGACGCCGTCCACGGCGCGCTTGGCGCCGAAGGTTTTGACCAATCCTCTGACTTCAATCATGCGGGAGGGGGAGACGAAAAAAAAGGGAGAAAGTTCCCTAGCGGAAGGTCATCGGGTTCGACCAGCCAAAAAAAGGCAAGGCAATGCAGCCGCTTCGCGGCGCGCCTAGCCCGCGGCGATGCCCTTTTCGGTCTTCAGCCGCAGCTGCCCGCAGGCGGCGTCAATGTCATGGCCCTTCTCCCGCCGCAGCGTCACCGAGGCGCCGCTCATTCCGACCACGTGCGCGAACTCCTCCTGGCGGGCGAGAGCGGGCCGGCGCCAGGGCAGCCCCTCCACGGTGTTGTAGGGAATCAGGTTCACATGGGCGTGCAGGTCGCGCGCGATGTCGCGGAGGATTTCCGCCTGCTCCAGCGAGTCGTTGACGCCCTCGATCAGGATGAATTCCAGCGTCACCATCCGGCCGTGCCGCTCGTTGAAGGCCTTCACCGCCGGCAGGAGCTTGGCCAGGGGATAGGCCTTGTTCACCGGCATGATCCGCTCGCGGACCTCGTCGGTCGCGCCGTGCAGCGAGATCGCGAGGCGAAACCCGAGCGCCTCGTCGGCCAGCTGGAGGATCTTCGGGACCAGGCCGCTGGTCGAGATCGTGATCCGGCGCGCGCCGAAGCCCAGGCCCCAGTCGGCATTGACGATGGTCAGCGCCCGCAGCAGGGCCTCGTAGTTCGCCAGCGGCTCGCCCATGCCCATGACCACGATGTTGTCGAACGACGCCAGTTCCGCATGCGCGCGCGGCGTGCGCGCGTCCTCCCGGTAGCAGACCTGCAGCAGCTGGGCGACGATCTCGCCGGCGGTGAGGTTGCGCTTGAGGCCCTCGAGCCCGCTGGCGCAGAAGACGCAGGCCATCGCGCAGCCGACCTGGGTGGAGATGCAGATCGTCTTCCGCGAATGGTCGAGGCCCACCCCCTCCTGTGGCACGCGAATGATCACGGTCTCGATCAGCGAGTGATCCTCAAGCTTGAGCAGGAGCTTGTCGGTCACGTCGGCTGACTGCTGGTTGAGGACCAGGTCCGCCGGCATGAGGGCGAAGGTGGCGTCCAGCCAGGCCCGCAGCGGGCGCGGCAGGTTCGTCATATCCGCCCAGGAGCGCGCGCGCTTCTTGTAGACCCAGTCCAGGATTTGCTTGGCGCGGAACGCCGGCTCCCCCTGCGCCTTGAGCAGCGCGGTCAGCGATTCAAGCGTCTCGCCGGTCAACGCGGGCTTGGCGGGGGCGAACCTCATGGTTTCAGCCAGCGCACGAACCACGCCTTGGCCTGCGCGTAGCCGGCTTCCGTGACCTTGTGCCCGGTGTGGGGCTGGAGAAGGAAGGCGAAGTGATCCGCGGCGCCGGCGTCGCGGTAGGCGGAGCCAATGATGGCCAGGGTCTCGTCCAGGCCCGGCCGGGGCGTGCGCGGATCGGAATCGCCGTTGATCGCGAGGAGCGGGCGCGGCGCGATCAGCGGCACCATCGACGGGCCGTCGAATTCCCCGTCGATGCCGGGGGCGACGCGCGCATAGAAGGCATGGACAAAGGCGGCGCCCGGCTGGACGACGCCGGCGTCCTTGGCCGCCTGGTCGAAGGCGCCCTGGATCGTGCCGATGCGCGAATGCCAGGAGTCGTGCTCCTCCGCCCAGCGGAAGCTCTCGACCGAGATGCAGGGCACGGCGACGGCAATCCGCGGATCGACCGCCGCCGTGAGGTAGGCCTCGATGCCGCCCTTGGAGATGCCGATCAGCCCGAGCCGCGCCCCGTCCACCTCGGGCCGCGCCTGCAGCCAGTCGACCAGCCGCATGGTGTCCCACACGCTGTCGAAGAAGAAGGGGTGCTCCCGGCCCGTGCGATAGGCGCGCAGGATGGCGGCCGGGTAGTCCTCCCTCCCGCCCGGGGCCCGGGCGCCGTGGTAGCGCCCGTCGATCGCGACGGCGACGAAGCCGAGGTGCGCCAGTTCGCGCAGGAGGGGCAGCTCGTTTTCCTTGCGGCCGCCCGTGCCGTGAAGGGCGATGACCGCCGGCCGTCGGCCCGCCGCCATCGCGGGCTCGATCAGGATCCCCGGCACGCGCTGGCCCGCTTCGGTCTGGTAGCTGAAGTCGATCCGCACCAGTGCGTCCTCCCGGGCCGGGGCGGACGCGGTGGCGTCGAGCGCCACACGCGGCCGGTCAATCAGGCGCAGGAAATCCGCGCGCGGGGCCGGGCCCGGCGCGGCCACCGCCGGGGAAAGACCGAGCGTGGCCAGGCAGAGGAGGAGGGGTGGTCGCATGTTATTTTTTCTGGGCCAGCGCCCGATTGACCGCGCTCACGATCGCCCGGACCGAGGCCAGCTCGATGTTGGTGTGCGTGGCCGCGCCATAGACGGAGCGGCCGTGGTCGGTCTTGATCTGGATGTAGCTGACCGCCTTGGCCTCGGCGCCCTTGCCCAGCGAGTGCTCCGAGTAGTTGAGGATGTCGAATTTCGGCAGCCCCTGCGCGCGCAGGCGCTCATCCTGGAGCGCGCGCACGAAGGCGGCGATGGGACCGTTGCCGGAGCCGGCCACGGTCAGGCCGGTCCCGTTGAAGACGATGCTCGCCTCGCAGGTGACCTCGTCGGGCCGGTTTAGGAAGCGGACACCCGAGAGGGCGAGGGGCGTCTTCTGGTTCTCCAGGTATTCCTCCTTGAAGACGTCATACACCTCCTGGGGGCCGAGCTCCGTGCCCCGCGTGTCGGCCACCTCGTTGATCAGGCGCCCGATTTCCTTGTGCATCAGCTTGGGCAGCTGGAAGCCGAACTCGTTTTCGAGGACGTAGGCGACGCCGCCCTTGCCGGACTGGGAGTTGATCCGGATGATCGCCTTGTAGCTGCGGCCGATGTCGGCCGGGTCGATCGGGATGTAGAGCACGTCCCAGGGGGCGTCGGGCTTTTGCACGGCCCAGGATTTCTTGATGGCGTCCTGATGCGAGCCGCTGAAGGCGGTGAAGACCAGCTCGCCCGCGTAGGGATGGCGCGGCGGGACCTCCAGGCGGGTGCAGCGCTCGTACACCTCGCGGATGCCGTTGATGTCGCTGAAGTCGAGGCCGGGATGGACGCCCTGTGTGTAGAGGTTGAGGGCCACCGTGACCAGGTCGACGTTGCCGGTGCGCTCGCCGTTGCCGAAGAGCGTGCCCTCGACCCGGTCCGCGCCGGCCAGGAGCGCCAGCTCGGTGGCCGCCACGCCGGTGCCGCGGTCGTTGTGCGCATGCAGCGAGACGATGGTGGCGTCGCGCCGGCGCAATTTTCCGCACATCCACTCGATCTGGTCGGCGTGGACGTTCGGCATGGCGTATTCGACCGTCACGGGGAGGTTCAGGATGATCTTGTCCGCGGGGGTCGGCTGCCAGACGTCGGAAACGGCCTCGCAGATCTCCAGGGAGAATTCCAGCTCGGTGCTGGTGAAGCTCTCGGGCGAGTACTCCAGGCGCAGGCGGGTGCCCGCGGCCACCAGGGCGCGGCTCCGCTGCTTCAGGTGCTCGACCGCCCGCGTCGCGATCTGGACGATCCCGGCCTTCTCCAGGCCGAAGACGTACTTCCGCTGGGCGGGGGAGGTGGAGTTGTAGAGATGGAAGATGACGTTCTTCGCCCCCTGCAGGGCCTCGAGGCTCCGGTCGACCAGGTCCTCGCGGCACTGGCACAGCACCTGGATCGCGACGTCATCGGGCACGCGATGCTCGTCGATGAGGCGGCGGGTGAAGTCGAACTCGATCTGGGACGCCGAGGGAAAGCCGACCTCGATCTCCTTGAAGCCCATCCGGACCAGGAGGTCGAAGAACTCCAGCTTCTCCTCCACGCTCATCGGCTGGGCCAGGGCCTGGTTGCCGTCGCGGAGGTCGACGCTGCACCAGATCGGCGCGTGGGCCAGGGTGCGGTTGGGCCATTGGCGTCCGGGCAGGAGGACAGGCGGAAACGGGCGGTACTTGCTCACAGGGGCGGGTTGCATGAGGGCAGAAGGTTCAGAAACGGCTGAAATTTACTAACAGGGACGGACGAATGCAGTCAAAATGGCTCACCACGGACGGCGGCCAGCCACACAATCAAAGGCCTGCGCGCAACCCGCCGCTAGGCGGCTTAGCGGTCGCGCGTGTACGTAAGTCGTAGAGCCTGAAGGCAATTTGCCATCGATTTTCCATTGTATATCGGCGCGGCGGCCCAAAAGTCAAGGCGCTGTAACCTCCCGCCCTCCCACCGCGTCTTGGGCAATGTGTTCGACGTTGCCTCAATGTACTTATGCCTGACGACCAGTCGTTCGATCTGGCTGGCTGTCTTGACCGCGTACGTTTGCGCGATCAGGGCGCTGCGCGAGAGCTCGTGGAGCACCTCCATCCCCTCGTTATCCGGATTGTCCGGGCGCATCTGCCCCGGCGCGTGTCCGAAGAGGACCTCACCCAGGATATCTTCCTGAAGATGTTCACGCGCCTGGCACAATATCAGGGAGCCGTCCCCTTTCCGCACTGGGTTTCGCGGATCGCGGTCACTACCTGCATCGACCAGCTGCGGGCGCAGAAGCGCCGGCCGGAGTTTCGCTGGGCGGACCTGTCGGAGAACGAGGCCCAGGTGCTGGACGCGGTGACCGCCGATGACGGCGCCATGCCCGACGATGCGGTCGCGACGCGGGAGCTGGTGGCCCGCCTCCTCGGGCAACTGAAGCCAGAGGACCGGATGGTGGTGCAGCTGCTCGACCTCGAGCAGAAGAGCATCGCTGAGATCAGCGTCATCACTGGCTGGAATCCCTCGCTCGTCAAAGTGCGGGCGTTCCGGGCCAGAAGGAAGTTGCAGAAACTTTTTGCCGAACTAAAAAAGAAGGAAGGTTCATGAATCCTCCCGATGCCTGGCAGCGCCTCGCCGCCGCCGCCCGCCGCCTGCCTGATGACCGCGACCGGTCCGCGCCCTATGGACTCGCCGCGCGCGTGGCCGCGCAGGCGCTGTCGGGGGAAGCCGCGCCGGTCTCGTTCTGGGCCCAGTTCTCGCTCCGTCTTTCCCTGCGCGCCATGGGCGTCGCCTGCGCGCTGGCGGTCCTCGCCACCGGCGTGAGCTATCCGACCCTGGTCCGCCTTTTCTCGGACGGCAATGGGCCGGCCCCCACGGTGGCGGCGGCGCCATCCGCCGCCAGCCCGGAGAGCGCGGACGTCCCCGCGGCGGCAATGCCGGCGGCGGATGCCTCCACCCCGAGCCCGTCCGCCGACGACCCCGTGGCGGAGCTGGTCGACATCGTCTCCTAGGCGCGAGATGAACCAAGTCCTGCGCGTCGCGGCCGTCGTCGCCGCCTTTGTGGTGATACTGGTCGCGGGCGCCGTCATCGGGGGCGTCGTGATGGTCCAGGTCACGCGGGGTCGCTTTGAGCGGTTCGCGCACCAGCGCGAGGAGGAGCAGCGTGAGCGCGTCGAGGAGCGCCTTCGGCATGAGACCGAGCAGCAGGAATTCATGCGCATGGTCGGCTCCCTGCGCCAGCAGCTGCAGCAGGTGCAGCAGCAACAGCAGCAGGGCGCGCGCAACGGCGGCCCGCGCGGCCTGCCGCAGCCGCAGCAATTTGGGCCGCAGCTCATGCAGCGGTTCGTCAACCAGATCAAGGCGCCGCCGGAAGAGCGCGAAAAGATCCGCCCGCTGGTCAACCAGGCGGCCGAGGATCTCCGCCGCCTGCGGCGCGACACGACCCACAGCACCGAGGTGATCCTCGAGCATCTCGAGGACCAGATCGCGGCGGTCCTTGATCCGGCGCAGCGCGACCGGTTCAACGATCTGATCCAGCGCTGGCGCGACGCGTTCCAAAAGTACAATTTCGAACAGCAGCAGCGGCAGGCCCAGCAGCGGCTGCTGGAGCAGCAGGGGCAGCGCGGGCCGCGCCGCGGCCCCATGGGCGCCCGCGGCGCGGGCGGCCCGGCCGCGGCGACGGATG